>JAGIBF010000141.1 GCA_017744515.1 Niastella sp.
CCTCAAACCCAGTAAAATAGTAAAAAAAGGGATATCAGCTTTTTCGACCGCCAGCAACTAAAACAGGGAGATATCAAAGCCGAAGTAATTGAAGAACACCTCAACAAAGCCAGTATTTATATACTATTGTTCAGCCACACATCCATCATCACCGAACAGATGGAATATGAAGTCAAAAAAATACTAGAAAGGCTGAAACAGCAGGACGCAAAAAAGCAGCAATTGAATAAAAACGACCCACTACAGCCAGACATACTCATATTTCCCATCATTATCAGGAACTGTGATTGGCGGATACAGTTTCCCGAAATAGAAAAAAGAGCCACATTGATCCTTCCCGGAGATACCCAGGTATTAAGGAATGCCAGCAAAGAACCAGACCCGGATTCTTATAAAAAAATGCTTGAAATGATCAATACACAAATACGATGAGCAATAGTAGCAACACGCACGAAGCAGTGAAAATGATAGCCGGTTCATCAAAAATGTCCGAAACCTTACACAGGTACCCGGGATTGCGCCCTTTTATCAGCGACGAAAAAAGGATCTTCTTTGGCAGAAGAGCCGAAATAGAGATTCTGTTGAATGCTATACGGGTCAATGCAGCATTTATTCTATACAGCAGATCGGGCCTGGGTAAATCTTCCTTAATACGTGCAGGCCTCATACCCCGGCTGACAGACACAAAGATCGAACCAGTCATTATCCGCTTTATTCAGGCAGAGAACGAAGGACAAAAAATAAAAAAGCCTGTTGATATACTGGCTAAAGAGATCGCAAAAAAAGCGCATAAGAACGTTAACAATTTCGCTGACTTTAAAAACACCCCTGCGCCGCTACTCGATATGATCAGCAAAAAACCGTTGCTGCTAATCTTCGACCAGTTTGAAGAATTACTTAATTATAGCAAGGAAGACAGGGATGAATTGATCAAATGCCTTGGCGCAATACTGGATGACAACTCCCGTGAGGGATTTGAACACAAGGATAAAGTAAAGCTCCTGTTTGTTATCCGGTCCGACAGATTCATATTAATGAAAGAAGTAGCAAGGGCTATTCCAGGTATATTGAATAACTCGTATGGCCTGAAACCACTTTCCACCGACCAGGCTGAAGAAGCCATTGATGTCCCCTCGCAGATATTGGCATTAGGTGATGTTACCAAAAGTTTTAAGATCCCCCCTTATGAATATGATCAGGAGGCGCTGAAAGTGATCCTGAATACGCTTAAAAATAAAGAAGAAGAAATAGAAAGTTCGCAGCTCCAGATCGTATGTCAGGAGCTGGAAGAAATAGCCCATCGTAAGTATAATGATAGCCCGCACAAAAAAAAGGTCACCATCAAACCTGCAGACTTTGGAAACAAAGAGGGCATATCAAAAATGCTTAACCGGTTTTATTGGAAGCAGATCGAGAAACTCGGAAAGGACAAAACCCTTATCCTGCCTCCAAGATCCGTGAGAAGGATCAAAACATTTATCGAAGATGAGCTGGTAAGCGGCAATAAAAGGATAGTACAGTCTGAAGCAAAGGTAAAAGAGGTCATGCAAGGAATAAAAGCTACCAGAAAATTTCCTGCAACACTGGAGTTATCTACCGCAGATGCAATCATCAGCAAACTGTTGGAACTCCGGCTTATCCGCGAAGAAGACTCCCACCTTGATAAGGTATATGAAATAAGTCACGATACGCTACTCCCTTCCATCATTGAATCAAAAAAAGAAAGAGCAGCTCACAGGCAGAGAATTAAATTTCTGTTGTATGTAGCTGGCATCATACTGTTAATGGTTGCTTTTATTATTTATGACATTACTACAAAAGAAGCAAAAATAAAAACTAGGGAAGCAAAAATTCAACAAGAGTTTCAAAAAGAGTACGGAGACTCTCTTTTGAGGCAACTCTGGCAAATAACAAAATTGAATGCGACTCTTATCACTCAAGCCACAAAGATCAAGCGCCTAAATGATTCAGTTGAAACTGCAAATAAAAATCTACAAACAGCCAATCTAATTAAAGATACCGCCAACGCACATCTTGCAGTTTCCAGGGATTCGGTCTTAAATCTTGTTAGAACATACGAGACAGTCGTTACCAGCCAAAAATACGATATCGCAAAAGTCAGGGATTCAGTAATTACCCAGAGGATCGAGATAGATAGTTTGAGAAAAGTGGTTAGGTCTTTACGCGTTAATAATAAAGACACGACCAAGTATATTTATGGCGGCAATCCTCAACTGACAGCTCAAAAAAATATCATTCAGAATAACGTACGGGATCTAAAAGAAGAAGTATATGAAGAAAGCTGGTTCAAGAAAGGATATTTTCTCCAGTTCGACGACATGAAAGTACTGTTGCTCGATATCGACAGAAGCCGGCAGACAATAAGAGTTCAGATCTGTAATATGATCGGCTCTGCAGCGTGTCCATCACCCATTGCCACGCCGACCATAACCGTCAATCAGAACTACAGCTTCAGTTATAAGAACCACAAATACAACCTCGTGTTAAAAAGGATAGGGGCAGCAGGCAACAATCCGCTTACACCTGCAGCTTATATTGTATTCAGTAAACAGTAATACATATGCCAATTTTAAGACATTCTTTCCCCGGCTCCTGCAGGAGTTGAAGAAAAGGCAATTATAAGTAGCTGATGATCAGTAGCCACGTGGCCTGCCAAAGGAAGTTCACCCGGGCTTGTCTCCGTGCATCTGATTTTATACATTTGTATTATCAATACACTGATTTTATGGCATTTGACGGACCTACACGCCCTTATGAGTCAGAAGATGTGGATGTGCTCACCGAAAGCGAAGAGCCCTGTAGCCTCATTGTGTGGAATGATGAGGTGAACACTTTTGAACATGTAATTGAAACATTGGTACAGGTTTGCGGCCACAGCGCCGAGCAGGCCGAACAATGCGCCTACATCATCCATTTTCAGGGAAAATATGCTGTAAAGCAAGGCTCCTATGATGAGTTGAAGCCACAATGCGATGCCATTACAGAAAGAGGCATCGGAGCTACCATCGAAGTAGTGGCTGCATAACCTTTGCAACAATGCCATTATTTGCGTTAGAAAAAGACCTGTATTTTCCTCCTGTACATCTGGCTGAACCCGACGGTCTGCTGGCCATCGGCGGCGACCTTTCCCGCGAACGATTATTACTCGCCTACCGCAGCGGCATCTTCCCCTGGTACGAAGGCGCCCATATCCTGTGGTGGTGCCCACATCCCCGTTTTGTATTATTTCCCGATGAATTGAAAGTGAGCAAGAGCATGCAGCAACTGCTCAAAAGAGATGCTTTTACATTTACGGTCAACAAAGCCTTTCCGCAAGTGATCAATGCCTGCAAATCCATCAAACGGAATGGACAGGATGGCACCTGGATCACACCGGCTGTAGAAGAAGCCTATACAGATTTACATCACCAGGGATATGCACACAGTGCCGAGGCATGGCTCGATGGCGAACTGGTAGGAGGGCTCTACGGTATCCGGATGGGAAAAGTATTCTTTGGAGAAAGCATGTTCAGCAGAGCCAGCAACGCCAGCAAGTATGCCTTCATCAGCTACGTTCAATTACTAAAGTCTGAAGGAGTTCAACTCATCGACTGCCAGGTACACACCGAACACCTTGCTTCCTTAGGCGCCCGCATGATCGACCGCGAAGATTTCATCAACCTCCTCGATGAACTAATATAAAATAACAATTAGGCTGTTCCTCGTTGCCTCAATGCCTATATGCCTTGTTGCCTTTAAAACCTCGTTCCTAAATAATGTGGCAACATTGCCTTCCACGTAGGCCAGTCATGTTTCCATTCATGCCCCCAGATATCCAGTTCGTAATTGATCCCTTTGCCATACAGGATACCGGCAAAGCGGCGTGCCGATTCAGGATCTTCATAATCGCCACTGCCGGAGAATAAATGAATATGATGGCTGCGCCTGATCTGTTCCAGGATGGAATGGTCAGTCAGGTTGGGCATATAGTGCATAGGACTGTTGAAATATACATTATCATCAAAGTATCCCTTGGTATATTCGGTAAGCTCATACACACCGCTCATCGCAATACAACCGTTGAGGAGATCAGGCCGTTGGAAGAAGAGGTTGGCGCTATGCAAAGCACCGAAGGAAGCGCCAGATACGATCACAGGCGTTTCGCCACTGGTATACGTATGCACAAAAGGGATCACTTCATTATAAACATAATCATTCCACTGGCGGTGACGAATGGCTTTGTGACGCGGCTGCATCTCATTATTCATCCAGCTTTCCGTATTGATGCTGTTGATGGAGAACACCTTTACTTTCCCGCCGTCGATAAATGGTCGCAGGGATTCTATTAATCCAAACCGCTCGTATTCGAGGTAGTCGGCAGCAGCGGTAGGTATAAGCAACAATGCAAAACCATAATGCCCATAAACGGCCATAGGCATTTCCTTATTCAGTGAAGGGCTATGCCAGGAAGTGAGCTGTCGTTCCATGCGATGATTTGTTATTCCCAACAAGATAAGACAAATACACAGTTTCAGACTTCCTACCTCTTACTTCTTACCTCCTGCTTCCTGTTCATACGTAGCTACCGCATAATGCTTCAGCGCAGTCACCTTCAGGCTGCCACCCACTACATACACTTTCTTGTATTCCCTGAACTGTTTGTCCTTGTCCAAAAACCCAACGATACAGGAATAACCTTCTGGTCCTTTGCGGATCTCAGGTTTAGGCATCGTGCCGAAGTTGGGCAACTTCAACGTATCCGTCCCTTGTATCTCTTCAAACTGCAGGCGCATCAGGTAATAAAACGTCTTGGGAGTTTCGTACAACCGTACCGAAAAATACCAATCATTCAAAGGATTGTCGGTCTTCACGCGGTATTCCGCAACCGGGGCTTTCTGCACAGTATCACGAAACAACGGCACATTCGCGGCGGCATTGACAATAGCAGGCCCCCGGGCACTGTCTTTCTTTTCAGACGCAGGCGTTGTAGCCGTTTCACCACAACCGGCCATTACACAAAAGGATAAAGCGAAGTAGATGATTCTCATAGTTGTATAGCCAACATTATCCACAAATATGCCAAAAACCGGCAAAAATAAAAACTGTTTATCACGCAAATAGCAACGTGATAGTACTCGAAAACGGAAAATCAACCCACCCACGTATTTAGAAAATTCATTTTATTACTATATTGTGCAGCAGTTTTAATTTGAACAGTGTCATTCTCCAGCCCCGCATCACCAAAGTCTTCGGTAGTAGCCAATATTAATGCATGAACCAGGTCGTTGATTTTTTTGTCAGATTATTCGATACATCGGATTGGCCCCCACGTTGGCATTGTGGCAAGTGGACTGAATTCCACGGATGGTTATACATCATCAGCGACCTCTTGGTTTGGTCTGCATACTTTGCTATCCCCTTTATTATCATTCGGTTTATCACGAAGAAACACGACGCACGTTTTATACGGTTGTATTTCCTGTTCGCAGCCTTTATCCTGGCGTGTGGCGCTACCCATTTCTTTGATGCCGTCACATTCTGGTTCCCTGCTTACCGGGTCAATGCCCTTATCCGGGCAATTACAGGAGTGTTGAGCTGGATCACGGTATTTTATCTAATAAAAGTATTACCTGTAGCGTTTAGTTTACGTTCATCACATGAGCTGGAAGAAGAAGTAGAGCAGCGAAAGAAAGCAGAACACAAGTTCAGGATATTCCTCGAACGGGCGCCTGATGGCATTATCGTAGTCGATGAAGCAGGTGATATACAGTTGGTCAATGCACAAACAGTCAAACTGTTTGGTTATGGCAGGGACGAAATGATCGGTAAACGCATAGAGATGCTGATACCGCAGCGCTATGAAAAGATGCACCCGTTCAGGCGTTTCAGTCTCTTCGACACGTCACAGTCTACCCAGATGGCCGAAGGCTTTGAAATGTTCGCCATACGGAAAGATGGCCGGGAGTTTCCGATCGAAATGAGCCTCAGCCCCATGGAAACCGATGAAGGCATGATGCTGACCGCCTCCATACGGGATGTATCCGAGAAAAAACAGCTGGAAAAAGTGATCCGGGAAACCAATATTACCCTCGAACGAAAAGTGCGGCAACGGACAGAAGAGTTGGAACGTAAGAACAAAGAGCTCGAGCAGTTTGCTTACGTGGCATCACACGATCTGCAAGAGCCCTTACGCACCACATCCAGCTTTGTAGACCTGCTGCGCAAGCAATACAAAGGCAAACTGGATGAGAACGCAGACAAGTACCTGGACTACATCGTCCAGTCATCTGACCGGATGAAGATATTGATCAAAGACCTGCTGGACTATTCAAGACTTGGGCGCGAAAAAGAGAAAAGACAGATAGATTGCAACGCAATTGTAGAACAGGTGAAAGCCGACCTCAATAAAGTGATCAGGGAGAGTCAGGCCGAACTGAGGTCCGGAAAGTTGCCCTTGCTGGATGCTTTTCCCACAGAGTTGAAATTGTTGTTTCAGAATCTGGTGAGCAATAGCATCAAATTTTGCAGGCCGGGCATACCTCCGGTGGTAGAAATCAGTGCGAAGAGGGCCGACGGAGGTTGGGAATTCGCGTTTAAGGACAATGGTATAGGTATTGAACCCCAGTACCTTGAACGTATATTTGTTATTTTCCAGCGACTGCACAATCGTACAGACTATGAAGGCTCGGGCATTGGCCTTGCACACTGCAAGAAAATTGTAGAACTGCACGGAGGCACGATCTGGGTGGAATCGGAGCCAGGCGTTGGAAGTACGTTTTACTTTACCATTTCTGAAATTCAGTAAACAACATGAAAAGAAAATTAGAATGTGTGCTGCTTATCGATGATGATGAGCCTACCAACTTCCTCAATAAAATGATTATTGAAGAAACTGGTTATGTAAAAGAAGTAAAAGTTACCCAAAGCGCCCGCGATGCGCTGGACTACCTGTCGGGCAAACAACAATCGGCAGAAGGTGGCAAGCTGCCTACACCCGAACTGATCCTGTTGGATATCAACATGCCCGCCATGGATGGCTGGGAATTCCTGGAGCGATACGATAAACTGTCTCCCGAACAAAAAGCAGCCATCATTGTGGTAATGCTTACAACTTCATTCAACCCGGAAGATGAATCGAAAGCCAGCCGCATCAGCTATATTTCCAGCTACCGCAATAAACCACTTACCCAGGAAACAGTGATAGAGATCCTTAAGGAACATTTTGACTTTAATGAAGCGTGAAAAAGTCCGCAAGACTGGAAGTCCGTAAGTCAGAAAGACTTGAGTACAACGAGAAGTATTTCTTCCGGACTTTCCGACCTCCGACTTCCCGACTTGTATTTACAACGGAATATCGACCTTCAACACACAGCCCTGACCACTGCTGCTGATGATCTCCATATTGCCATTCTGCATTTCTACCCGGCTCACAATATTGTTCAGTCCAATCCCTTTTGCCTTTTGCTTGGGATCGAAGCCAATACCATTGTCTTTGATAACAAGATGCGCTTTCTTGCGGGAGGTCTTTAACTCAATATCTGCATGCGTTGCACGGGCGTGCTTTACGATGTTGTTCATTTGCTCCTGCACAATACGATAGAGAATAAGCTTTTTATTGTTGGATAAGCTTTCTATGTGCTGGTCATTGGCCTTTATCCTGATGTGCAGTTCAGGCGATACGGTCATATTCTCGATCATTTCCAATAATGCCTCTTTGAGGCCAATATCACCAAGAGAAGGTGGAACGAGGTTCTTGGACAATGACCTGATTTCATTGATAGCTTTGGAAATATTGTCGTAACTCTTATGCAGCAGCTCTTTACGAATATCATCATCATTGATGGCCATATCTACACATAATTTGGCAGTTGCCAGTATCTGGTTGATATTATCGTGCAGTTCACGGCCGATTTCCCTTCTTTCCTGCTCCTGCGTTTGAATGGTGATCTGCGTGATCAGCTTTTGGGTCTCTATCTGGCTGCGCATAAGCTCTTCCTGCATTTTCTTGCGCTCGGTGATGTCCATCATAGCGCCAATGACGCGGTAGGGCCTGCGCTGGTCGGTACGAAGAATATATCCCCGGTCAAATACAAAACGATAAGTGCCGGCAGCAGACATAAAGCGGTATTCCTCCTGCCACTGATCTTTACCCTCGTCGATACACTGCGTTATTCGCTGTAATACGCGATCACGGTCCTCCGGATGTATCTTCTGGTTATGCCATTCGATGGTATTTTGTACATCCACAGGCTTATAACCAAATATATTGGTGATACCTTCATTCCATAAGATCTCATTGGTACGTATGTCCCAATCCCAGATCGTATCGTTGGTGGCTTTGATCAGCGTATTGTAGCGTTCATAATTCTCCACTACGTTTTGCAGGATCTTCTTGCGCTCGATGCTGTACTGAATAGATTTGGCCAGCAGCTTTTCATCAAACTCACCCTTTACCAGATAATCCTGCGCACCCATCACGATAGTATTGAGCGCTACCTGGGTATCGGACACACCGGAAAGAACAACAATGGAAATATGAGGCGCCTGGTCGTTGATGCGGGCAAAAGAATGGATACCCTCACTGTCAGGCAACGTGAGATCGAGGAAAATAAGATCAGGCGCATCATCCTGAACGATCTCCAGCGCTTCCTGCAGCTTCTCCGCATGATGTAACTCACGCACAGGCAACCCCGTCAGCCGAAGGTATTCTGTGAACAGGAAATAGTCACTCGGATTATCCTCCACTACCAGTATGTTCAAAGGGTGTGTAGAAGTGATCATAATAAGTTTTTGTGGTGCAGGTTTGCGCTACTTCAAACATGCATGAACGGTCGTCTATTCAGAGCCAGCGGCTTAAAGGTACCCGTTATTCCGGGTATTCCTGCTATTACGCCCTCCAGGCAGGCAAGGGAATTGATCTTGTGCTGAAAATGGACTGTGTGGAAACGTTGCTAACCAAACCTTAATGAAGCAAAAGGCAAAGAAAAGGTACTAAATACTTATTTCAGAAAAAAATTAAGGTAATTTCTTTTTTTAGGCCCCTGTCCGACTAATTTTGAAAGGACATTATGCCTCAAATAACCAAAAAAAGTTACTGTGAAGCCGTCTGGGAAATGGAACCTGGTAATGTGCATATACATTACCACGATTATGAATATGGGTTTCCCATCAACAACGACCATGAACTCTTTGCCCGGCTGATACTGGAGATCAATCAGGCAGGATTGAGCTGGCTCACCATCCTGAAAAAGAAAGACAACTTCTACAAAGCATTCGACAGTTTCGACATCGATAAAGTAGCCCGGTACACAGATAAAAAAGTGGCCCGCCTGCTACAGGACGAAGGCATCATCCGCAACCGTTTAAAAATAAACGCAGCGATTGAAAATGCCAAACGCATCAGGCAACTGCAAAAAGAGTTTGGTTCTTTTCAGGCATGGTTGAAAGCAAACCATCCTAAAACTAAAGAAGAGTGGGTGAAACTGTTCAAAAAGACATTTCTTTTCACTGGTGGTGAGATCGTACACTCATTCCTCATGAGCATTGGTTACCTGCCCGGTGCACACATAGAAAATTGTCCCA
>JAGIBF010000142.1 GCA_017744515.1 Niastella sp.
CCCTTGTATACTTCGGAGGCATTGGCGTACTCATGTTCATCTCAAACCTGTTGAGCAAAAAGGTAAAGACTATCCAGAAGAGCATTGTAAAAGAAACCACCGCTTTGGCAGGTGCTACCACTGAATCACTTAGAAACATTGAACTGGTCAAAAGCCTTGGCCTTACAGACCAGGAAGTAGGACGTCTCAACAAGAACACCTATAAAATATTAGGACTTGAAGTAAAAAAAGTAAAGCGCATCCGCAGCGTGTCTTTCGTGCAGGGCACCTTTGTCAATACACTACGCCAGGTTATCCTCTTCCTCATGATGTGGCTGGTTTACAACAAAGAAATGAATGCCGGAGATCTGGTAACCATGCAAATATTCTCCTTCTTCATATTCGGTCCGTTACAGGAAATCGGATCAATTATCCTCTCCTACCGGGAAGCGGAAGTATCGCTCAACAACTTTGAGAACCTGATGAAGAAGCAACCGGAACCGGAACCTATCGAGCCCAAACACCTCGGCAGTATCCAAACCCTCGAATTCCAATTCGTGGGATTCAAACACCAGACAGCCCAACAAAAAGCCATTGACAATATCAACTTCTCGGCAAAGACCGGCGAAACAGTTGCCTTTGTAGGCCCGTCAGGCTCAGGAAAGAGCACCCTGATGAAGTTATTGGTAGGCCTGTACCGCCCGCAGGAAGGAAAGATATTATACAATGGCATTGATGAAACAGCCATCAAATATGACGACCTCCGCAGCCAGATAGGCTTTGTAACACAGGATACACAACTATTCTCCGGCACCATCAAGGAAAACCTCTTATTCGTAAACCCATCAGCTACCGATGCAGAACTGATGGACGCTTTGAAAAAGGCAGCTTGCACCAATCTGCTGGCCCGTGCAGAAAAAGGCATAGATACCATGATCGGAGAAGGAGGATTGAAACTATCCGGTGGCGAAAAACAGCGCCTGTCTATAGCCAGAGCATTGCTCCGCAAACCACATTTGCTCATCTTCGATGAAGCCACCTCTTCGCTGGACTCAATCACAGAAGAAGAGATCACCAATACCATCAAAGAAATATCATTACAACGCAACCAGATCACGGTGTTGATCGCTCACCGCCTTTCCACCATCATGCATGCCGATCGCATTTACGTATTGGAAAAAGGAGATATAGTTGAAACAGGCACCCACGAAGAACTTCTGGAAGAGAAAGGACTTTATTACGCCATGTGGCGTCAGCAGATCGGCGAAAGGAAGAAAACACTGGCCGCATAAGGAGCAAGGATAAAACTTATCTTTGCGGCCTATGCCTAAAGCAACCAAGCCAAATTACTTTTGGAGCATACTCACCATGAAATGCCCGCGTTGTCGCAGGGGGCCCATGTTCAAGAACAACAACCCCTGGAGGCTCAAAAAAGTATTTGATATGCCCGAAACATGCCCGGAATGTGGGCAACCCTACGAACTGGAGCCGGGCTTTTGGTATGGAACAGGCTATGTGTCATATGCACTCTCGGTAGCCTTTTCAGTCACTTCATTTGTGGCCTGGTTTGTACTCATCGGCATGTCTACCCGGGACAATCGCTTCTTCATTTGGTTAGGCACCAATATCTTTCTGCTTGTCTTCCTGCAGCCCTGGCTAATGCGCCTCAGCCGGGTGATCTATTTATACTTCTTCGTAAAATATGATCCGGACCACAAGAACAGGAATATAAAAGAAGCTTAAGAATAATATAATACCCTGCACTGCAAACACTATTGGTGCAGGTCCCGGTTATCCCGTACCCCCAGGAAATCAGTAAAGAAATTAGTCTTCGTTTCCTTCTCCAGGTCACTCAATTCCAGCTCCAGCGCCTTGGTGCTGAGAGAAATTTCAAATAACGATATCAATAGCGAAGCCATAAAAGCAACAATGCTTATAGCGAAGATCACATAACTGGCCTCACTCCAGTTCCTGAAAATACAGTACATACACACCACACAGAAAAGAAAGCTCATCACCCCCAGGGCCTGCATGGAACGAATCAGCCTGATCCTCGTACGCAGATTGCGTATTTGCTCAACAATATGCTTCTGATTAGGATCTTTCTTGTATTTATCGTGTAGATTACGGATCAGGCTGGCCAATGCCAGAAACCGGTTAGTATAAGCCAACATCAACAGCGATATAGCAGGAAATAATAACGCCGGGGTTGTAATAGAAAGCTCCATATCCATAATTTGCTCCTAAAATACAATCTTCCTTAATTTACACACCAATTAATCATCATTGAGCCGGTATATATTCATAATCGCACTCGGAGGATTCATCATAGATCTGCTGGCTTGCTGGCCAGGTTTCATGTACATCGACTCAGTCAACCAATATACCCAGGCCATCACCTTTACATTTTCAGACTGGCATCCACCGATCATGGCTGGTCTTTGGAGCCAGTTAAACTATATATACAAGGGCCCACAGGTGATGCTGATCTTTCAGTTACTCCTGCTATGGACCAGCTTTTACCTGATCGCTACTACCTGGTGCAGGCATACCCTTTCCTTCATCAGCCTTATATTACTGTTTATTGCCGCCCCTTACGTACAGAACTTTGCAGGCCTCATAGTAAAAGACAGCCAGATGGCATTGTGCTGGCTGTTGGCAGTAGTCATCATGCTCAGGGCCATCTATTACAACCGGAAGATGAGACCCTGGGAAGCAGCAGTTACATTCCTGCTCATCACCTACGGCACCATGGTACGCATTAATGCATTGCCTGGCGCCATACCGCTCTATTACCTATGGGTAGAAGACATCTATTCGGGCACCATCACCAGGAAAGCAGGTTTGCTGGCGCTGGTTTTAACGGGCTTATTGATCTCCAACCTTTCTATCAATAAGTTTATACTGAAGCCCCATAAACTATATCCGGAATATAAACTGATGGCCCATGACCTGGCAGGAATATATGTAGCTACCGGTAAATCCTATTTCCCGGCATTCATGACAACACATCCAGGATTCGACAGCAACTACATCAGGCAGCACTTTACAACAGCAACACTCGATAATATCTGGTGGAATAAAGACCAAAAGAACATTTTCGCTCCGCTCGATGAACAAACAAGGCAAGAGCTGATCAAAGCCTGGAAAAAAAGCATCCGCGAAAACACCTTCACCTACCTTGAAAACCGTTTCGATGGATTCCTGTATTACCTGCAGCTGAAACAAAGACCAGATACCACGTTTTACTATTACTACCCATACATATATACCAACAATTACGGATTTGCACTAAAGAAGAATTGGGTGTTTACCGGCGTCGCAGGCCTTATAACGGCCAACAAGAACATGCCCTATATGAAACCCTGGTTCTGGCTATTGCTGCCGGTTATACAATTGATCATCACCTTCCGGTTACCATCCAGCATCTTCAAAAAAGCAGGACTTAGCCTGGCCATCTCATCATTACTTTACCTGTTACCGCAGTTTTTCATCTACCAGGCTGATACGGAATTCAGGTACTTCTATTGGTGTTGCATAGCCACTGCCTTGCATACAGTGCTGTTAATCACCTACTATCTGCACCGGAAGCAGGTAACAGCCACCGGCAACCGGGCATAAAAAAGCCCCTCGCAGAGCGAAGGGCTAAAAAATCCTATGAAAACGGGTTAGTAAATCCTATTAATAACGCATCTAACCCAATATTATTATGTCCCCAAAGCTGTTACAGGTTAAAGGATAAAGGCACATTCAACTTAACACTGAAGTTCCGGCCCATATTATACACCCCCATCCGGCCGGTAACATTATTTACAGCAGTATACTTCAATCGGCTCAGGTGGTTTTGATAAGCTACATCACCGATATTATTAGCCGCAAAATACAAGCTGAATAAAGTTTTGCCTTTACTGACGATATCCCCGCCCAGTCCGGCATTCAACAAGCTGTATCCGGATGTCCTCGTCTCCGTATTATAACCGGTAAAAGGATTGTTCTGAGCAAAGGTATTATCCAGCTCAGCCTTTACATATACGTGACGGAACACTTTTCCTTTGGAAGCAAACTCTGCCTTCACGTCATTGATCAAACGGGCAGCAGGGATAAAAGGAAGGTTTTTACTACCATCCTGGTCTTCACTCAACGTACCACGCGTATAAGAGAAAGTATTTTCGATATGCAGCCAGTCCAGCGGATGCGGGTGGATATCGAGGTTTACTTCCGCACCATATAAACGGGCATTGTGCTGGTCGAAACGGAAAGCAAAAAGCTCATCCGAACCATCTACCAGGATAGAATCCCCACCATTTACCGACTGCAGCTTGCGGTAATAAATGAAATTACTAACGGCATTATAAAACACGTTAGCCGCCAGCGAAATATGCTCCGTATTCACTTCTACCCCACCATCCACCTGGAAGCTGGTTTCAGACTTCAGGTCCTGCTCACCATATTCATAACGGTTGGTGCCCTCATGAGCGCCATTGCTGGCCAGCTCGGGAATACTGGGCGCCCGGAAACCACGCGCTATATTGAATTTAAAAGTAACCGCCTTGCTGGCTTCATAGCTCAGCCCCACACTGCCCGATACATTGGAGAAACTCTTGGTAAAGCCGGCAAACTTCACATCTCCCCCGTCTTCCATTTCTTTGGAATCAATAGAACGGTTATCGAAACGCAGGCCGCCGCTCAACGTGAGTTTATTGATCCGCTTCTGCGTATATACAAAGCCACCTATATCAAACAAAGAATACTCCGGGATCAATGCTTCCTCCCCTTTATTCTTATTACTTTGCTGCATCCCATTCACACCAACAGATGTTTTCCAGTTATTCTTCTCCGCAAAGTGGTACTGCACATTATAATTCAAAGTATTCAGGTCGAAATACAACTCCTTCTCACCGGGGTCCAGCACATTGCCAAACTCCTGGCGCTGGTTACGCTGATAACCAACCAGCACAGTAAGACGGTCATTACCTACATTGAAACTATTATCACTGACTAATTTGAAATGCTGGATACGCTGGCGGGGTACAAAAGGATCAGTAGAAGTAAAATCTTTTCCGGCAGCGATGGCTTCCTCTTCGGCCCCCCCATTATCCACCAGCTTCAGGAATTGACCGGTGGCATCATCCCGGTCGCCTTCCACCAAGCCTACATGCTGGTCAAAATTGGTAAGATACAGGTGACTGAAACCCCATTGCTTGTTCAAACCGATATAACCACCAAAGTTCTTCTCATTGAACTTGGAGTTGAACACATACCCATCATACTTATTCTTGTAATCAGCTGCAGCCTTATAAGAACCATAAGCCCCCCAGATAAAACCATTGTGGTTGCCACCAATGTCAGCATGCATACCACGCTGACGGTTATTAGTTTGATAAGTGCCGAACACATTACCCTTGACGGAACCCGCAGGCGCCGGTAAAATGGAAATGATATTCACCACCCCGGCCAGCGCATCGCTGCCATACATCAGGGAAGCAGGCCCTTTCAGAATTTCAGCTTTCGATACATTATACTCGTCGATCTCTATACCATGCTCATCACCCCATTGCTGTCCTTCCTGCCTGATACCATCATTTACTACTACAACCCTGTTATATCCCAGACCCCGGATAGAAGGCTTTGAAATAGCTGGTCCGGTAGAGATTTGTGTAACACCTGGCGTATGGCTCAGCGCATCGATCAGGTTGGTAGAAACCCCTCGAAGCAACTCTTCCTTTTTCAGGATATTCACCGGAACAGGTGTCCTTTTTACTGAAGTGGCAGATGATACACCAGTAATTGTTACCGCTTCATTCTCGGCATAAGACCGCGAAAGCGTAAAATCTTTTTCTGTATTACCATTCAACTCGATGGATTCCACAATAGAAGCATAACCCGTAAAACTTACCTCTACAAGGTATTTGCCCGAGGGGATATTCTGTAGCTTATATATGCCCTCCCGGTTGGTAGTGCCACCTACTTTGAGATCAGGGAAAAGAACAGAAGCACCGGTCAACACCTCACCCGTTTTAGCATCAGTAACCTTGCCGGTGAAAGACACATTCAGCACAATATTTTTTTCAGAAGTTGCAGAGGTCAAAGCAGAAGATTGGGCACGAATACCCTGGCAGCCCAATAAGGCCAGGACTATATAGATAGAAAGCTGTTTCATAAATTAATTTATCAGTCAATATAGAGAACATCGATACCGTTGCCGGTAAAATAGAACATGCTCCACCTGTGGTGAAGAAGAACACTAAATACTAACTGATAGCAGGAGGCCCCCGTAAAGAATAGAAGAATAAAGAAGAAGCAACTACCTGAGAGGGAAAAGAACCAGGCATCGCATGATGAACCAGCGGAAGAACAAAGTCGATGGATTGACCGTCGGCAGTAAATGGCGATTCGGCTACCAGGTTTTGAATAGCACAATTAAAACCCGCTTTGCCTACCTGCGCAGTCTCAGACTTTGTAACAGCAGTAACACCATCAGTGTGACTTACGATCCAGTCATGCAGCACCTTCTTCGGCATGATACTGAATGCAAAAAGCACCAGTAAAACACCAGCCAATGAACGCCGCAATATGGGATGAAAGACCTTCAAGGTTATTGCTACTGCGTTGCAAATTAAAGGAATTACACCAAAACGAACGGCACTATTTTACTAATGAGTAGTTATTACAGGGATAAGCGGTTACCATACAAGCCATTACAGGCAGAGAAAGAATTATTTTTTCAATACTACGGTAAACAGGGAGCCCTTGCCCGGTTCGCTCTCACAGAAGATCTTACCATTGATCTCCTGCACGATCCGTTTTACAATCGAAAGCCCCAGACCGGTAGAAGCTTCACCGTCGGTAGGCTGCGAAGAAATTTTACTGTACTTGGAAAACAAGTAGGGCAATTCATCCTTTTCAATACCCACCCCTTCATCACGCACTTTAATACTGATGGCATCCTGCTCATCACTGACGCTGACCCATACATTTTTACCACGCGGCGTGTATTTGATCGCATTCGACAACAGGTTTTCACAAATCCGCGACACCAGTTGCCTGTCGCTAAGCAGAAAAAGATTCTTACCAGGCATCTCGGCATGCAGGTGAATATCCTTCCTCGCAGCCATCGGCCTGAAACTATCAATGACCTCCTCTGTAAAAATGGTAAGGTTGAAATTTTCCAGTTGCATCCTGTGTTGACCAATGTCCTTACGCTCCACATCCAGCACGCGGCGGATCATTTCTTCACCATTGGTACTGGCCTGCATGATCTTACTCAACGCCTTTTGCTGATCTTCAGTCAATGGGCCAGGTTCAGATTGCAATACATGCCCCCAAACCTGTATCGTGGTAAAAGGAGTACTTAGGTCGTGCGATACGATGCTGATCAATGAGTTCTTCTCGTAATTCAGTTCCTCCAGCTTCTCATTCTGCTGAACGATCAGATCATTAATACTTTTAAGACGGCGGTTCGCATTACGCTTGGTAACAAATGCAATAGCAATGAGAATACCGATCACCGCCATGGCAAGCGCCACGATCGTTACGATCCTGGTACGCAGCACTTCCTTCTCCACTTTTTCAGTCAGTAGCTTATTTTCTACTTCCCGTTCTTTAGCATGAAAACGCTCTTGTAGTTCAGCAACCGTTTTATAAGTATCACCATTAATGATCGCAGTGTCCAGCGTATACCACTTCTTCAGGTTATCATAAGCAGTGCGATAATCACCCTTATACTCCGCCAGTTTGGCAAGAACACTCCAGGTGTCAGATAGCTTTCCGGCCGATTCCAGCTCCTGCGCCAGCTTCATCGCCAGCTGACCATATTTAGCAGCGGAATCAAACTGCTTCTTTTCTGTATAAGCATCAGCCATGTTTACCAATGCAACCCAGTGGTCATCAATATTATCACCGTTGCGGTGCTTATCGTAATTACGCCTGAAATAGTTCAGCGCATCATCATACTTTTTCTCCTTGAAATACAGGTTACCGAGGTTGTTGTAAGAGCTGGAAAGATCAAGTTCCGGCTCAAACGGTTTTCCAAAACGAATCGCATCGTTTAGCAATATACGTGCACTGTCAAACTGCTGTAGCTGCGTATAAATAACAGCCAGGTTATTATACGTATTCACCAGGTCATAGATTTCCCCGGCGCCCTTTGAAATTTGCGCAGCCTCCAGGTAAAACTCTTTGGCTTTAATGGGTTCCTTGATATTGGCATAAGCAATGGCCAGATCACTTAACGCCGCTTTTTCATAAGCCACTTCCGACAATTTGCGTGAAGCATCCAGCGATTGCAGGTAAAATTCGATAGCAGAAGGATAGTTGCTGCTCATCTCTTCATAAATGCCTTTTAACCGGAGCGACAATACATCCCCCTTATTAAACTTTAAGCGGTTAGATTCTGTCTTGATGAAATTGGCATAGTGTAGTATCGAGTCCGCTTTGTCCTCCGAAAAATCGAGACAGCGGTCATAGAGCCTCTTCAGGTAAGTGGTATCCACCTGGGCGGGGGCGTCGTAGCAGAAATACAGTAAGAAAAGGACAAATAGCCAGTACTTCACTGATTAGCAGATTACTGCGGCAATATAATGAATTATGGCAATTGGGTAGTTTCGAAATACGTAAACCCGTCATTAATCGATCAATCTGTTCTTCAGGGCAAACTTCACCAGCCCCACCGTATTATTGACCCCCAGCTTGGCGATCAGGTTTTTGCGGTGGGTTTCCACAGTACTAACACTGAGAAACAGCTTCTCCGCGATCTCCGAATTACTATACTCTTTGCAGATGAGCGTAAGGATCTCTATCTCACGCCTGGAGAGGATTTCATCCACCTTTTTATCTTCGATGGTAATCGTATGCCGGAAATCCTGCTCGGTGTCCAGGATGTTGATCTCCTTGCTGAAATACTTTTGCCCGCCCGCAATAGCATGTAGGGCAGTTTTCAGCTCATCGATACTGGCATTCTTCAGCAAATAACCCTGAATATCATACTTTACCAGCTTATGGATATAGCGGGTGCCGCGCATGATAGTGAGATAAAGGA
>JAGIBF010000143.1 GCA_017744515.1 Niastella sp.
AATTGTATAGTTTCATTCCAAACGTAATAGCGGGTACGCTTACGAGAATTAAATTTCCAAACTACCTCGTAAATACTGTTCCGCCTACATCTAATGAAATGAATCCAGTGATTACCCTTCAAACGATTTTGTTAAAATAGGGTCCCGGCTGATTGAGGATATCTTTGAAGCCCTTGCTGAAGAATACAAGGCAAAGCCTGAATTGTACAATACACTTTCTGCTCCTATTGTAGAAGTTCTAAATAAAAAAATAAAGTCTTTGATTAAACTTTCCCCTGCTCATAGTAATGAATTTAATATAGTAGCCAGGTGGTTGGCATTTCATAGTAATCGTAAACTCGCCAACCGGGCCGCCACTTATCACCTGAAAAAGCAGGGAAACAATTATTACGCTGTCCCCCACATTTGTCACTCAATCCAAAACAATATTGCCACTATTCTGGACAACATTCGAAAGGATTATCCTCGATTCGAATTGGCTACCATAGAAAGCCTGCCCAGGCCTCTGATACCAAATGAATTCATAGCAGACGGTTTCCCTCCGGATTATGACTATTCACCGAATTACAAACTATCCCCTTCTTCATTGAAAAAGACAAGTAATAATGGATCAGCAATCATACTTACAGAATCGGAAAGAAGCAATGACTTTCATTTTCATTGGAGAGCAATATTCAATTTAGATTATTCCTCGTAACTATCCCACCCACACAACCTTCATCCCCGAATCACTCATGAGCCTTATAGGCCCTTCATCCTGTTGGTGCGGCACAATCCCCATCACCAACATACAAGGCTCCTCCACCGGGGGCAGTTCAACCGTTAACTCAACAGCTTTGAGGTCGGCATCATAAGAAGTCAAATCACTCAACACTTCTCTTTTATAAGCCGTCCCTGCCACCACTTCCGGCGTTATAATTATAAAACGCAGTTGATAACCCGCCCGGGGAATTTGGTCTTTTACTTCCGGAGGCATATGCAACAGCGCTCGTATACGCAGATCAGATTGCTCCCTCGTTGCAGAAATTTCATAGCCGCCGGCAAGCACTTCCGACAGCGGATGTTGTAAATTACATTCAAAGTTCTTCAGACACTGAACACCCAATGGTCGGCCGGCTTTCAGCTCTTTAAATAGCTGGCTTACAATACGTGACCATAGCGAACCATCAGCTTCCTTACGCAAAAACTGGAAAATTGGCTTAGCGTACTGATTACACGCCTGTAGGCGGTTCTTGCTTTCAGCCAGGGCCACTGGCATCACAAAAGGCGTTTTGGAGTTCTTACGGGCGCGTACATGAGGTTTGTAACGCTTACTATCAACAAACGTAAGGTCATCAATAGTTCCCTTGAACTTGAAAATGGCTGAGGTATTTTTGGCCATAGAAATTGGATTTGACTGATTATGAATAAGATCCTTCATACAGGAAATACATCCCTTACCAATATTTACGGTAAAATCCCTCTCCCGGATTGACCCTTATCGAGACCTTACCGAGACCTTGTCGAGACCTTATCGAGACTTTATCGAGACCCACCTCCCGGGCAATCCCCTACCAGTCCCGGATCAGCTCCCTATCAGACACCCATCCTACCCATCCCTCCACAATTACCAACTAATGCCATTCGCCCAATCAGGCAGCTTCTTCCCCCCTTAAAACGGATAATGCCGCATCCCCCCATCCACCACAGCCACCGAGCCCGTTATATACCGGGCACGGGACGAAACGAGAAAAGTAGCCATATTAGCGATGTCCTCCGGCTCCCCAAAGTCACCCAACGGAATGGTACTTTGTGCAAATTGCTGGCGCGCCTCTCCCGGAAAGAACCGGCGGATATTCTCCGTATCGATCAGCCCTGGTTGCAGGCAGTTCACCCGGATACCATACGGCCCCAGTTGCGCCGCCAGTTGTTTCGACCACACGATCAACGATGCCTTGGCTACTGCCGACGCATTGATGGATCGCAACTCATAAGTACTGGCGATATTCAGGATCACTCCCTCCCTCCGTTCCATCATAGGAGGCAACAAATGCTGCGTCAGCTGCCGGGGGCGATCAAAGTCAAGCCCCATCGAATCACTCCATCCCTGCTCATCACCTACTACTTCCAGTGGCTGACTCCGCCCGGCATTATTAATAAGAATATCCACATGCCCCAGTTGTTGCAAAGCAGCAGTGGCAATATTGGCCGGTCCGTCCGGCCTCATGATATCCTGAACAAAGATCAACGGCTCCACCCCGCCTGTATTGATGATCTCCTCTTTGAGCCCACATAGCAGCGCTTCATTCCGTGCGGTAGCGAATACTTTCACGCCCTCGTTGGCCAGCGCTTTGGTAATAGCACGGCCCATCCCCTGGCTGGCCCCTGTTACGACCGCCGTTTTCCCCAGTAAATGCAGTTCCATATTATTTTGACAACTTTATACAATGAAGAATGTTAGAACATCCTTCAGCCGGCTGTTGGAATGATACTGTAAAAGTAACCGGCAACAGCTGATTTTGATTACACCACAGCCAATTGTGGGATACATACAAACATGTAAGCCATGACAACCAGGAAGAAGAACTCAACCTACAGCCGCAACGAAGAAACACTCATTGAATGCGATCTCACCTATGCCATCAACAAGATCGGTGGACGGTGGAAGCTCCAGCTCCTCGATCAGCTTGCACACGGCAAACTACGCTTCAGCGATCTCAAACGCGCCTTCCCCCACATCACCGAACGTATGCTCACCTTGCAATTAAAAACCATGGAACAGGACGGCCTTGTAAAACGCACCGTCCACGCCGAAGTTCCTCCACGTGTAGAATACGAACTCACCGAACAGGCACACACATTAATGCCTATCCTGGATCAACTAAGCAAATGGGGAAATAAACAAAGACAGAAAGACAAAACACAGGCACAATAAGCAACACAGGTAATTCCGACAACATTTCCCATTATTTATCCATTGCCACAACAAAACAAAGGTTGCAACTTTGAGGAACAAGCTTGGCTAATAACATTGAATAGGCATTGTTCACTCAAAACTCAAACAGTATGTTACAACCCTCACTCGATCCCGTCCGCGACCACATCGCAGGTGATGCATTCGCCCCGCTCGAGCTCGTGCAATACGGCGATCTGCAATGTCCCAGCTGTGCAGATATCTATCCATTCATCAAGCAGTTGCAGGATATGATGGGCGATCAGTTGAAATACGTCTTCCGGCATTTTCCACAACCACAGCTCCATACCTATGCACTTGATGCTGCCATCGCCTGTGAAATGGCCGGACTGCAAAGCAGGTTCTGGCATATGCACGACATGATCTTCGAAAACCAGCAACGCTTGTGCAGAACATCCTTCCTGAATTTTGCAAGAGAGATCGATCTCGATACAGATGAATTTACCAATACGCAGAACCATCGTAAGATGTCGAGAAAGGTGATCAGTGATTATGAAAGCGGTATCCGCAGTGGCGTAAATGCAACACCTACCTTTTTCATTAATGGATTACGGTATAACGGAACGAACGACATTGAAGGATTGCTCACAGCCTGCCGGTTCAAATTATTACAGATAGTAGAGGAGAAGATCTCCACATCTTTCCTGCGAACAAGGTATTCAGACCCGGCCCTTATTCGAATATTTCCTGTAGCGTAGTACTGAGAAACAACTTACAGTTCATCCAGGTATGACCGCCGGAAACAATATAAGGCTTCACACGGATCTTCTTCTCTTCGAAAAAAGCAATATTCTTTTTCACAGGCTCATATAAAAAATCCGCGGTACCCACACTGATAGTAAACAACTTCAACTGCTTGTTTACCTTGGCAGCATCCGGCGACCAGTTGGTAAAGTTCTTTTGAAACTCTTCCGTAGCAGTATAAGGAGCATAAGAACAGATATAAGCAAACTTATCGGTATTCGTGAGCCCGATATTGAGCGTTTGACCACCCCCAACGGAAAATCCTGCTACAGCGCGGTTTTTGCTATCCGTAAGCACAGGATAGTTCGACTCTACAAACGGAATAATATCATTGATCACGTCCTTCGTAAAATCAGGCATGGGACTGGGGCGAACGTTGCCATACGGCATCACGATGATCATAGGCTTGGCCAATCCTTTGGCGATCAGGTTATCCGCGATCAGGTTCGCATGCCCCACCTTCGTCCACGTCTCTTCCGTGTCCGATCCACCATGAATTAAGTACAGCACCGGGTATTTTGTTTTGCCGCTGACCTGAAAGCCTGGAGGCGTATACACCAGCAACGTCCGCGTAGTGCCCAGCGTCTTCGAAGTATAATACCGGTATTGCACTTTACCATGCGGCACATTTTGCAACGCATGCACCAGCGGTTGATCACCCGGCACATCCACAATGCTGCGCTTGAACCGCTCATTAGCAAACACGTAAGTATTGTTAGGATCGGCCAGCTCCACATTATCCACCACAAAACTATAAGGATAGATGTCAGGCGCTACGGGCGGAACCGTCACACTCCACAGTCCCGAAGTATCTTTCGACATGGATACAGGCGCTTGCAAAAACTCACCCCTCAATTCCACCTGTTGAGCGTTGCGGGAGAAATAACGGAAAGTGATGCTATGGTCGGGATGAACCTCAGGAGAGTTGATAGAAGGCTGCCTTTGCGCCAAAACAGCGCCACCTGCCAGCAGCAACACAGGTAGTAAACAATACAATCTTTTCATACAGCAATAGTTTATTGAAACAGCAATTGAGCCGTTGCAGTCAGGTATTTTTTAGTATTCATCCAGGTATGCCCGCCATCCGTGATCAGGCTTTTATAATTCACCCGGTTAGTTTTCAGGAACTCCATAAATTCCACCGTACCCTTGTACAGGAAATCATCACTACCCACACTCACCCACAGCAGTTTGAACTGCCGGTTCGTTTCATCAGGCTTCTCATAGATAGGTTTGAAGCTGCGCTCCATCTCCTGCGGCGACAGATAAGAACTGTAAGCACACACCCATGCAAATTTATCCATATGACCAAAAGCAGTCCGCAAGGTTTGACCGCCACCACGCGAAAAACCACCAATAGCACGGTGCAGGCGATCAGGAATAGCACGATAGTTCTTTTCTATATAAGGGATCACCTGTTTCACAAGATCGTCTTCAAACTGCTTCGCCCGCGTCACGGCATCACTGTTATCACGGCCCGCCGGATCACCCGGCTTGGCACGCCCCCGCTGCTCAGCTATCCGCGCCTCCACATTCCCATACGGCATCACAATGATCATAGGCTTCGCCCGGCCGGCAGCGATCAGGTTGTCGAGGATAAAATTCGTTTTACCCACCTTAAACCAGGTCTCCTCCGTATCCGTCGTACCACTGATCAGGTAGAACACAGGATACTTTTTAGACGCATTCTTCTCGTAACCCGGTGGCGTATACACAACCAGCGAACCGGTAACACCTTCCGCCATTGGATAATATTCATAAGTCACCGTACCATGCGGCACCGGCTGTACCGAATGCACCAGCGCCGTATCACCCGGAATATCCACCAGGCTTGCTTTAAAACGTTCATTGGGGAAAAACGCCACATTAGCGGGATCCATCACCGTAACACCATCCACATTAAAACTATAAGGATAAATATCAGGCTGAACAGGACCAACAGTCACACTCCAGATACCGGCAGTATCCTTGGTCATATCGACCGGAGCTTTGTTGAACTGGGCACTGAGTTTCACCGAGTTGGCAGTGCGGGCAAGGTAGCGGAAGGTAACCGTTTTATCCGCATTCACCTGGGGCGATATCACCAGCGGCCCCCAGGGAGGTTGGCCGATGGCAAGGCCTGATAAGCACAGCATAACAGGCAGATACAAAAGACGGGCAATCGTTTTGGCAGGCATAACAACGTTTTTATAACAGGCATTAAGTGTATGAAATACAATTATAAGAATACAGACGCGGTCAAAATTCCATAAATCACCACTGGAGAATTCTATACAAACGTCCCGCGATCGGCCCACACGTAAAAAAAGGAGAGATGCGACCACCTCTCCTTTACTTGCATTGCTTATGAAAGCTACAAAACGATTGTGCCTGCCACCGAAGCTGCCGGAACAGTGACAGGACCCCATAAAAGTGCGGCTTTTATAGTCAACTTTATAGCACTTTTCGCCAATTATATGGTTCAAATGTTCAAACAACAGTTATTATGATGGTATGCGTACCCCTTACATTGTCGTTTCCTTAACATTAACTGTTGTACCTTGTACCAGATAGACTCCGCGTATTACTCGTTGCTTCGTCCCAGCCAGTTGGCAGTCTCTGAATAAATCAGTTTTCCGCATATTCTATTTATCTCCTCATTTAAACTTACGGTTATGTGGTTACTGATCATCTTTATCGCCATTTGGTATTCTTCCCTGTTCTGCCAGACCTTCTTTCAACACCGGTACGCCGCCCACCGGGCATTCACCATGAACAAGTTCTGGGAGCGGGCATTTTATATCTTTACCTATTTAACCCAGGGATCTTCTTACATGAGCCCGCGCGCCTACGCTATCATGCACAGGATGCACCATGCCTATACGGATACAGACAAAGACCCCCATTCACCCACATTTTCGAAGAACGTTTTTCAGATGATGTGGCGCACAAGAATGATCTACAGCAATATTTATAAAGGAAAATATCAAGTAGAAGAAAGGTTTACCCACAACTTGCCCGATTGGCCGGCATTCGACAGGTGGGCACACTCCTCTATCTCACGTATGATCTGGGCAGTTGGATATGTAGCATTATTCGTACTGCTGGCCACTTCGCTTTGGTGGCTGTTGTTGCTACCGGTTGTAGTAACGATGGGCGCATTTCATGGCGCTATCATCAATTGGTATGCACACAAGTACGGTTACACCAATTTCAGGATGAAGAATACTTCGCAAAACTTACTGTCGGTGGATATTTTTATGCTGGGAGAATCTTATCATAACAATCATCATAAATCACCTGCCTCCGTTAATTTCGGCAGACGCTGGCATGAGGTAGATCCGGTTTATCCTTTCATAAGATTCCTCGCATGGTTGCATATCATCAAATTAGCTAAACAACGATAAGCGCAGACATAAAAACTTTCAGGAAAAGACACAAAAAAGCCCGCTGTAAGTCGCGGGCTTTCATCTTTAGTTACCATTTACGTGCGGAAAAATCGTTATTGCTCTTGAAAGGACTTTTACTGTATGACTTTTCAGTCTTAGGTCTTGCTTCTGCAACCTTGATCGATCTGCCGTCGATGCTCGATTGATCCAACTGCTGGATCGCCTCACGCGCAGCATTATCGTCTTCCATCTCCACGAAACCGAACCCCTTGGAACGGCCAGTCTCCCGGTCGTTCACGACCTTTGCAGAAGAAACTGCACCATACGACGTAAATAAATTCTTCAACTCTTCGTCCTGGATATTATAAGCCAGGTTAGAAACATAAATGTTCATGTGTAAACTTTAAAAAATGATATCTGAGAAAGGCAAGAAGTAAGAAATAAAAATGCGGCTTGATAGCTGATTAATAACGTTTACTGATGCGTAGCTCAAACGAATGAAGTAAAGGTATGCTTATTAATCGGTAAGTAAAATAATAAAACAGTTTTAATTAGATTTTTGTCAATATTAATGGTAGCTTTAAATACTGGCTTTCTATTGTGTATATCCTTCCTCTACTAATTCCCATACACTTTACCTTGTCAATTCAATTACCTGTAAATGGTGAATTATGCATTTATTAATCAGTAATCTGAACAAGCTTACAACCTCTTCACATGTTGTAACACTTTTTCTTCCCTTTGGTATTATATCGTCTGTGAAGATCTTGATGAACCTGAGAAGTGGACGCTCGGAAGGCTCAGCCATGATAGAAATGGAGACCATGGCCGGCAGACACGCAATCGTTGCGTTGAACAACCTGCACTTCATGAACCACTTCATTCAGGTGGAAGAATCGTATTAAGATACCGAGAGACTTTAGGCCATCCATTCACTAACGGATATCTGTTTACCATCAACAGTTGTTTGATGCAGGCTCACGATAGCCTGCATGGCTTCACTGTGAATTGGCATTTCAACCATACCATTTCCCCTTGACCGCCCATTCAACGAATTCCTGTCCACAATGGCAGAATTGACTACACCGTATGGATGAAATAGCCGAGCAAGAGCTCTGTCGTCAATATTTTGACTCAGGTTGTAGATTTTTATATTCATATAGACAGAGGGATTATTTTCGTGTAAAGCAGTCATTTAACAATCCAGCGATCAACGATATATAAAAAGCCCGCAGCTGTGCTGCGGGCTTTTTATATATCGTTCTACCATTTACGGCGATTAAAACTATTATCGCTTTTGAAAGAGTTTTTACCAAAAGAGCCTTCTGGCTTGGGACGTGCAACGGTCACCTTCATCTGTCTTCCATTGACAGCTGAGTCGTTGAGTTTATCGATTGCTTCCTGACCAGCCTTGTCATCTTGCATTTCTACAAATCCGAAGCCCCTGGACTTTCCGGTTTCCCGGTCGTTGATCACTACCGCAGACGCTACAGATCCATAAGGAGTAAAGAAACCCATAAGGTCTTCATCGCGGACATCGAAGTCCAAATTCGACACATAAATTTTCATGTAATAACTTTTTAATGGTGAGATCTGAGTAAGGCAAGAAGTAAGGGACTAAAATGCACCTTCGAGGCAGATTAATAACGATACTGTGATGCGAGGCTCAAATGAATATTTTTGAAGATAAGCTTAATTTCCCGGAACCAGTGTTTTTATTTTATAA
>JAGIBF010000144.1 GCA_017744515.1 Niastella sp.
CATATTCTACTCAATCGTTTGCGTTGTCTTACTATTATATAGATGGAAACTGGCTTTCGGGGGTTGCAGGGCAATAAGTTAAAGAATTCTAAATGTGAACGGGTGTTAGGAGTTCTGAGCCGGGAGTTCAGAGTCGGGAGCTTCGGGGGTTTGAGGTTCGAGATTCGGGGATGCAGTTTGAAGGTGGTGCACCTACGGCGCACAAAACCTGTGTGTGTTTTTGCTACAAAGCTGTAGCTCCTAAAGGGGCCTTGAGGCGCTGCCCGGCATTTACTTAGATCACTGTTTGGGGCTTGTTCATTGCTTCAGGCATGTGCCAGCTGAGGGCAATCTAAGTGCAAAGTGCGCTTTAACAAGCAAGGATGACACATGGATGGGGCAAGGACCGGGCCGGGCTGCCCCAATAAGGGCAAAGAAAAAAGCACCGGGTTAATATTCGTACTTACTATAAGTTTGTACGTGTTATTAATCCAATGCTTTCTTAAAACCCGCTTTCCATTGTTTAGATTTCCAGCGACTTTCTACATCTAAGTTACTTTATTATCTATAGCCATTCCAAATTTTAGCCCCTTTCGATATGCACCAGTTGTGCAGATAGTTATGCACAGTGGGTTGGAAGGTTGACAGGTTGATAAGTTGAAAAGGCCAATTCTTCGCCAGGCAACCGGTATTAGCCAGTGTTCGGCCTGGACCAACTCCTTATTAGCTTCTCATGTTTTCGTATTGGAGAGCGAGGCCGAGTTCGGCGCCGCGGCAAAGGGCAATGACTTCCTGGAGGTCGTCAATCTTTTTGCCGGTTACACGCACGGTGTCATCCATGATCTGGGCCTGTACTTTGAGACCGGAATCCTTGATCAGCTTCACGATCTTTTTGGCGTCTTCCTGCTTAAGGCCATTGCGCACGCTTACCTCCTGTTTGATGATCTTTCCGCTGGGGTAAGCGTCTTTGGAGGTGTCGAATGCCTGGGGGGCTATCCCTTGTTTGTGGGCGCGGTTGATCAGTACGTCTACCAGCTGACGCATTTTCATGTCGTCTTCTGTTTCGAGGGTGATCTTAAATTCCTTTTTATCCAGCTTGATCTCCACATGGGTTCCTTTGAAGTCGAACCGGTTGGTAATCTCCTTGGTTGTAACGTTTACGGCATTATCGAGTGCCTGGGCGTCTACTTTACTAACGATATCGAATGAGGGCATAGCAACATTTTGGGCAAAGCTATGGAATGTACCGATATCATAATATGCTAATTTGCTGTCTGTAATCTTATCTGCCAATGGCCACTTTTGTAATGGGTGATATTCATGGGTGCTACAAGGGGCTGCTTCAATGTTTGCAACGCTCGGGCTTCGTCTATGAAAAGGATACGCTTATCCAGCTGGGGGATATTACGGACGGCTTCGACGAGGTTTTTGCCTGTGTGGAGGAGCTTATGAAGATCAGGCACCTGGTCGCCATCAAGGGTAATCATGATGACTGGTTCCAGACTTTCCTGCAAACCGGTTTTCAACCTCAGCTGTGGGGCCAGGGTGGTGAGGGCACGCTCCGCTCCTATCTTATGGCCGCCGGCAAAGGTGATGTTATTCCCGATTATGGTCTCATTCATCCGCTGGCTTTGTTGCCTGAAGATGTGCCTGCTGCTCACCATGACTTCTTTCTCCGGCAGCGGTTATACTTTATCGATACGCACAGGCATTGTTTTGTTCATGCGGGGTTCGACAGGGAGCAACCATTTGCAGCGCAACAACCGCCTATTTATTACTGGGGCCGGGAGTTGTGGCTTCAGGCGCTTTCGTGGGAAGCTGGTGCGAGGGGGCAAAAAAGGCCGCGACGGTTTAAGATGGTCACACCTTTTGAAGAGGTCTTTATCGGGCATACGCGTACCATCATGTGGGGTACTGACCGGCCGATGAAGGCTGCCAATGTCAACAACCTCGATACCGGTGCGGGTGGTGGTGGCAGGTTAACCATCATGGATGTTCAATCGAAGGAGTTCTGGCAATCTGACCCGGTGAGTGAGTTGTATAAAATTTCGTACAGGTGAAACGTGAGTGGTGTTTGCTTTGATACCCTTCGACAGGCTCAGGGTGACAGTAAAGTATTTGAAAAATCAGGGTGACAGTGAAGTATTAAAAAAAAGTAAGGCCCCATAGACATGGGGCCCGTTAACCAAAACTAACTGCTTATGAGAAAAAATTTATAACTATTTTGATATAAGTCACACTGTTTATCTGCCTGTTTCCTCATCTTCGCGTCGCACATTTCATAAACGGCAGACAGTGTGGTTTTATTATTCTACATGTAAGAGATTCCACAACCTACAAGATATATTAGTACAATTGCTATCAGTATGATCTTTTTCATGGTTGGTTATATTATATATGACCATTTTAAAAGGAAAAGGTTGTGCCATGTGTTGTTAAAATTTTCCAAAAGGAACCATGATTTATCGGATTTGAAGGATTACATGGATTCCTTGTAGTTGTTTATTAAAAACGAATTAAACACTCCCTACACTTTCCCATCTTTCTACTCTTTCCCAATTAGACGCAATCTTTATCATTTTGGGAAACAACATTTCTTACAATACAATCTTTATACCATCAAAGTTACCACAAGTGTGTATATGGTGTCGTGCTATTGTGTTGTACGATGTCTTTATTTTGTTGTACTTCCTGAGGTTCAAATCCCAGCAAATTATTCGCCGCCTCCTTTTACACGATTCTGTTCTTCGCCAGCTCCTCCTTTCTTACGTCCATTGGTACTCTTCAATGGTTTGCCGAAACGGTAGGTGAAGGTGAGGTTGGCTACACGGGTATCGCGTGAGTTTTTGAATCTTGCTTCTGTGTTTTCGAAGTTGATCTCTCCTTTGGGGATTTGTGTAAAGAAGATATCACGCACGTTCAGCTTCAAGGTTCCTTTTCCTTTCAATACTTGTTTGGATATACCGGCTGACATCTGTCCGAATGGGTCCAGCAGGATCTGTCCTTCCGGTCCACTGGTGCGGTACCAGCCGCTGAGTTCTGCAGCCCATCCTTTGTTGAACTTAAACTGGTTGTTGATGTTCACCATCAGGTTGCCTGCTTCGATGCTAAAGTCCTGTCCTTCGATGATTCCACTGTATTGGGTATAATTGTAATTGGTATAGACCATCGTCGTTAGCCATTTGGCAACGGGCAACTGAACGCTCACGGCAATGCCCGCATTTTCACGTCTGCCGATATTTCCCTGGCGTACAATGGTTGCATATCCATTATCTCCATTGGGCAGCTTCTCCTGGGTAAACACTTCATTGAACAGGTCTTTGGTAATGCTATAGTTCAAGGTAGTGGTAAGGAAGCTCTTGAATATATGTGTTACCTCGAAGTTGTTGGAGTATTGTGGTTTCAGGAATGGGTTGCCCGCTCCATAGGTATACTTGTCGATGAAGAACATGAAGGGGTTGAGGTCTTCGTATGAAGGGCGATCGATACGACGGCCGAATGATACTCCAAACTGGTTGTCTTTGCTGGCATTGTAGCTAACATATATGGTTGGGAACAATCCATTGTAGGAACGATTGAATGAGGAGTCTTTTTTATTGGGGTCGATATCTGTTTGATCGCCTTCAAGGTTGGTGTTCTCAAATCGCAAGCCTGCCTGTACACCCCATTTTTTGTTGAGCTGCTTATTAAAGCTCACGTAGGCCGCGTTGATGTTTTCTTTATAGTCAAAGAAGTTCGTCTTGTCGATGTCCGGCTGCCAGTGCGCACCTGCATATTGAAAATAGTTGGCTTTGTTGGTGGTGTTCACGTAACTGCTCTTTACGCCGAACTCAATCTTAGCATTGTTTTTCAGCGGGTGGCTATAATCCAGTTTTGCGGAGTAGATATTGATTGACAGGGGAAGGTCGCCCTTCAGCAACTCGTCGTAACGCTTTACCCAGCCGGGTGTATAGGTAGAGTTGACAAAATTCTGATCATTGCTTGCATCGTAGCGGATATAATCCACGTCGGCTGTCAGCTCGCGGCCTGTAGAATCGAACTGATGGCGCATGTTCAGGTTCACGCTGGCGTTCTTCCACACTTCTTTAATGTAGGAATTGGCGGTAACGATCGAATCCACCTGGCCTGCCGGGTTCTTCAGGTAGCTGGTATTATCTCCATCGTTTTGGGTAGGATTGTATGCTCCGCTCAACACAACGCCCAGGGTCGTTTTGTTGGTGAGGTAATAATCCATGCCCAGCTTCAGGTTGTTGTTGCGATTCAAGCGTTTCATGAACGCACGTTGTTCGAAGATGGCATTGGTCGTTTTGTCGTCGTTCTTATAGCGGCGGAAGATGTCGAGCTGCTGGAAGTTCTCATTGTATCCGAAGCTGTAGCTGCTGAACAGGTTCACTTTTCCATCGCGGTAGTTGAGGCTAAGGCTTTCATTGTTCTTAAAATAGACTCCCTGGCCAAAGCCTACGGTAGCATTTCCATTGAATCCTTTCACCTTGTTCTTCTTTGTTTTGATATTGATAATACCTGAGTTGCCAGCCGCATCATACTTAGCAGGTGGGTTGGTCATGATCTCGATCTGGTCGAGCTGAGAGGCCTGCATACCTTTCAGCAAGTTGGCCAGTTCGGCGCCAGTGAGGTAGGACGGGCGGCCGTCCATCATCACGATGACGCCTTGTTTTCCTTTCAGGCTGATGTTTCCGTCTTTATCTACTTGTACGCCGGGTGCTTTTTCCAACACTTCGAGTGCATTGGCTCCAACGTTGGTTACCGACGCTTCCACATTGAGCACCGTGCGATCGATCTTCTGCTCGATCATCGGCCTGCTGGCGGTAACGGTTACCGTCTTCATTTCTTTGGACTGGGCGGCCAGGGCAACGGGGGCTACTTCTACAGCTGTTCCGGCTACTTCGAAGGTGGGGGTATATTGTTTGGTATGTCCTACAGCTGAAATCAGGAGGAGGTACTTTCCGTCGGGTATGCTCTCAAACTCGAATTTGCCGGCTTTATCGGATACGGACATTTTTACTACGGCCGAGTCTTTGGCTTTTAATAATGTAATGGTAGCTGCCTGGAGGGCGGCTTTATCTGCCCCTCCTACTGTTCCGGCCACCTTAGCTGTTCGTTGCTGGGCAAGTGTATTAAGGTTTAAAGCGGTCAGGATAATGGCTAATACAAATAGTTTTGTTCTCATGGCTATACTTTTACTTGATTTAAAGTTGGCTATACTTACTTAAATACTTTGTCTCGCTAATTACAGTCCAAAAATAAGTACTATGTTATGTATAGTACATTGCCAAGTGCTGAAAGGTTGATTTTATTGATATCCGGTAAATAACGGGTGACATAGGTGAGACGCACAAGCAGGAATTAGGTTACAGGATAGTTTGAGTTAGGGATGAGCGGCGGAAATGTGGGTGTTAGCGGTTAGAAACTACCGGATGGGCAGGTTTCCCTCCCGGAATGGGAAATAAAACGAGGCAAAAGGTCGGGCAAGGCTGCCATAAAGTATACATGGGGTTGCAACGGCTTCTCTATGAAGCATGTACGGAGCATAGTCGCTATAAGGTCGCTATAACGTCGCTGAAAGGTCGCTATAACGCCGCTACAAGGTCGTTGAAAGGTCGCTGAAACGTCGCGGGAAGGACGCTGTGAAGTCGTTGAAAACTATTGATATTTGATTCGAAACAACGGTCATAAAATACTAATAATGAGCAATATTAATAAATATTACTCTTATGTAATTTACGAAAAAACTACTGACCGATGGCTTCCTGAGCTGTTTTTCTGCGGGAGAGGTAAACATACAGGACGATACCGGCGATTACGAGGCATGAGGAGATCAGTTCTGCCTGTGTAGGCTGGAATGGAAGGTTCTTATAAGTGGTATTTACCCGAATTTTTTCTATAAAAAACCTTTCGATACCGTTCACAATCAGATAAATAGCAAACATCGTTCCGGGCACTTTCAGGCGATAGCGAAGTGACCACAGGAGTACAAATAACAGCATTCCGACTACTGCTTCATAGAACGGTGTGGGAAAAACCGGAATGGGGAGCTGGTTGCAATATTTGGGTTCGTTGCACCCGGGAATGGGTACTCCTTCGCTGATCACATTGTGGGGGTAAGGGTAGGCTACCATCCAATCGGGTATCCAGGAAGGGGCTTTTACTGATTTGTGGTGTACCTGATCCAGGGATTCAACCTGGAAGGTCTTTGTGTAAAACCGGCTGTTATTCTGCAGGGCTTGCTTGAATTGCGCTGTGTCGACCAGGACCACTTTTGATTCGGGGGTGGTAACGTAGGCGCTGTTCAGGATGCCCCAGTCGCCATCGCCGGCGCTTTGGCAACCAAGTCGTCCAATGGCATAGGCGATCATCAGGCCGGGGGCTACTGCATCGCACAGGTGCTTAAACCCGATCTTGTGTTTGCGGGCATAAAAGTAGATGGCTACTGCTGCGCAGATCAATCCTCCGTAGAAGGTAAGGCCATCGAATGACAGCAGTGCTTCTATGGGGTTGGCCCAGAAGCTATCCCAGTTTTCGAGGTTGTGAAATATTTTGGCGCCAAGGAAGCCAAACAGGGCTGCATAAATTACCAGATCCCCTACTCTATCATGTGGCCAGATGCGCACCACGCGTTCTTCGGGCTTGTCGAGTTTTTGCTTGTTCTTTTCCCACCATTTGATACCGGCAAACAGCAAGCCGAGGCCAATACCGATGGGCCAGTTGCCTTCTGACGAGAATATGAATGCCTGCGGATCTTCGGCCGTGGGGCTGTTGGACAGGAACAATCCTACCATTTTGTATCCGAGGATGAATCCTAATATAAAGTTGAGGAGTATGTCGCCCATGCTGGCCGGTTTTCCGACCATGATCTTTACATCCTGGCTGGGTAATAACCCTGCCCGCTCCCTGCGTTTCAATTCGGTGGTGAGTACCCAAGCTGCTGCCAGGAAAGAAAGTGCTACGAAAAACCCGAATGTGTTTACGAAGCGTAATCCCCTTAATTCAAGGCCGAAAAGATCGCGGAAAGCATAGTAAAGATTGGGATACATGTATTATGGATAATTGAGATTTGTGAGAACGTTTGGGATTTGAATTTGCAATGATAAGTAAAACCTGCCAGCAATAAAAAACCCTCCCAGGAATGGGAAGGTTTATCACTATGAACAAAGCTGAATTTATCAGCGTAATTCCTTAACAGTATTCATCGAATGCTGCGATGAGGTTGTGCGCGATCATTTGCGCCGGGCGTCCCTCGATCTGATGACGCTCGATAAAATGCACCAGTTGTCCATTCTTAAATAATGCAATGGCTGGTGAAGATGGAGGATAGGGTAATAAATGCTCACGCAATTTCTTGATGGCATCGATATCAAATCCGGCAAAGCTGGTAGTGAGGCTATCGGGTTTCTTACTGGCATTGGCTACCGCCATGAGTACTCCGGGGCGTGCCGAACCTGCCGAACAACCGCAAACGCTATTGATCATTACCAGGGTAGTTCCTTCTTTACCTAATTGGTTGTCAACTTCTGTTGGTGTCAACAACTCTTTGAAACCATAATCTGTCAGCTCCTCTTTCATGGGCTGCACTATTTCTGCTGGATACATATTTAATGTTGTTTTTTATTTCAACTTGTTAGAACGCAAATCTACGCAAAAAGTTGACGCGGTGTTTTGGAGGCAACGAGGCAGCAAGGCATTGCGGCACCGAGTAAGGCAAACATGCTTTTATGTCAGTCGAAATCAATATCAAACAGACACTTAGTCAGCCAAGAGATGCATTTCCTTACATTCTGGCGGTTAAATGCCTTGTTTTTGGCACTGGTACATCGTTTGACAACTGTACTGTACAATTCGATTTTAAAAACATAAAAAGTATAAGACTATGACACTCGTAAAATTCAACAACCGCCCGGTAAACAGAGTTTTCAACTCAGTATTTGATGATCTGCTGAATCAGTTTCCTACTACCTGGAAGGACAGTTCTTTGCATAATCCTCCGGTAAACATTCATGAAACTTCTGACGCTTATCATGTAGAGCTGAGTGCTCCTGGTTTGAAGAAGGAAGATTTTCAGGTAAAGGTTGAAGATGGCTTATTGACGATCGGCTATGAGCAAAAGGAAGAAACCAAGTCTGAAGAATATAAGACAGTACGCCGGGAATTTTCTCAACGTAGTTTCAAACGCAGCTTTACTGTAGAAGATCAAGTGAATGTTGACAATATTGAAGCCAAGTACGAACAAGGTGTGCTGAAGCTGCGTCTTCCCAAGAAAGAGCAAGCTAAACCCACAGTTAAACAGATTAACATTCAGTAAGGAAAGTATTAAAGAAATCTTAATTTTTTTTTCATAAGCAGTTGGTTTTGGTTTAAGCCCCATCCTGATCTCTATCAGGATGGGTTTTTTATTGTTTTGTTATTAACTTCGGCCACGATTTTATAACATGATAAGTCCAAATCCCTTGGTAAATAAAATTTCGGCTTTATTGGTATGCCTGGTTGTACCCACGGCTTGGTTAATGGCTCAGGATGTACGGACCGACACGATCCCCAAACCTGTCGACTCGTTGTCTATTCCCCATACTGACACTGCTGTGGAGGCTGTTCTGCGCATCAAGAATCTCAATCCTTATTTTACGCTCCACGTAGATTC
>JAGIBF010000145.1 GCA_017744515.1 Niastella sp.
GGATCATCACATCTACCTCGACACCTTGACCCTGGACATTGCTGAAGGTAGAATTGGCGCCCGCGCACACTTCAACGGAAGCAACCCGGAAAAGATCTACCTCAGAAGCCGGTTAACAGTAGATGACATTAATATTGAGAAACTACTGATCAAGCTCGATTATTTGGGGCAGGACTACGTTATCAATAAAAACATAAAAGGACGGCTTACCGGTACCATTCGAAGCTATGTGCAGGTACATCCGGACCTTACCCCATTCCTCGACCAGTCCGAGGCCCAGTTGGATGTAGACATACGCGATGGAGTACTCATCAACTTTGCACCCATGCAAGCCATGTCATCCTACTTCAAAGATAAAAACCTCAACATGGTGCGCTTCGATACACTCAGGAACAAGCTCACCTTTAAAAATGGGGCCCTGACCATCCCGAACATGAACATCAACTCCTCTCTTGGTTTCATGGAGATAGCTGGCACGCAATCCCTCAGCACACAAATGGAATACGCAGTACGCATACCACTCAAAATGGTTACTCAGGTAGGCTGGCGTATGCTCTTTGGAAAGAAACAGGAAGAAGTAGATCCCGATCAGGTAGACGCCATCGAATACCGCAACAAAGATAAAAGAGTACGATTCCTCAACATCACGATCAGTGGCAAGCCCGATGATTATAAAGTACGCCTGGGCAAAGCCAAAAAAGCATAAAGATTAAGTACTTTAGCAGGATGCGAATAACCATCCTGCTACCCTTGTTCATTATTTGTTCAGTCCATACTTTTAGCCAAACGACATTCGATACAAAAAAGAAGTACAGCTATTTCAAAGCATGGAACTGGCTCAAATACTATCATCCAGACCTCGCCACCGGTAAAGTAAAAGCTGACTCCCTGTTTCTGAAACATTGGCCGGCAATAAACCAGGCCAAAGAAAGCAAGAGCTTCAACCAGGCTGTGCTGCAAATGATAAATACATTAACCCCTCCGGCAGCAAAAGCCACAGATAAACCGACCGACACTACTGGTTTGCTGCTGCAAAATTTAGATACCACCTGGCTCACAAAAGAAAGCCTGATCATGCCGGCACTAAGAATAAAATTGCGGCAAGTATACAGCAACAGGTTTCAGGGAGATGATCACTATTATATACCGGCAAAAAACTACGAGACCGAAATACCCAATGAGCCGGTTTATGCCTTTACCGACAGCCTCAACGTGCCCTATGAGTACCGTATGCTGGCACTCGCCAAAATTCAGGGAACAGGCGATTACCTTTTCCCCCACAAGTACCTCATGGATAAAGATTGGAACACAACAGTCCTGCATTTCATTCCATTATTTACCACAAGCAATACCCGCCGGCAATACGAAAAATGCCTGCTGCAAATAACCGCAGCATTCAAGGACTCACACACCTATAAGTTCTACAGCGCCATCAAAAACAGGAAAGCTATCTTCAGAAGTCAGCATTATCCGCCATTCGATTACCAGGTCGTCGACAACAAAATACTGGTTACACACATCATCATTCCGGAACTTTGTAAGAAAGCGGGAATAGAAAAAGGCGATCTCATTACGACACTGAGCGGTGTCAGCGTGGAAGAAAGAATAAAAGAATTAGCAGGATTACTGTCTACCTCTAATAAAACAACCCTCTTACATAAGCTGAATACCTACACCAACAATTTCTTATTCATAGCCGACAAGCCTTCAATAACTGTCAATATCCTACGCAACAATAAAACCATTAAGACAGAGCTGCCATATATTCAGTTGAAAGACACCGGGTACCTCCGCATGCTCAACAACCACCTTACGAGGAAAGGAGAGGGAGTCTGGAGTGACGAATTAGATTACATATCTGCCGGTATAATTCACTTTAAGATCGATGAGGCATTCCGGTTTATCCAGAAAGTGCCCGATGAAAAAATAGACCGGACGATGGACTCCCTGCTTACACTGGCATCCACTGCCCGGGGAATCATCTTCGACATGCGTGGCTATCCCGATTGGGGAGGGTTCATTAGCTACCTCTATAAGAAATTTGGCAGAAAAGGAGAGACATATGGCCGGTACTATACGGTCAATAAAGAGAATATGGGCACCTACAAATACCTCAGTCAGGATGATGTATATTTTGTACCCGGAGTAAACCCGGAAAATACACCCTATACCGGTGAAGTCGTTATCATAGTCAATCCGGATACAAGAAGCATGAGCGAATGGAACACCATGCAACTGCAGATGATATTTCCCAACAGCATCACCATCGGGCAGCAAACATCAGGCGGGGACGGCGATGAGCGAATGATCAACATACCCGGCAACTACGTGATGCCCTTTACCGGAAATGCAGTTTTCTATCCGGACGGAACAGTAGCCCAGCGCAAAGGCGTAAAGATCGATATCCCGGTCTATCCCACAATACCGGAAATACTGACAGGCAAAGACATTCCATTGATCAAAGCAATCGAACTCATCAACAAGAAATAACCCAATAAAAAACGCCTCACCGAAAAGTGAGGCGTTTCTATTATAAGACTTATAACTATCAACTTATGAACCTATCAATCCTCCATTTCCTCCCAATCCACTAAATCCAACAAATCGTGGTTCAGACAACTAAAAACCGGCCTTGTCACCTGCCAGCTTACCATTAACATAATCGATCTGTGCTTGCAGGGCAGATTTGTCGGATGCTTTATCCTTGGCAGCTTCTTTCTTGGTAACGATACCCTTCAGCCAGCCATTTACGATGGGCTCCAGGCCAAAACTCTTGGTTTGTTCCCGGAAGTCAACAATGATATCAACACCCTTCTTTAAGTTGTCAGTATTATTAACCTTGGAAAGAAAGTCACTGAAAGAAGGCAGCAAGTTAAACTTGGCTTGAGACAAAGGCATATCACCTACAGCCTTGGCAATAGCAGTAAAACTGCTTTCATCGCCCGATTTGATCATAGTCTTCATCACAGCACCAACCAGCGCACCCTTGGTAGGTTGAGCAGAAAGACGCTTAGCTTCCGTAAAAGCAGCGGCACTATCCATTTTAGCCAGCGCTTCCAGTGCATTACCAGCTACAGTATAAGAAGAATCGCTGACACTCTTTACAAACAACTCTTTGTAAGCAGGATTCTCATAATTAGCCAATGCGGTCAGCGCAGTAGCCCGTACAGTAGCCTTAGGATCATTCTTGGCAATATCAGCGATCAGCGGCTCAAACGCTGCCTTATTACCTTGATTCTTCAGGTCCAGACGACCGAGAACGAGACCACGGATACCAAAATATTTATCCTTCAGCGCATCCTTCAGCAAGGCAATAGCTTCGGGATTAGTCTGGCTGCGCGAAGCAAATTCAACAGCTTCGCGGCGATCCATATACAGACCGGCATACTTATATTGGTGAATATAATTGCTCAGCGTCTTGTTATCCTTCTTTTCAGCCAGCAGGATCTTGTCACCATCCACATTCACCAGGTCAGGTTTGCTCGTATAGCTGAAAGTGAAAGTGTCGACCTTGTCGTCGATCCATACCTTGTTACGCACTTTGTTAGAGCCATTATAAATATCGATAGCGATCGGTAATTTGAAAGCATTGCCCGGCTGAGTTTGCTTCACGATCACCTGCACTTGCTTGGCAGCATCGTCATACACATAATCGATAGTCAGCTTCGGATGCCCTTCACCATAATACCATTGATTCCAGAACCAGTTCATATCCTTACCAGTTACCTCTTCAAAAGCCAGGCGGAGGTGATGAGCCTCGGCAGCCTTGAATTTATTCGAAGTCAGGTACAGGTTCAGCGATTTAAAGAAAGCACTGTCACCAACATAATTACGCAGCATATGTAAAATACGGCCACCCTTGTTGTAGCTCACCGCATCGAACATCGCTTCCTTATCAGTATAATAAAAACGGACCAGGTCCTTCTTCTCGCTGCCACTTTGCAGGTAACCAGCCATATCAGTGTAATTCTGAGCATCGCCGGCATCCTTACCATACTTATATTCATCCCACAAAGTCTCACTATAATTAGCAAAAGATTCGTTCAGCGTCAGGTTGCTCCAGCTTTCAGAAGTTACATAGTCGCCAAACCATTGGTGAAACAACTCATGCGCAATAGTACTTTCCCAGCCATTACCATCCACCAGCTCGCGGGCATCCTGTTGAGCACTCTCCTGGTGTAGCGTAGCAGTAGTATTTTCCATAGCACCACTCACATAGTCGCGGCCTACGATCTGAGAATACTTTACCCACGGATATTCTACACCAGTTACTTTTGAAAAGAAAGCCATCATTTCAGGAGTATGACCGAAAATTTTACGGGCTACCGGCGCGTATTCCTTCTCTACATAGTAGTTAACCTCTTTGCCCTTATAAGTATCCTTGATCACAGAATACTCACCAACGCCCATAAAAAACAGGTAAGGAGCGTGGGGCAGTTCCATATTCCAGGTATCCGTACGCGTACCATCAGCATTCTTCTTTTGAGAAATAAGCTTCCCGTTAGAAAGCGTTACATACTTGTCAGGCACAGTCATAATAGTTTCCTGAGTGGTCTTCTGATTGGGCCTGTCGATAGTGGGCACCCAAACAGAAGTAGCCTCGGTTTCACCTTGCGTCCAGATCTGCGTAGGCTTGTCCTTCTCTTCACCCTTGGGGTTGATGAAATACAAACCCTTGGCATCAGTGATCGCAGCACTACCTTGCACTTCCAGTTCGTTAGGTTTGGCTGTATATTCAATATATACCGTATACTTTTCACCACCTTTATATGACCTGTCAAGGTTAATGTTCAGTATCCAACCGTTATAATCATATTTCAGCGGAGAAGTAGAGGCACCCTTTACAATGGCCACCTTTTTGATCTCCATACCCTTAGCATCTAATGCCAGAGAATCGGTCGCATAAAAATGAGGTTTCAGCGTTATCCAGGCCTTACCGTTCAGGTATGATTGAGAATAGTCGAACCGTGCATCTATTTTCGTGTGCACCAGGTCATTGATCATAGGAGCACTCTCGCGGTACAACTTCTTCCAGGTTGTATCCTGCGCGGCTTCATGAGGTTGGGCGGATAGAGTTTGAAAGGTTAAAAAACTAAGCAATCCAAATATTAGCTTCTTCATGAAATGAAATTTATGTAGCCGTAAAGATAAGTTCGACCGCCTTTAATATTTGCAAAAAAAGGTACAAGTGGCGGCTGACAACCATCAAATGAGTAGTTTTGTCTTAATTAGTAACTTAAATCTGCATGAAGCGTATTGCTTTTGTTATTAGTCTGTTAACACTGTCCTGTACCCTCGTAAGAGCGCAGCAGGACTACTTTATATTTATCTCGTCCGAAAATTCCCAACCATTTTACATCCGGTTGAATGAACACACATACAGTTCCTCGGCTATAGGTCACCTTGTTATCCCCCGTCTTAGAGATACAACCTATACCCTGGAAGTTGGGTTCCCCAAAAAACAATACCCGGAACGTACATTCGTTGTATCCTTGGATAAGAAAGACCTTGATTATCAACTAAAGAATACCGAAAAAGAAGGCTGGGTATTATTCAATGCCCAAACATCGGAAGCCGTAAAACCCCGGTTGGAACAGGTAAAGAATTCAGACCTTTCGCTGGGAGAACGGAAAACAGGGGCTTTTGCTACCCTTATGTCGGCGTTGGTAAACGATTCAGCAGTCCTGTATAAGTCCGTCGTAAAAGTCGACGTGCAGCCAGTTAAGCCAGCCGCAACAGCCGTAAAAACAGATACCCAGGCAGTAGTAATAGTAGAAAAAGAAGCAGCTCCCGCAAGAACAGTAGCAGTTATCACACCAACACCCCCTGTAGATTCAGTACAAACCGAAAAGAACACCATACCCGTTAAGATCGATACACCAATAGCCCTGTCTACCGTTATACCAGTACAAGAATGGGGCAACGATAAAGGAAAAGGATATATCTATTATGATAGCACATCCGTAGGGATGGACACCATTTCGTTGATGATAGAATTCGAAAAAGGAGCTCCACTGTCGTTACCCACACCGGAACAGGTTATTGCAGCCCCGGCAAGGATCGATACAGTAAAAGCAGTAATTACACCCGATACACCCGCCACGGTAGCGCAAAAACAACCGGTGCCGGCTGCTAAAGATTCTACAGAAAAAGTAACAGCCACAATTCCACAGGACATTCCTGCCAATAACACAGCAGAAAAAACAACGGCAGTCACCCCCCCTGATACAGCTACAAAAGAAGCCACAAAGCAGGTGGTTGCCAATACGGTCCCCGACAGTCCGGCCATTGCGAAAGAAGTCGTAAAAGCACCGCCACCAGTTAATGCAGTCGATACTGCCCAAAAAGAATCCATAGCAAAAGTTAAACCAGATACGCCAGCAACAACAACCGCCGTAAAAACAGATACACCTGCAACTGCGAAAACCAGCTATGCACCATCAAAAGACGATTCAGCCGCTGCAATAGAGGCTTCTAAAAAGCCCTTGCTGTTGATGAACTCCGATTGTGTCAACTTCGCTTCAGAATATGACGTAGACAAATTACGCGTGAAGATGTTAAGTGCAAACAGCGTGGACGATAAAGTGGCAGCAGCTAAAAAAGTATTCAAAACAAAATGCTTCGTTACCCGGTACATTCGTGGACTCTCAGAGCTGTTCCCCAATGACGAAGCCCGCTTTAAGTTCTTCGACGCAGCCTATCCATTTGTGTCAGATACCGGCAACTTCCGTCAATTGCTCGACCTGTTCACAGACGAACTCTACATCGCCCGTTTCAAAGCATTGGTAAGAATGTAGCTTCTTATCTTCGCTCCATGAATCGATACTTCCTTGAAGTTAGTTACAAAGGCGCACGCTATGCCGGATTTCAGGTCCAGGAAAATGCTGTCACTATACAATATGAGGTAGAAAAAGCACTGGCCACCTTTTTCCGGAAGCCGATCACCTTAACCGGTTCATCCCGTACCGATACGGGCGTTCATGCCCGGCAAAACTATTTCCATTTCGATGTAGACAGCCAGGTTCCCCAGAAAGTTGTGTACAACCTCAATGCCATGCTGCCACCCGATATCGCCATTAGCCGGCTGATCCCGGTGCAGGAAAACGCCCATTGCCGCTTCGATGCCCTGGCCAGGGAGTATGAGTACTTTATCTATCAGACAAAAGCCCCATTTCTCGACGACCGCGCGTACTACTTTCCCTATACCCTCGACTTGCCCGCTATGCAGCAGGCGGCAACAATGATCCTTGATTACACCGACTTTACGAGCTTTGCCAAGCGCAACTCCCAGGTCAGGACCCATAATTGTACTATACAATACAGCCAATGGGTGGAGTGGGAGGGAGGCCTTACCATTTACCGGGTGAAGGCCAACCGCTTTCTGCGGGGCATGGTAAGAGGCTTGGTAGGAACCATGCTGCAGGTGGGCCGCGGAAAGCTCACCATCGATGGGTTCAGGCAGGTAATAGAAGCTAAAGATTGCAGCAAAGCCGACTTCTCCGTGCCCGGCCATGGCCTCTTTCTTTGTAAAGTCGAATACCCGGAGGGCTACTTTAATGTTGGTGTTTAACCATTCACCAGTAGTAGAGGCCGTGGCAGGTTGTAGCATAGTGGTAGGGGAATGCTCAGAGGGTGGTCTAAGAGTGGTCAGGGAATGGTCTGAGATAGTACTATAGCGAGTAGAGGCCCCAGGCAATCCCCAGAGCACCCCCGTACCACATTCAGAGCACACCACACCCATTCCCCGTACATTCCAATACCACTCTACTACCATTCACCGTCTTCCCTTTTCGACTCGTCACCTTGTTAACCTTCCAACTTCCCCCTTTCAACTCATCAACGTATTAACCTGTCAACTACACCGTCACCCTCCATAATCTCCTCAAAATCCATCAAATCCAATAAATCATGGTTCCGACAGCAACTTTTTTTCGCCCCCAAACCCGCGCCCATAGCGGGCTTTCAAAAAGACAAATAAACTTCTTTCAAAAAGATTTGGAATGGAGTTGTACATCCCCCTATCTTTGCGGCCCGCTTTGGAAAAATAGAGGTACAGAAATAGCGACAAAAGAGACAGTATTCCAGGCAAAGTTTTTTCACATAGTTCTTTGATTAATAGTAAGTTGTAAAATAAAAGAGGAAAGAAAAATGTGAGAAAAATTTGGTGGAGAAATGAAAGCCTCTTATCTTTGCAGCCCGCTCTTAAAAAAAGAGAAAAGTTCTTCGAAAAATAATGCAGGATCGGTCAGGTATAACTGACAAAAGTGAAAACGAAAAGAGGTCGAAAATCTTGCAAAAAAATAGAGAAAAAGTTTGTTAGTAATAAAAAGGCTCCTACCTTTGCAACCCCAACGAAACGGGGTCAGTTGAAGCGGCCGAAAGGCTTGAGTAGAAAGCTGATAAAGATCTTTGAAAGTTTGGAAGCAATAGCACATAGATGTGATCATTTATGGTAAATTCTGAAGCGAAATCATTATTAGATCAAACGTTAATTTTCCAAGAGAAAATTAGCTAGGTCAAAAAC
>JAGIBF010000146.1 GCA_017744515.1 Niastella sp.
CCCGAAACCCGAAATTCTAAACTCGAAATCTATTGCGTCCAATACCCAATATAGACCGCCCAGCCAAAAATGATCCAGTGAAGAACAAGGGGAAAAACACGCCCGTGGGGATAAAAATAAGCTGCGGCATGAAAAGCAGTCAGGGGTACTGCGCACAGCAGCCAGTTCACATAATTATTACCACCATTGGCCATGATGATGAGCATGGACACGATCAGGAAAACCAGCAGCAGGCTCCAGCTTTTGCGCACCTGGATCAGCATCTTGGTCAGGTTATTCTGCACAAAAAAGCCACCAATAATAAATGGCAGGATCAGTAAAGTGATGCTTATCGTAACCGTGATGGAAGATGGCATCACCGGCAGGTTGAAAGAAATGTTAGGCTGCAGCTTCTTCCACTCCCACTGGCCGGAGAGGTAAAGCACGATCGCCATGAAATAATAAGGCGTAGTAATACCAAGGATGCCGATCAGCCATTCCCGCACCCGCAGCGGACGCATAATGAACAACGACACGAGTAAGAAAATAGAGAACACGATAGCCGGCTGGTACATCAACGTCACGATACCCATGATCAACCCTACATTGAAGATAGCAGCGCCAGGCTTATTGGAATTATACAAAATGCTTACCCGGTGAAAGATCCAGATCAACAGCGAGTTGATCAGCAATGGAGCTGAAAAATGGTTCCATTCGATAAACAACGTTGTGATCAGCATGTACGCCATCCCGGCCAGGTAGTTGGTTTTCGCCATCATCTTCTGATCATTGCAGATGCGGTTGAACATAACGGCCTGACTATACAGCAGAAAAAAAGCGATCAATGTATAAATAATGGAAGGCAGGTGCAAAGGCGCCAGGAAATCAAGAAGCCATGTGTACAGGAAATGATCATCCGGCTGCCGTAAAGGCGCCATGGGATGCAACAACATCCCGAATTTGAGCACTAATCCGTAGATCAGTAACACAAGGATGTTACCGGAGTTTTTTTGCTTAAAGAGGCCTGTCACTGGATATGGATAACAAAGGTTTAGAAATCAACTTTGGCAAACATAAGATAATTACTCCTTTGGCATGGAATAATGATCGAACGTGCACTGATCTGCTTACCATAACGCGGCATGAACTCGATCTTCGTATCGAGTCCCTTCAGCGTTGGCCGGCGGGTGATCTGACCGTCCGGAGCAATACTCTGATCATTCAACAACAACGTCCTGCGCTCATACAGGTTGAACAGGAAATGCAGCTCACCGCCGGTATTCATCACCTGGTGCGACACCAGCCCTTCACTCTCATCATCAAACTGGCTCTTGGGTATCACATTATTCCAGTCCATATTGCCGTCCTTATCAAACGAAAGGATCATAATATTCTCAGCATGGTACCGCGTAGCCTGGTTATTGCCCCACCGGTTCCAGGGCGAACCCCAGGAATTATAATACGGCGAATAATAGTTATAACCCATTGGCGAAGCCCACGGGTTATTCCACGACAAATAATCCCAGCGATTAAACGCGCCACCCCTCGATGTAGTATACATTGACTCGGCCACCATGATATACCCACCATCCCGCTTAATGATCATATTTTTGATGAAATAATCATTGAAAGCCAGGCGCAGGTTGGCATCAGGCCCCTTGGCCGACCGCCGCAGATCATCGGAAAACGTCAACATCGACTCCCGCATGATATTATCCGCCCCCTTATCAAAGATCAGGGTGTACAAACCCTCCACATTACCTCTTCGCTGCTTATAGTATAAGGCCGTGAATAAATAACGCCGGTTGGTGTTATCTATTTTGATCTTTACCTCATCCAGCATCTTTTCCCCGGTTTTCAGGTCGGTAATAATGAACCGTTCCTCATCCGACTTCTTCCGGATAAGCCGGACATCGGAAATGTTATCACTGCCACTCCTTCGGACAAACTTGCCAAAGACCATATCTCCCTCATTATCCACCAGAAAGTCGGTGAAATAATCGTTCCGCTCTTCCATCGCCAGCTGCATTCGGTGCTTTTGTTGCAGCTGCAGATCACTATTGAACAGCAAGGTGGTAAACACGAAGTTGTTGGGATTACGGCTGTTGATCTTGAAGACCATGATCTTCTGCTTGTCGTCGCTGAAAACCGTGGTATATATCTTGTTGCTGGCTGCCCAGCCAATACGCGTAGTATCCAGTTCGATAGGGTCCGTAAGCCGCTTGGCCTCCTGGTTCAGCTTCACCCCCATACAATAAACGATGCCCCTGCGTTGAAACTGATAGATCATCCACACATGTTCGGCATACGGCACAAAGTCCACATTGATCCAGCGGTCGTCCATATAATCCAGCTTCACCCGCTCGATCAGTTTCATCTCGTTGTCATATACACTAATGGCATTATCAGAACGGTTATTCTTAAACACCAGAATATTGGCCCCCACCTTACCGATGATCTCGAAATTGGTGCGGCGACTGTCATCGCGCTCCGATTCGGAATAGAAGATCCGCTGTGCCGACGACACCAGCGGAAACGACATGATCATCAAAATGATGGCGAGCAACCTCATTCTTATTGGATTCTTAATCATGGTGATGCAATGCATTATAACATTCTTATAAGCCAAATTAAGCATTGTAAAACGCCCCCCCAAACTTTCCATATAATTTTAGGTATTTGATTTATAGACGAGTTGCCGGCCGGAAAAGCTGCCAGCCCGCCCCTGATATATGCCAAATGATGAATGCAACACGAAGAATACATAACATACGCACAATAAAACATTAGCACAATTAGTTTTTTTACGTATACCTTTGTTGTTGCCGGGTACCAGACCCGGCATTAATATTGGATGATATATTGTTAAACCCTTTGAAACGGGATAAGCTACACAACTGTGAGCAAACAGATTAACAAAGTTACTACAGCGGGGTTAGTTGTTGCATTAGGCATCATTTACGGCGACATCGGTACATCCCCACTCTACGTTTTCAACGCAATTATCAATGACCGTGTGATCAGTGAAGACCTCATTATTGGGGCGCTGTCCTGTATCATATGGACGATCACCCTGCAAACAACTTTCAAGTACGTACTGCTGGTATTGCAGGCCGACAACCGGGGGGAAGGAGGCACCTTTGCACTTTATGCACTGGTACGACGACAGAAAAAGTGGCTTGTCATACCGGCCATGATCGGGGGAGCTGCCCTGCTGGCCGACGGCATCATCACCCCGCCCATCTCTATCACTTCGGCCGTTGAAGGCCTCACGAAGATCCCGGCACTTGAAGGGAAGATAGAACAATACATTATCTACATCGTCATAGCCATTCTGGCGCTCTTTTTCTTCCTCCAGCAATTCGGTACCGCCTCTATCGGTAAACTATTCGGCCCCATCATGCTGGTTTGGTTTACCATGCTGGCCATTTTGGGCGTCTGGCACCTCTTTGACGACATCACCATCCTGCGGGCCTTCAGCCCCTGGTATGGCATAAAATTCCTGAACACATATCCCAACGCCTTATGGTTGCTGGGCGCCGTATTCCTTTGTACAACCGGGGCCGAAGCACTCTATAGCGATTTAGGGCACTGCGGAAAAGGCAATATCCGCGTCTCCTGGATCTTCGTTAAGACCACCCTCCTGCTCAACTACCTCGGCCAGGGAGCATCCCTGCTGAAACACCATACCGGCCTTAGGATCACCGATGCCGTGAAAACAGAATTGGGCATCAACGCCTTTTACGACCTCATGCCCCAATGGTTTGTCATTGTAGGTGTGGTCATCGCCACCACGGCCGCCATCATCGCCAGCCAGGCCATGGTATCCGGGTCCTTCACCCTCATCAGCGAAGCCATGCGCCTCAACCTCTGGCCCAAGTTCAAGATCCGCTACCCCTCCGAAGAAAAAGGACAACTCTTTATACCCAGCCTCAACTTCATGATGTTCCTGGGCTGTATCGGAATGGTCTTGTATTTCCAAACCTCTTCACGCATGGAAGCTGCTTATGGCCTTGCCATCATCCTAACCATGCTTACCACTACCATTCTTTTTGCCAATTACCTCGTGGCAAAAAGAGTGAAACCTATTTGGATATACATCTACCTCGGTGGGTACATCGCCATAGAAATTACCTACCTGCTGGCATTGTTACAGAAGTTTACCCACGGCGGCTATATCACCCTTATCGTAGGAGGCATCATGTTTGCCGTGATGTACATCTGGTATCGAAGCCGCAAGATCAAGAACCGTTACGTGGAGTTTGTACGTCTCGAACATTATATCCCCCAGATACAGGAACTGAGCAACGACAAAACCGTTCCCAAGTATGCTACTCACCTGGTATACCTTACCAGCGCCAACAACCCCAAGGAAATAGAACATAAGATCATCTATTCCATCCTGAACAAAAAACCCAAGCGGGCAGATATATACTGGTTTGTGCATGTAGACACATTGGACGATCCGTATACCTGCGAGTACAAAGTAGATCACATCATACCCAACGATATCATCCGTGTGGAATTCAGGCTTGGATTCCGCATGGAGCCACGCATCAACCTCATGTTCCGCAAAGTGGTGGCCGACCTTGTAGCCAACAAGGAAGTGAACATCACCAGCCGCTACGAAAGCCTCGAAAGAAACAACGTAGTAGGCGACTTCCAGTTTATCGTCATGGAAAAATACCTGAGCCAGGACAACGAACTGCCTTTCACTGAGCGGTTGGTCATGAAATTGCACTTCACCTTAAAAGACTGGAGCTTGTCGGAAGAGCGGGGCTTTGGACTGGATACCGCCAACGTAACAGTGGAGAAATTCCCGCTGATCGTAGCACCGGTAAACAATCCCAACCTCAAAAGAATATACGATCCCGAAGAGTTGTAAATCGTATCTTCAGGCAACAACCTTCATACAATTGCCTGCTTTCATCTGGTATACACTCATTGGGATAGCTGTGCTTACCATAGCAGCCTGGTTATTGCAGGACAAATTTATCTTTAAACCCGAACGCCTCCCCGCCGACTTTAAGTTCAGGTACGACGTTCCCTTCCATGAGCTGTTCTTCGACGTGGAACCCGGCGTACGCATCAATGGCTTGCACTTCTATCGCAAAGAGCCCAAGGGACTCATTCTCTATCTCCACGGCAACACCCGCAGTATCAAGGGCTGGGCCAAATACGCCCGCGACTTCTACCGTTATGACTATGATGTGGTGATGGTCGACTACCGCGGCTTTGGCAAAAGCACCGGCAAACGCAGTGAGAAAGAAATAATGGCAGATATGCAGTTCGTATATGAGGCCCTTCTGAAAGATTACCCCGGGCACCACATCATCGTATATGGCCGCAGCATCGGCAGTGGCTTTGCCTGCAAAATTGCCGCCGACAACAAACCCCGTTACCTGATACTCGATTCACCCTATTACAATTTCCGAAAAGTGGTCACCCGTATCCTGCCTTTCCTCCCGGTTAAATATGTACTGCGTTATCACCTCCGTACCGATAAATGGATACGTTACGTCAACTGCCATACTTACATCATACACGGCACCAAAGACCGGCTTATCCCCATCCGCCACAGCGAAAGCCTGCAAGCCATCAATCCCTCAAAGATCACACTGATACGCATTCATGGAGGAAGACATAATAACTTACCTTCGTTCCCCGAATACCACAATTTCATCCGGGATATTTTAAAGTATTAGTTTGAATAAGAAGAAAATCATACGCTGGATAAGTATCATCATCATGATCTACAGCCTCATCGGCATCACCCTCTATTACCTGCAGGATAAGATGATGTTTCACCCGGAGCCACTGGAAGCCAGCTACAATTATAATTTTCACACACCCTATAAAGAAGTTAACCTTCCCTACTCCACCGGCGTAAACATCAACGTGGTGCAATTTACCACTACCGATTCCACGCCCCGCGGTGTGGTACTATACTTCCATGGCAATAAGCAAAACATTGGCCGGTATGCACAATATGCACCGGCATTCACAAAACACGGCTATGAAGTTTGGATGATAGACTATCCCGGCTATGGAAAAAGTACCGGTTCCTTTACCGAACAACGACTCTACGATTGGTCGCTCCTTTTTTACAAACTGGCCCGGGCACGCTTTAAGCCCGACAGTATCATATTATACGGCAAGTCGCTGGGTTCAGGGCTTGCTACCCAATTAGCCTCTATCCGCGATTGCAAATACCTGCTGCTGGAAACACCCTATTATAGTTTCCCCTCTGTAGCAGGTGTCTACTTTCCCATTTATCCGGTAGAAAGAATCATACGCTTTAAAATACCCACCTGGCAATACATGCAGCAGGTAACCGCTCCCGTCACAATCTTTCATGGCACCGATGATGGCGTTATCAGGTACAGCAATGGAAAACGCCTGATCCCTTACCTCAAACCTGCGGATCAGTTCGTCACCATCGAAGGAGGAAGCCATAACAACCTCTCAGAATATCCGATCTACCAACAAAAACTTGATTCACTACTGAAATAATAACCAGGGGTTTTCCCCTTTTCAACCCATCAACTTTTCAACCTGTCAACTCCTAAATAGGCACCACATTCGAACTCTTATTCTTCCTCACTTTCTCAGGGATCGCGCTCACGATCTCTTCTTTCAACACCTCAATCAACCGCTTCTTCACAAAATCGCGGTGCACCACAATACTCACTTCCCGCATGGGCGCAGGCTTTTGAAAATGCCGTATCAACTGCAAACGCTTATTATCCATATCCAGCGTAGTAAGCTCAGGCAGAATGGTAATACCATCATTCAGCTCCACCATGCGGCGCAGTGCTTCGATACTGCCGGCTTCATATTCAAAATGCGCACTCATTTCACTGGACTTGCGCAGCTCGCACAGGTTTACGATCTGTGAGCGGAAACAATGCCCTTCTTCCATCAGCCACAACTTCTCCGGGTCGATGTCCTTCGCAAGCACATAAGTCTTCTTATACGCTACATTCTTTTTGGCTACATAGGCCAGCAACTCCTCATAAAAAAGCACATGCTCCTTGATGCCCTTTTCCTGCAAGGGAGTGACCACAATACCTACATCGATACGTCCTTCCCGCAAGCGGCTGATCACATATTCAGTCATCATTTCCTGCACGATCAATTTTACCTGAGGATACTTCTTATTGAAGCTCTGCACAAACAAGGGTAACAAGTAAGGCGCCAGTGTGGGGATAATGCCGATCCGCAACTCACCCGTCAGCACCCCTTTCTTGTTTTGTACAATCTCCTGGATCACATTCTTTTCAGCCAGGATCTTACGCGCCTGCTCGATGATCTCCGCGCCTGCTTCCGTAGGCACAACGGGTTGCTTGCTGCGGTCGAATATCTTCACTCCCAGCTCTTCTTCCAGCTTTTGGATCTGCATACTCAAAGTAGGCTGCGTAACAAAACAGCGATTGGCTGCCATGGCAAAATGCCGGCACACATCCACCGCCACCACATATTCCAATTGAACGAAAGTCATAATAGATTGTATCTATGAGCAAATATTATTAATCAATTTGATTTATCGGCAAAATAAATGAAGTTTTGCATAAGAAAGGATGACAAACATCAGACAGGCATAAAAGAGTAGAAAGGATAAGACAGACAGGCCGGGCGGCAAAACACCAAACAGATCAGTTTAAACGTTCGGCTATACGGGTTAACCAAAAGGAGATGCCAGCTTTGAGCCGGCATCTCCTTTTTTATTCTTCGAGTATTACTTTATTCTTCCCTACGATCAACTTATACCCCGCTCCCACCTTCAATGCGTAATTCTCCTTTTCATGACTCACGGGGAAATCAAAGCAGATAGGATAATTATATTCCTTCACCACATCGTGAATGATCTCATAAACAGACTTACCAAAAGGCCGCTCCGTATCCTTATTCTCTGTAAACCCGCCAACGATCAGTCCAGCCAACCTATCCAGTTTGCCCGCCCGCTTTAGCTGGTACAACATACGGTCTACATTATAAAGATACTCCCCAATATCCTCCAGGAACAGGATCCTGCCCTTGGTCTTGATGTCGGAAGGCGTACCTACGAGGTGCGCCAATAGACTGAGGTTACCACCTACAAGCTCGCCCACGACTTCTCCCGGATGATTCAGGTCATGCACATCACATTGGTACCGGGCAATCTTGCCCTCCAATGCATTCTTCAACGATTGCACATACTCATTATTGAAACCATCGTCATTGAAAGCTGCCGCCATGGGCGCATGCAAAGAAGAAATCTTATAGTTGGAATACAGGTGTGCATGCAACACCGTAATATCACTGAAGCCAACGATCCATTTAGGCCGTCTCTTAAAAGCCCTGAAGTTGATCCTGTCAATGATCCGGCCCATGCCATAACCGCCACGGCCACACAAGATAGCTTTAACCGAATCATCATCCAGCATTTCCTGGAAATCATCCAAACGCTCATTG
>JAGIBF010000147.1 GCA_017744515.1 Niastella sp.
ACGTTGTATTTCTTGCTATCACCGGCGATGAAACGGCCAGGTTGCAACAGTTCTTTAAGAAGCGCAGATTTCTCTATACGATCGTCAACAATGGCGGTAAGGTCAACGATGCCTATCAGATCGAAAGCCTCCCGGTGCACATCGTGATCGGTAAGGACGGCGCTATCATCAACCGTTCTACCGGCGCCCGGGAGGATATTGGTGTGTATCTGGATGGAGTTATCCAGCGTGCATTGTGACCAGTTGAAAGGTTGACGGGGGCGACGGGTTAATAAGGGTCGTGAATACCTGGCTTATCTGCAGGTACTACTGGCAACTCACTACCGACTTCCAGCACTTTGGCACTGCCTGCACGGGCAACGCGTTCTATAGTGCTAAGTGTTTTCAGTTTGCCATAGCAAACACCCACGGCTAAGACAAGGGTGAAATGGGTATCGGGCGGGATCGTTTTGACTTTGACCATCATCGTTTGGGCTGGTGAACCCTCCTGTGAGGAGTACCACGATGAATCAACATATTCTGCACTATGGTCGGGGTAGTTTGCATGTATGGGAGTATACCGGTTTTGGTTGTAAACAATATCCGGCACGATGGCGAGGGTAATGCGTAAAGCATAATAAGGATGGTAGGCTGCCGGGAAAAAGTTGATATCCGGCATCAGTTCCGGGAATGTCACGCTGGCAGAAAGTGTTTCCCTGTCAATGGTACCGGTAACCGGAAAACGGATCACTGAGTCGAAAGAGTGATTCCTGTTGAGCGAAAATCCTTTAATGTACTGTGCATGTTCAGACAGGTAGATGTTGCGCTGGCCCAACTCACTGATGCGATCCTGCTCCTGGATAGGCTTCATCAGTGCCGACAGTGGCCCGGCAAGATTGTAATCGGCCATCGGTTTCTGGAAGACGAGCGCCCGCATAATAAAACTGCTCATTAAAGCCCTGCCTCCGAACTCACTGCCTGCACGCCTGAACAGATCGAGGTCGGGATCTTTTTTGATCTTCCTTTTGGTGTGCCCGCCGCTTTCCCGCACGATGACTTTGTCTACACCGCGCATCTTGTAATAGGAAAGGCCGCCTAATTTTCCCCTGAGGCCGTCACCGAGGCCGCCAGCCATTTTAGCCATAGATAATAAAGTTTAATGTTATGGTATTCGATCTTATACACCGGGTAATTCCATGAGTATTTATTATTGAAATTATTAAATAAAAATAATATAAAATAAAAAATAGTTATGTTTAGGCATAACTAAAGCGTATCCTATTAAAAACGCTTAATCTACGCTGTATATAGGCTGTATATACGCTGTATCTACGCTGTATCCTATTGTAAACAGTTGATTCACCGGGAGAACGATAAGAGAAAAATGGGAAGCGAGTCTTATGATAGGTTGGTAAACACTCCGAGTGGGTTCATTATCAATTTTTTAAAGCAACAGCAGTAATTTATTGCCGGCTTCACCGACAGATAGGGCATGCTCATTATTCAACAGGTCCGTAAAGACTATGCGGGCACGCTCATATTGGATATACCCAGGCTGTCTTTAGAAAAGGGTGTTTATTGGCTGACAGGCGCCAATGGCTCCGGCAAAACCACCCTGTTGCGCATTCTTGCCGGCATGGCTCCTTTTAAAGGTAGTATATTTTTAAATAATATTAGCCTGCACAAGCAGCCGACCGGCTATCGTAGCCAGCTCGGCTGGGCAGAAGCGGAGCCGCTTTACCCGCCCTTCGTTACAGCCCGGGAACTGATTGACTTTTACCAAAGCACCCGGAAAGCCGGGACCAAACAGGTGGATATGCTCATTAATTTCTTTGGTATTCAATCGTTTATAAACCTTTCCGTGGAAGCCTATTCCAGCGGCATGGTCAAGCGGTTATCCCTGTTGCTGGCTTTTATCGGTAAACCTGCACTTATTCTGCTGGATGAGCCGCTGGCCACACTCGATGCGGAAGCCGCCCAGGCGCTGCCAACCCTTATCCGGGAATACCAAACAGCCTACAACACCAGCTTTATCTTCAGCTCGCATCAACCGATAGCTGATAATGGATTGATTATCAATAGTAGACTGATCATTGCAAACCGTACCGTTCAACCGGCAGCATGAATAATACACTCCTGGTAAGGGCCATTGGCCGCACTTATTACCGGCAGAACGCCGGTCTATTTGCCTTCCTCTTCTTTATTATGGTGTTGGCAGTAGGCAGGGCCAATGAAGTAGGGTTGCTGGAATACCATTATTCCCTGATCATCGGAACGCTTACCAATGCTTCCATGCTGTTGCCGGTGCTTATCGCCTGGCTGCTCTATGCCTGGAAATGCCTCCGCTTTGTGGAGACCATCCTGCAACGCCGGGAGTATTCTTTTCTTTATCAGCAACTTTTAACCGGCCCGGCACGAAGCTACCGGCAACTGCTGCTGCTGCAATTGTTGATCTACCTGCCTGTAGGTATCTATGTGTTGTTCATGCTGAAAATCGGCTTTCAGCAGCAACTGTATGCAGCTACTTTCATTGTGTTATTGTTCAATGTAGCTGTTTGTTTATTGAGTGCTGCGCGCTATTATTATTTGCTGGGTCATCCCGGAGCACGTGCCTGGACCATTCGCTGGAAAATGCCCTCCATGCCCTGGAAGCAGTTCTATCCCCGTTTTCTTATCAGGTATATATTGGTGGTGAGGCCTATGTTGTTGCTGGTGACTAAACTATTCAGTTGCGGTATGCTTTACCTGATTGTGGCCAATACGCTGACGGATGAACGTGATCACCGAATGATCTTTCTTTTTTACAGCTTTGGCCTGTTGGGACATGGTGCGCTTTTATTCAGGATAAAAGAAATGGAACTGAGCAGGCTGGGGTTTTACCGCGCCTTGCCGGTATCGTTGGGACGCAGGCTGCTGCAGTATATGTTTTTTTACCTGTTGTTGTTTCTGCCTGAATCATTCATCATCTTGTCGCTGACTCCTGAACGTCTTTACTGGTCTGATGCCTTGCTTTATTTTTCATTTGGTTATGGCATTCTGCTATTGCTCAATAGCCTGCTGCTTTTCTCTTTTGAACGGATGATGAATTACCTCAAAGTTATTGGGGTTATCTACTTCTTTATTTTTGTGGCCGTGCTGGTGGGCTTAGTGCCGTGGCTTAGCATCGCATTCCTGGTGTTATCTATTACCTTGTTTTTGAGCAGGTATTACCAACAGGAGGTATAGCTTTTTTTATAGCCTAAGACCTGGAGTTGTGGAGATCAATTTTTCTGCATATTCGAGGTCTTTGTCTTTGCCGTTGAGCGTATCCTGTATCGATCGTTGGGGTTTGTGATCGGGAATAATGCCAATGTCTTTTGCTTTCTTTGCCCGGTCGTTCATATACAACCTGTATTGCGAGATCATGGTAAGCAGTCCAGAGTGGGGTAAATAAAAATAACTATACCCTCGGCCTGACCCTCCGTATAAAGAGCCTGGTGCGGGTTCGCCAATCAAAACGCCCCGCTTGTTTTGCTTTACCAATGCTGCGAACTGGGTTGCTGCGGAAGTGGTTAATCCATCTATTAATACATAAAGCCTGCCGGTATAGTTGTGTTGCACCGGCTGTTGAACGTTGAAGCCAAACAACTGCTGGTATTGTGTTGTAGAATCGGCTGTCTGGTATTTATCAGTGCCAGTTGCAGGTTGATATTGTATACTTCGTTTGAGATCATCCTTATACGTTTTTTCATTCGCTTCCATGGCATGGAGAAACCGGAATGGTTGCTGCGCGAGCCAGGTATACAGGTAACTGGCATTTTCGCTTTCGCCGCCGCCGTTGTTCCGGATGTCCACGATCAGCTGGTTGATCTTTTGGGCTTCTATAATGTTGAAGGCAGAATCAACAAACAGTTTAAACTGTTCATTGGCGCCTTGCAACACATCATTTTGAAACCACTTGATCGTCATGACAGCGGAGTGCTGCTGTTCGTTTATGATGAGGGATAAATAAGGAGGTTGTGGAAATTGAATGTTTCATCCGACGGCTCTATGGTGGTATGGATGTCGCCGATCATGCTGATGATAGGAGCTGTGATGCCATAAAATTGGGCCTGGGTCAGGGGTTTGTCAATTAGTTTGCCGGCGGCATTGAATGCTGAATCCAATCGCCGTTTGTTTGCGTACCTGTACAAGGCAGGATGAATGATCTCCAGACTATCCTTTAGCGTTTTCAAATCTTCCCGTAGCTGGGCAACCGTAACCTTTTTATTGAAATCGAATGATGAACCGGTGGGGGATTGAGCCATGCTGTTGAGCGTTATAATCAGGTAACAGCAGGCGAAGAGTGCTTTAATCATGTTCGTAGAAGGATAAGCTTTGCGTTAAATATACATAAGTTTTTAGAACAGTGTTTGTTGTTCGGGTTTAATGCATGTATACCTGTGTATAAACAACAGGATTAAGTATAGTGTTGTTTTAGCTCATCGCAAATGGGTGTTTTAACGGGCAGGGTATCATTTGTAGTCTTGTATTTTTGGTAATAAATAATCTTGTTATGGCAACAAAGAAAAACACATCCGCTAAAAAGGGTGCCTCTGCAAAGAAAGCTGCTAAAAAGGCTGCTCCTGCAAAAACAGCATCTATAGTCCCTCCTAAAGGTATGGCATTAGTGGCTTTGCAGCCCAAGGCTGTAGCGGCTACGGTAAATATCACTTTTACTTCGGGTGTAGGGAAGGTTACGGCCTCTCTTTTCCGAAAGGGTATACTGATCAATATGCAATCCATTACCAGCAGTGCGGATATTTTCTTTTCCGATGTTAAAAAGGGCGACGGCCTGGCCCTGGTAGGCACCAGTGCAGGATCGGCAAGAATTGAGATTAGTGTACCTACTTCTCCCGCAACCCCACAAGTAATCAACGGACCTATTCATCGATCTTATATCATCCTATAATAGCCATGAGCATGAAGAACAAACTTTTTTTATTGATAGCCGTTATAGCTCTGGCGCTTCTTCAGCAACGTGTTCAGGCGCAATCGGGTAAGAAGGCAAATATTATTACGGCCGATTCCCTGGCTACAGGCAATTATAAAGATGTGTTCAAGAGTTTCTTTCAACTGGCTTTCGATCGTTTTACCAGTAAGAATAAAGAAATCCAGTTTACTTCCAATCCTTTCGCTATCATGGCGAGAGCCGATTCTTCATTGCTGGTAGATACCAGTTATGTTAAGAACAAGGCTTTGCGTAACCTGAACTTCTCTTTTGCTGCCAAGCTTGATTCGTCTTACAAGTTTAATGGCTTTTCATCTGGCATAACGTATGCAATCATTAATCGAAGAGATGTTACAGTGTCGAAATATTTTCTTGATGAAGCCAGCAGGGCGAATAAAGAATATGATACTGTTTTTACTTACTTAACTGCTTTTATCAATAAAAATGCCGAGGGGGATCAGTTGATTAAATTGAACGAGCAAGCGAATGCTTTTTTCAATCCCGACTCTTCGGCGGCTATTCAATTTAACCAATTGGATCCTCTACTTAAAGATGCTATTAAAAAGATTGCTGATTCGGTGGGTGCCAGGAATTTGCTTAGATTGGTCAATGAGAACCCCAAGGTTAATCTCAGGAAATTTATTCTGGCTAATTATGATAGTGTAAAAGCTGATTTTCAAAATAAGCTTTTATGGACGGCAAGTGTGAGCGATACTACGTACAAGAATGATTTCGTTTTCTCGAATGTGGTGATCAGTTCCAACCTTGTGAAGGGAATTCTTAACCCTACAAGGGTGATCAATGTAGAACTCGATCTTAAAGCAGCTTACCAGTTTCTTGATGATACACTGGTTGCAGGCCGGGACTTGAAAAGACAGGTGTTTACTTTTGAGCCAGGACTTAACCTTACTATCAAAACAAGGCGTACCCAATATTCATGGGCTGAATTCAAATTATCGGGTGGATATACGCGCCTGAATCGTCTATATGCAGGTGAACGAAAAGATAGTATTACTCTTAATGGTACGTTGCGTATCCGGGTATTCGGTGATATCTGGATACCCCTGGAAATCAAATATGATCCCAGGAAGGGTAATCTGTTCGGGTTCCTGAATATACGCGCAAACTTTAAGGCTATTAAGGATATGACAAGTGGAAAGAAATCCTAACCAGGAGGATAAATTTAAAATAATAGAAAGAACGCCGGCAATTCCAATGCGGCGCTCTTTCTGGTTATTGTTGGTAAGGACAAACAGGTTATCAATTCATCAGGCCGGACACTGATTGAAACAGTTCAGCTTTGGTGAATGGTTTTTTGAGGAAAGCGTCTGCGCCATTTTCCATCGCTACATCTTTAGCTGCTACATCAACGCCTGAGATCATAATGACCTTGGTGGTGGGGTGTTGCTTTTTGATGGAGCTGATGAAGTCGATACCGTAGCCATCCGGCAGACGGTTATCGAGCAGGATCATAGAGGGTTCTTCCTGTAGAAGATATTCCTCAGCTTTTGCCAATGTGGGGACGTGGTCTACTTCCATGTCTTTTCCATCCAGTAATATATTCAGCAACAGGCAGAGATCGCCTTCGTCTTCGATAATCAATACTTTGCGGGTCGTGGCTTTAGTGGTGTTTGTTTTCATATCTGCGTGTTTTGGTGTGACGCAGTAGGCTATTAAAAACCCGTGCCAGCGACGTATGGTGAGAATTTGTAATGGGAGTGTGGAATTATATATTATCTCCGGCATGCGACACCCACTCTGGCGCTTTGTTAATCGTTTGCCGTAAAAGTAAGTTCAATTGCGCAGTATGATGTTGCACGTGCCGCATGTTATAGAATAATATATCCAGTACGGAACTGGTGAGTGTGTCACGGCCTGCCAGGGATAGGTCTACCTCTTCCGATTCTCCCAACCAGCGTTCCTGTAATCTTTCTTCGGTAAGGCTGGCTATAACCTGGCGACATTTTTCACGTGCTGTCTGCAGGTAGTTGAGCAACTCCTGTTGTGTGTATATTTTATCGGGTACTATATCGTCTATGGCATCTGCTGGTATATTACCGGGTTCGGTAAGGGTATAGGGAAGCAAGGCTTTGAAGTTTCCGGGCGGCATGGTCAGGTAATAATCCAGGAATACCGTTGTATGGTAAGCCAGGTAATAAAACTTCAGGCTGGTATCCCAGTATTTTTCCGGGCACAGTTCTATGGCATGTTGAAGCATGTCGATGCTGGCACCGAAGTGTTGCCAGAGGCTACTTTTTAATGTTGTGAGCATGTTATTGTCCATTATAGGCTGCTGAAATTAATGTGATGGCATGAACGATCGCGATAAGCCCCATTGTAGCCCAAGCAGGAGAGAAAAAGAAATACAGGGGCATGGGTTAGGGGTTTCATATTTCAGAAGAAGGCAAAGTTTCCACCAATTCGTTAAACTTTTGCTGATCGCGGTAAAATGCAGCTGCAAAGGTAGAATGTGCAGTTTCATGTTGTTTGCATGCGGATACTATAATAAGTGCTGTTAGAAAATGTACTATGGGGTGTTTCGTTTGCTGTTGTTTGAATCAGCTTTCTGATAAGTGGTCGGTATTCTTTCGTACTCCTCCCAGGGGTTGGCAATGAAGAGGTTAATTCCATTTCCAGTCCGTATCCAATACCTATGTTGTCGAGAAATGAATAACCCTTACAGTATAAGTCGTAAAAGGTTATTAGAATATCTGGAAGTTGTTCGTTCCCTTGCAGCGCTCTT
>JAGIBF010000148.1 GCA_017744515.1 Niastella sp.
GATTTCTCACTACGCTATCGCTCCGTTCGAAATGACAAAGCGGGAGAGTTCCGTTTGAAATGACAAGGAAGGGTGAAACGTTACGATTCAGCGGCTAATATAGTGATGACTCTTTGGGCTACTCCACTTGCTGAAGCCGGATTTTGCCCTGTCACCAGTCTTCCATCGGTGATCGTGTAGGGCTGCCAATTGGTTATAGAAGTGTAGTCTGCTCCGCGCTTGCGTAAGGCATCTTCCAACTCAAAGGAGACATCTTCCCGCGCATAGTCAAATTCTTCGGTAATGCTGAAGCCTGTTATTTTTTTACCGTCGACGAGGTAAGTGCCGTCTTTCAGTTTGACGTTTATGAGACATACCGGTCCATGGCAAACGGCGCTAACCACCTTTCCTTTTTCATACATGGCAGCAAGGATCTTTTGAACGGTCTGATTTTCCGGCATGTCAACAACAGGACCCAATCCACCCGGCACGAAAACGGCGTCGTATTGATCAACCGATACTTCTTCGATGGGCTTTGAGTTTTTCATTTTTCCCGGTCCATCACCTTTGAGAAATTGGATATTAATCGGGTCTTCCAGTTCGACCATATCAATTGGCGCATCTCCTCCTTTTACGCTGTATACGTCGATGTCGTATCCTTCTTTTTTAAAAAGTTCGTACGGATGCGCTACTTCGGTCAACAGATTGCCCGTCTTTCGTTTTTTAGGGCCGATGATACCAGCGCTGGAAACCATAAACAGGATCTTCTTTTTCATAATAAAAAAATTAAAGTGATTAATCGGTGTTGGTATGACAATCAAAATTGACGAGAAGTAGGTGACTGAACAAATAACCTAAGTAATAGCTGCTCTCAGAATTATTTGATGTACACTGTTTTGATGTTGACAAATTCGAGAATGCCAAACGAACTTAGTTCGCGACCATATCCTGAATGTTTGGTGCCTCCGAATGGCAGGCGGGGGTCTGATATGACCCTTGCGTTCACATAGCTGGAACCTGCTTCCAATTCATACCTGGCAATGTGCTCTCCTTTTTCCACATTACGAGTGAAAACGGCCGAACCCAGTCCAAACTCACTGTCATTTGCAATCCGCAGGGCATCTGCTTCATCTTTCGCCACAATAATTGCAGCAACCGGCCCGAACAGCTCTTCCTCATAGGCTGGCATGCCAGGTTTTACATTGGTGAGTATGGTAGGTGGATAATAAGCATGATCGCCCGGTGTGACCTTTCCACCTAATATACAAGTAGCACCTTTTTCTATGGACTTAAGAACCTGGTCATGTAATTCATCTCTCAGGTCTTTGCGTGCCTGCGGACCAACATCCGTAGAATGTACAAGTGGATCGCCCATCACCTTTGCCTGCATCTTATCGAGGTACAGTTTTGTGAACTGCGGTGCCACGGATTCTACCACAATGAACCTTTTGGCTGCTATGCAGCTTTGCCCGCTGTTGATAAGCCGGCTATTCACACAGGCCTCTACCGCCAATTGAAGGTCTGCATCGGGTAGAATCACGTAGGCATCGCTTCCCCCCAACTCCAATACCGCTTTCTTGAGAACAGAGCCTGCCTTGGTAGCTACTTCTATTCCTGCTTTATTACTGCCCGTTATCGTAACTGCTTTGATGTGTGGATGCTCTATCACCTTGCTTACCATGCTGCTTCCTATCAACAGGGTTTGAAACACATTCGATGGAAAACCCGCTTCTCTTACCACCTCTTCAATGACCAATGCACAGCCGGGCACGTTGGAGGCATGCTTCAGCACGCCGCAATTGCCGGCTGCCAGCGCCGGCGCAAGGAACCGGAATACCTGCCACAAAGGAAAGTTCCAGGGCATCACCGCCAGGACCACTCCCAGCGGCTGAAAGGTGGCATAGCTTTTAGCAGCTTCGGTTTGAATAAGCCGGTCTGCCAAATGCGCCGCTCCATTTGATGCATAATAATCGCAACAGTCTGCACATTTTTCTACTTCACCAATTCCCTGGGTAATGGGCTTTCCCATTTCGTTGGCCATGAGGATAGCCAATTCTTCTTTGCGCTTTCTTAAAACGCCGGCCATATTTGTGAGCAGTTTGCTGCGCGTTTCATGGTCTGACTTTTTCCAGCTGATCCATGCCTGGTGTGTCTGTTCTATCTTTTCTCTGACTTCATCTATGCTCAACGTGGCATAGGTGTTGAGTTGTTTGCCATTGGCTGGATTGATTGAAACTATGCTCATAATGCTGCTATTTAAATTTGTGATTAAAATCAAAGTAGAACCTGCCCCTTTGGCTGTATAGGCTCAGGAATGTTTTTTTCACCGATCGTCTGGAGCATATCGATCTCGATAGCCCTGCACATGGAAAGCATCGGTGCATCATTGTATAATCCTTCAAATGGATTTTCCGAATAATCGCCAATCATTTCCATGGCAACATATATCCAACCAACGATCGCACCGACCGGTATGCTTAACCAAATGCCTGCGCTTCCCATCTTGCTGAATTCACCTATAATACCAAATGGCAGCAGGAAAACGAAAATGCAAACGAATACAAAACTGAAGCTGGCGTATTTGCGCGGGAAGGGAATTTCTTTTATCCGCTCTACATTTGCCTGGGCATCATAAAAGCCGTTGAGGGCGGTCTGAATTTCTATTTGCTGGATCATATTGATGGCTTTGCGCTCATAGAGTTGTTGGGTCATTTGCGTTTGTATGTCCAGCAGCTGTACTGCTTTGTTGCTGTATGTCTGCAAACTGAAGCGCTCCTCTGCAGAGAGGTAATTATTATTGGCTATCTCTTCCAACTCTACTTTATAGAGGTTATTGATCTTAGCACGTCTTCGATGGTTACAGTGTCCTGCTATCCAGGATCTTTCTATACTCACATGCTCCCATTGCATGGGAACCAATAATTGTTCGCGCAGCTGGTAGAGGTAAGCAATATGTCGGAAAACCATTTGTTTCCTGATAACAGCTCCGTCATCCGTACCGGGTTCGTCGGACCGGTAATTCTTTACCATCGTAGCCAACTGCCTGCTGTTATTTGTGATAGAGCTCCATATTTTTATAGCTCCCCATAATCTATCATAGGAATGGCTGTTCTTAAAGCCCACATAAAATGCAACGGCTGTGCCTACCACGGAAAGCGGCAGCCAGGGAAATATCATCCATCTCCAACCTGTGAAGTAATTGACGGAAGTGACCAATGCCATCCAGCCGGCCAGCCACCACAGGTGGTAGCCGGTGAATTCATAGATGGACCTCAGCGAAAGTGTTTTTTTAACGAGCATACTCTACGTTTTAAAAGTGCCTGTGGTATATAACAAAGTTCATGTGTAATACATGTGCATACAAATAAGCTGCCTAATAGCTACTCTCATATTTGTGATTGTTACCATCACGTATTGTCTATTAATTTTTTGATACCTGCTATCAGCTGAGTGATTTTATAAAACAGCTTATTCATTTGAGCTTTGAGATGAATAAAACTGAAGTACAATGGAAAATTCAATCAACAACAAAGTGATCGTTATTACCGGCGCCAGCAGTGGTTTGGGAGAAGCTGCTGCAAAGTATCTCGCGGCAAAAGGTGGTTTGCTTGTGCTGGGCGCCAGGCGCGCAGATAACCTGAAGGCAATCGTTTCTTCTATTACCACCGGAGGTGGAACTGCTGTTTACCATGTGACAGACGTAACGAAGAAAAAAGATGTACAGGCATTGGTTGACAAAGCTATTGCTACTTATGGCCGCATCGACGTCATGATCAACAATGCCGGCATCATGCCGATCGCTCCTATGTCGGAAGTGAGAACAGATGAGTGGGACAACATGATCGACATTAACATCAAAGGGGTATTGTATGGGATTGCTGCTGCGTTGCCTATTTTCCAGCAACAGCAATCGGGCCACTTCATTAATGTAGGCTCTGTAGCGGGTGTGAAGGTGTTTAGTCCCGGGGGCACAGTATATAGTGGAACAAAATTCGCCGTTCGCGCCATCAGTGAAGGGTTACGGCATGAAGTACACACACATCATATCCGCACTACTGTAATACAACCCGGCGCAGTGGATAGTGAATTGAAGTTTAGCACCTCCCACCCGGAAAGCGCTAAAAATGTAACTGAGTTTTACAAGCAGGCTATTCCTGCCGATACTATCGCGCGGGCCATTGCTTTTGCCATCGAGCAACCAACAGACGTTGATATAAATGAAATAATCGTAAGGCCAACAGCACAGGAGTTTTAACATTAAATACTACTATATGAGTATTACTCTTATACAAGCACAAAGGATCGCTGAAGCAGCAAGGGAAAAAGCCATTGCCATTGGCGTTGCCATGAACATCGCCATCGTGGACGAAGGAGCCAATATGAAACTGTTCATCAGAATGGACAATGCGTTCCTGGGCTCTGCCGATATCGCCATCAAGAAAGCAAGGACTGCACGCCTGTTCGATATGGATTCGGGTGAGGTTGGCAAATTGTCGCAACCGGGCGGACCGCTTTACAATATCGAAGAGACCAATGGCGGTCTGGTATCTTTCCCCGGTGGTGTGGTGATCAAAGACAGCACGGGAAAGATCGTTGGCGCCATTGGTGTATCGGGCGGTGCTGTAGATCAGGATCAGGCAGTAGCGTCTACAGGCGCTGGTGCCTTCTGATCTATTTGCCGGAATAATGGATCTCCGGAACAGCGCGTTCGCTGTATAACTTCCAGAATACATTTGCCAGAACTTCCGGGCTGTGTGTGGCGCTTTTGGGGTCTATCAAACCATCAATGGTCAGCAGGCCAACATATATCCCTTCCTGCTTAAGGCGTTCATGTAATTGAAAGGCCAGGCTCCTGAGGGCAGCTTTCCCAATGGACAATGATCCCCAGGCTGCGTTGGGCACTACACCGAGTCCGCCACCCGTAAGCAATAGTGCTCCTTTTTTTGCTTTCAGGCCTGGCCAGGCAGTCTGCAGTGAAAGCAGTGCATGGGCAGCATTGATGGAAAACTCACGGATTAGCGTGTGTGCTGTCTCTTCCATAATGTCCTTTGCTTTTACCACAGCGGCATTATAGTGTACTACATCAAACCCTCCCACCCTGGCGGCTAATTCACTGATCGCTTTTTGGAGTTCTTCCGGATTGAGCACATCTGCTACAGCTGTGATGGTTTCAATATTTCTTTGTGCCAGATAATCCTGCAACTCATCGAGGATTGTCTGGTTAAAGCTTATCAACGCAATGTTGAATCCTTCTTTTCCAAACTTCTCTGCTACGGAACGGCTGAGGCCGGGTCCTGCGCTGATAATTAACATGTTCTTTTTCATTTCTAATGGTTTTTATTTTTACGATTCGTGTCGTTTTTACTGAATACAAAGTTTGCTCAAGTACTGTCCTTTCTCCGGAGCGATATCAAAGCTTCTTTTATGAATTTCAAAGTGATATTTCTCTATATTTATCTCATGGTATCTTTAAAAGGTTTTCTCCAGGCAGCCATTACCACAACATGTATGTTATTGGGTGTAGCCAGTGTGGCTCAACAGGCTTCTATCTTCCTGGCCGATCCGACCATCTTTGCAGATAAAGGGAAATACTATTTGTATGGCACCAGCAGCAACCAGGGTTTCCTCGTGTACGAGTCTTCCGACCTGAAAGCCTGGCAACACCCTAAGGACAGCTTTGTGCTAAAGCGTGGTGAAGCTTTTGGCAACAAAGGTTTCTGGGCGCCTCAAATTTTTACTCATAAAGGCGATTACTACATGGCTTATACAGCCAATGAGCAGATAGCCATTGCCCGGGCATCCAGTCCTGCAGGCCCATTCAAGCAAGACTCACTTGCAGCATTGAGCGGGACAGGTAAACAGATCGACCCGTTTGTATTTTTCGATAATGGCAAGGTTTATCTCTACCATGTGAAGCTGCAAAACGGTAACCGGATCTTTGTAACGGAAATGAAACCTGACCTGTCGGATATCATCCCCGGTACAGAAAAGGAATGTATTGCCAGCACCGAAGGATGGGAAAACACCGCGAAATCCGATTGGCCCGTAGCAGAGGGACCTACTGTGCTGAAGCATAAAAACATTTACTACCTCATCTATTCATCCAACGATTTCCGGAATAAGGATTACGCTGTGGGTTATGCTACTTCCCACTCTCCTATTGGCCCCTGGAAGAAATATACCGGCAACCCCATCATCAGCCGGCAAACGGTTGGGCATAATGGTTCCGGTCATGGTGATGTGTTTATCGATAAAAAGGGACAGCTATATTACGTAGTTCATACGCACTACTCGGATGATCGTGTGTCTCCCCGCGCCACGGCAGTGGTGCAGTTAAAGTTCAAGACTGTAAAGGGTGGCGAAGATGTGCTGGAGGCAGATGGACAATCCTTTAAGTGGCTTCAGCGTGAGCCGTAATTAACATCAAGGCTTGTCGCTTTCCAGGTGTCGAAGTCATTTTTTAGTAGCTCCAGTTTTTCATAGGCCGCGTCTACAGCATCCTGCCCGAGGAGCAGGCGTAATGGCGGCTTGCTTGTTTCTGTTACTTTCAATATTGCTTCTGCGGCGCGATCAGGATCGCCGGGTTGTGTTCCGTTGATAGAACGTATCCATTGCATCGTAGCTCCTGCAGTAGCCGCATAATCTGCAATGTTTGCCGGGGCTTCATTGGCAGAGCGGCCTGCCCAATCTGTGCGAAATGCACCGGGCGCCACTATTGTTACTTTAATACCCAGGGGAGTTACTTCTTTGAATAAGGCTTCTGAAAAGCCATCTACTGCATATTTGGTGGCATGGTAATATCCCAATGCAGGGAAAGACGTTAAACCACCGATCGATGCGATGTTGATGATATGCCCTGCTTGTTGTTTGCGCATGTAAGGCAGTACTTCACGTGTTACATTGGAAAGCCCCCAGAAGTTGATCTCGAACATGCGGCGCACTTCTGCTTCGTTGCTTTCTTCAATGGAACCGAAATAACCAATACCTGCGTTGTTTACCAATACATCAATGGCGCCAAACTGATCTACCAGATCGGCCACTGCCGCGTTCACTTCCGCTTCTTTGGTAACATCCAGTTTCAAGGCGATTGCCGTTTCGGGGAAAGCACTGATGATGTCTTTTACATCTTCATACTTGCGTGCTCCCACTCCTACCCGTGCGCCGGACTTCAATACAGTCAGTGCAATGGCACGACCAAATCCTGTGGAGCATCCTGTAATCAACCAAACTTTCTTTTTCATTTTGTCTTGTTTTAACCTGTTTTGTATAATTATTTACTGATATCGTTTGCAAAAACAATCATGTTCTGAATAGGCCCTTCGAGTATATTGCCCAGCTGGCTGACCATTGTTTTGGTTGATGCCAGTGCATTGTGGGCATCAAGAGCGGCCTGATTTTCCCAACGTTCGTACAGTACAAACTCGTTTTTATGATCGTTAACAGTGTGGAAGTGGAAGTCTACATTACCGGCCTCCTTTCTTACACGTGGTACAAAGGGTTCAAAGGATTTGATCATGGCTGCTTCTTTGCCTGGCTTAACCCGGAAACGCACGATCAAGGTTATCAATGGCTGGTGTGTTTCTTTTATTTGTTGCCTGTTATCGGGCCATAATTCGGTTAAGTAGTTCAACTGGATTGGCTCTGTCAGATCGCCGTTTGCCAATGCAA
>JAGIBF010000149.1 GCA_017744515.1 Niastella sp.
AATGACCAGTACATGTTCGGTCCCGCGTTCCTTGTCGCCCCCGTCACCGAATTCATCCTGGTAAAAATAATGGTGGCGTTGTTGCTGGCCGTTGCTTCTACTGTTATGGTCATTATTTCAGCTGCGATCTTTGGGTTTGCAGATGGCAACACATCCTTCAGCATCGACAACCTTGAATACATAGCCTTTTACCTGCTGCAAGCCATCAGCTACATCATGGTAGCATTACTTACCGCCGTACTCTTCAAGCGTGGGGGCTTGGCTATTGGCATTTACTTTCTCTATTCACTCATTATTGAAAACGTGATCAAGGGATTGCTCAACTTCAAGGCAGGAACAACTGCCGGCCGGTATCTGCCGCTTCAGTCGACAGATGAACTGATTCCCCTCCCCATTTTGAAAAATGTGCAGAATCAAATCGTAGCACCACCCAATCAAACAGTGATGCTGGTGGTAGCGCTGGTGTACCTATCGGCCTACATATTCTTTACCATCCGTAAATTCGAAACCGACGATCTATAAAAGAAGCACAGACAGAACACGCCGCATACAGCAGGCTTTGCCTTATCAATTTCCCAACTTGTCAACTAATGTTTGGTGAGGTCACCCAACGCAGCCTCTACAGTGGGATACAGGAATTGAAAACCTGCCTGACTGATCTTGCTGTTACTGACCGTGGCACTCTTGAGCACTTCAACACTCAATCCACCCAGCATCAGCTTTAATACGAAAGAAGGAACATAAAAAGGAATATAAAAACGGCCTTTGATCTTTTCGGCCAGCTTAAGCATAAAATTCCTGTTGGTAACCGGCTGAGAAGCTACAGCATTGTACACGCCATGTAGCTCTTCATGCTCGATAGCATACACGATCAGGCGGGTAAGATCATCGACATGGATCCAGCTGATCACCTGCTTACCACTACCCAGTATGGCGGCCACCCCAAAACGTACCGGCATCTTGTATTCTTTCAGCGCACCACCTTCATTACTCAGCACAATACCGATACGGAATTTGATCAGGCGCTTGCCCAGTTCCTGCACCGGGTCGATGCTGGCTTCCCACAACCGGCAGGTTTCCCCAAGGTATTCAGTATCTACAGGATCATCTTCGGTAAAAGCATTACGACCGGGCTTTCTTTTAACATCATCACCATACCAGCCAATGCCCGAAGCGCTGATCACCGCCTTCACCTTGTTGGTATTTTCTTTCAGTGTCTTTACCAGCAACTCGCCACCCTGCACACGGCTATCGATGATCTCCTGCTTTCTCTTGTTGGTCCAGCGTTTATCGGCCACGCCGGCTCCTGCCAGATTGATGATATAATCAGCCTGCCGGATAGCCGCCACGTCGATCTCCTGCTTTGCAGGATCCCAATGCGCAACAGAATAAGGAGAATTAGTAGAGGCAGACTGCCCCCGGGAAAGAATAATAATGGAATGCCCTTTGCTAATCAATAATTTACTTACAGCCTGCCCGATCAAGCCCGTACCACCAGTAATAAGAATAGTTGCCATAACCTGGAAGTTTAAGAGTACAGTTTGCGCTTCAAGTTACAGCAGATAAGTGATAAAAACCATGCCCCATTCCAACAACCAATCCATTCGCAATTCATCTAATTCGTGAACAAAAAAAATCCCTCCTGAGGAATCAGGAGGGAAACAACTAAAAACAACAATCGCTGCATGTTTAAATAGACTTCATTTTTTGCAGGGACTTGAGGTACAGAACAAGTTTAATCGGGCTTCTTACCATCAAGGAATGTATTGATGGTAGAGATCTGCCCGTTATTATTTTCATCAGCCTTGACTTCGACGTTGCTGTAGAAACTCTCTACGTTGGTGATGGTGTTGTACAATTCCAAATTGCGGCGGATGTAAGCCGGCACAGTTTCAAACTCATTGTTAGGATCGGCAGCATTGATGTTGAACGACAGATTACGTAATTTCTGTATCCGCTCAGCTGCCCGGCGTTTTTGTTCCTCTGCTTCGTCTTGCGGAGCAAGATCCTCAACAGGGGTATTCGCCATAACAATTGGGTGAGGTTGGTAGGCCCCAGGCTCCTCCGCCGCTGGAATGTCATCTTTGAATACAAGTTGCATGTCGTTGGAAGGGTCATCTTCCTGGGTTGTGTTTGCAACCGGATTCAAGACAGGTTCATTCACAGGAGAATAATCAGGGATGGATTCCTCTGTTTTCGGTTCTGCATAAATATTGGTAGGCCTGGCCAGGTATCCTCCGGACGCTGCAGACGTCGGAGAATTATTTTTACTGCTTTGTGTTGTATTATTATTAGAAGACGCCTGGTTAGATACGTTCGTGGCGGGAATCTCGACAGGGTTGGATGGCTGCGAAAGTACCCATTCAATCTTTTCTCCGGTATTTTCTTCAGAGGTCTTTTTGTCCACAGTATTTTTACTATCCGCCTCGTTCGTAAAAAGTTCCAGCGGTTTGAACTTAGGCGTAGGCTCCACATCCACCAGCTTAGGTGCAAGCTCTTCTTTTATAGAAGGTTCTACCACAGCAGGCTTCTCCTTTTTAGGCTCAATAACAGACACTTTAGGAGCTTCCTTCGCCATCGTTGGCTTAGGTTCAGGCTGGGTATTTAATGATAATACGATCTTCTCTTCCTTCTTGGGAGCCGCTTTCTTTTCCTCTTTCTTAGTGAAAGGGTCCTTATATTCAAAACCGGTAGCGATCAGCGTGATGCCGATCTGGTCTCCCAGCGAATTATCATAACCCATACCGAGGATCACATCCGTACCCTCACCCGCATGGGACAATAAATAATTTTGAATAATATCTACTTCGTCCATGGTGAACTCATGTTCGCCTTCGGCAGAGTTGATATTGATCAGTATCCATTTAGCACCGCTGATCTCGTTATCATTCAGCAGCGGAGAATTCATCGCTTCTTCGATAGCCCGTTGAGCCCTGCCCTCACCACCGGCAGCCGAATTACCCAGGATGGCCACACCACCATTACGCATAACGGTGCATACATCCGCAAAGTCCACGTTGATCTGACCGGTACTGTTGATCACATCGGTAATACACTTGGCTGCAGTAGCCAGTACGTTATCAGCTTTTGCAAAAGCCTCTTTCATTTTGAGGTTGCCAAACTGATGACGCAGCTTATCATTGCTGATCACCAGCAACGTGTCTACATACTGCTTCATCACACGGATACCCTCTTCAGCCTGCAGCTGACGCTTCTTACCCTCGTAAGAGAAAGGCGTAGTTACAATACCTACAGTAAGGATACCCAGATCACGGCATATCTTGGAAATGATGGGCGCGCCACCGGTACCCGTACCACCGCCCATACCGGCAGTGATAAACGCCATCTTGGTATTTACTTCCAGGATACGCCTGATCTCTTCCAAACTCTCTTCAGTAGCCTGACGGCCAATATCGGGGTTGGCGCCTGCACCCAGCCCTTGCGTAAGGTGCGGTCCTAATTGAACCTTGTTAGGAACGTTACTGGTGGCAATCGCTTGCGCATCCGTATTACAGATAATGAAGTTCACACCTTCGATCTGCTGACCGAACATGTGGTTAACAGCATTACTGCCTCCACCACCTACACCAATGACCTTGATGATAGATGATTTTTCCTTCGGAAGATCAAAATGAATCATAGCTTTCTTTTTTTGTCTCACCAGGCCTACTCTCCACGAAAGCCCGTCCGGAGACCATTAAAAATTAACAGGTTAGTAGTAAATGATAGGAAAACGGTGTAGTGCACGCTACATGCACTACTCAAGATTCATGCCTTTATAAAGCATGATCCTCTTCTTCTTTGAACAAATCAATAATACCGTCCTTAAACTTGCCCCAGAAATCCTTAATGCCCTTTCTATTTTTTACCTTTTCTATTTGAGATTCTTCTTCAGTAGCAGCTACAGGCGCTTCCACCTCTACTGTTTTCTTCAACGTCTCTGGAACTTCTACCTTTCTGAAACGGTTTTCAAACAGCTTTCGGTTATGTTCGTAATCGCTGTAGCCTTTTAAAATAAGACCGATACAAGTAGCATAAGTAGGCTTGGCCAGCTCTTCGATATGACCAGCAGCCAGGTGCTCCGTGGGGAAACCGATACGTGCATTCAGACCAGTTACATATTCAGTAAGCTGGATCAGGTGCCTCAGCTGAGAACCACCACCCGTCAATACCACGCCACCATTCAGCGTACGGTTATCCAACCCTACCTGCTTCAGATGATACGTCACGAAGTCCATGATCTCACTCATACGCGCCTGGATGATATTGGCCAGATTCTTTACACTGATCTCCTTGGCTGGCATACCGCGCAGACCAGGGATAGTGATAAAGGCGTTGCCCCTTGCTTCGTTGGCCAGCGCACTACCAAACTGCACTTTCATCTGCTCGGCCTGTGTTTTCAATACACCCAAACCGGTCTTGATATCATTGGTAATATTCTCACCACCAAAAGGAATAACGGCTGTATGCTTCAGGATACCTTCATAGAATACTGCCAGGTCGGTAGTACCACCACCGATATCCACGATGGCCACACCCGCCTCCAGGTCTTCCTGCCCCATTACGGCAGCAGCAGAAGCCAGCGGTTGCAACACCAGGTCCTTCGTGATCAAACCACTCTTTTCAACAGAGCGGCTGATATTACGGATGGCATTCTTATCACCGGTAATGATGTGGAAGTTGGCGCCCACCTTTACACCACCGTACCCGATGGGATTAGGGATGTTCTGGAAATTATCTACGGTAAACTCCTGCGGGATCACATCGATGATCTGGTCACCGGCAGGGATGTATGTTTTATACTGGTCAGCAATCAGCTGATCGATTTCGCGCTGGGTAATTTCTTCTTCATTCTGGTGGCGAACAATGTCACCACGCGTTTGAAGGCTCTTGATATGATGACCTGCAATACCTACATACACCTCGCTGATCTCCAGGTTGGGGTTGGAAGTATAACAATTCTCCAAAGCCATCTGAATGGCCTTGATCGTTTCATCGATATTCAATACTTGTCCATGCTTCACACCATTGGAATTGGCGCGGCCAAAGCCAATGATCTCCAGTTTGCCGAATTCATTCTTCCGGCCGGCAATCGCTGCGATCTTCGTCGTGCCAATATCCAATCCGACGATGATGGGTTGTTGCTCGTTGTTCATGCTATCCTGTTTTTAGTTGTTGGTATGATTGATTAGTCGCTTGTTTTCATAGAAGGTCAACGCCTCACTCTATATCTTCTCACCTCTTTACGGATACGAGCCCTGTATTTCTTCTGGCTCCTGTATTCTGAATTCTGTATGCTAAGTTTTCTTCGGCATCACCGCCTTGGGCTGTCCCTTCTTTGCTGGCGGTGGCTTCGAGCTTGTCGGCTTCGAAGCCGGTTTCTTCTTTACGGATTTGGTCGGGGTTTCATAGGATGGGTCTTTCGTAGGAGAATTTTTACGGTTCGAATCATTCGTTCGCTTCAGGACAGTCGTCACAGGTATGGGTGGTTTTTCAGTGGTTGTGGGTTTAGCCGGTGAATTGTTCACCGACGATAACACTTCCTGCGACCTTCTTTGATCCTGACTGTTGGCAGAATCGATCAACGCTGTTTGAGCTGAAGCAATCAGGCTTTGAACACTCCGTGCCGCCTGCACAGAGTCGGCTCTGCTTACATAACCGCCTTTCTTTACGCCGATGACCTGCCTGTCGTATTGTACATTTATACGTTCGTATACATCCATGCCCGTTTTGCTCAGCACCATCTTATAGAATTGCAGCAATCGTCCGAACTTCTTATCAAAGTCTGTACCATCGCCAAACTCAATGATGTGGTTGCCAACCATCGGGATCATTTCAAACCTTCTGTCGGGCAGAATATCCGTTTGCGCTATCTGCGCCATCCAGAAAGGATCATGCTGAATGAAAAGACTTACCTGTTTTATATGCTGCAGCAAAAGACTATCAGCCTTACCCACCCGCTCTTTATCTGTAGGAAAACCAGTGAACACCGGCAGCTTTGCGGAAGTCTTATCCGATAAAGGAAGCCTCTCGCAGCTGCTGTCGATATAAAAACTATTCCCGGTCACCGTAAAGATGCGCGCAATAGGCTCACGCTCTACGATCTTTACCTGCAGCACCTCGTTATTATCAAAGAACAACTCGGCATCCCTGATCCAAACATTCTTTTGCAGGCGCTCTTCCATGCTGCGCAGATCAAAACGCTTCAGCGATCTGCCTTTCAGCGCCGTCGCCCCATTGCCTGTAAGAATGTCAACCACCTCTTTCTTATTCATGAACCATTGCCCATCGGCGCCGGCCATCGATATCTCATAACCCGCACAGGTTTTATCTTTCCTGTTCCTGATAGCCGCCACCAGCAATACAACCACACCAGCCCCGATGATACACCAGAGGCCGAATACCAACATCTTCCTGATATGACGCTTCACTTTCATTGACCAACTTCGATGATCTTCTTTATAGGCTGCACCAGGGTATCGATATCACCTGCACCTGCTGTTATCAGCAACCATCCTCCGCGGTTCGCGTCGCCTTGGTTTGTATTCTCACGAACCACTTTTATCTTGTCCTCCACCCACTTCAACAGCTCCTCTTTATTTAATAACTGCTTATTCTTATTCTTCATCCGGTCCAGCAGCATTTGGCTGGTAACCCCTTCCATCGGCAGCTCACGCGCCGGATAGATCGGCAACAAAGTCACCTCATCGGCCATGTCCAGCGTAGCGGCAAACTCATTGGCAAAGTCCCGTGTCCTGCTAAACAGGTGAGGCTGGAATATGACCGTACAAAGCATGTCCGGAAATAAATTCCTGGTGCCCGTTATCAATGCCCGCAACTCTTCCGGGTGATGCGCATAATCATCCACAAACACCACCGCGTTCTTCTTTTCCGCCGCAGCAGGCAACTCCTTCACGATGTATTCAAACCTGCGCTTCACACCCCTGAAGCTGGCTACCGCCGCTTTTATCTTGTCATCAGCAATACCCAGCCGGTGCGCCACGGTTATCGCTACTGTCACATTTTCGATATTGTGCAGGCCGCCCATATTCAACACCACATTCTCCAGCTTCCAGTCTTTCATCACCACATCAAATGTGTAACTCCCCTGCTGCCTGTGAATATTGGTGGCATGTACATCAGCCCGCTCATCCTGCAAACTATAAGTAAGATGGTTGGCAGTCTTCAGTTCACCCGACCGCTTCAAACCATACTTGCTCAACAACAACCCACCAGGCTTTACCTTACCGGAGAACTCGATGAAAGCTTCTTCCATCGCTTCCGGCGTGCCATAGATATCGAGGTGATCGGCATCCATCGAAGTGATCACCGCAACATCAGGGCTCAGGCGTAAAAAGCTCCGGTCATACTCATCGGCTTCCACCACACATACATTCCGCTCATTACTCCAGTAATTGCTGTTGTAATTAACAGCTATACCGCCCAGGAAAGCATTGCAGCCATAACCACTGTCCTGCAACAGGTGGGCAGTCATGGTGCTCACGGTGGTTTTACCGTGGGTACCTGCCACACAGATATTAAAAGAACTATTCGTAATCAACCCCAATACCTCGCTACGCTTCATC
>JAGIBF010000014.1 GCA_017744515.1 Niastella sp.
TATAAATGGAAGGTTCGTACTATTTTAAAGTATCCAAAAGGTGAATAGGCGCATTCTTTTTAGTAAGAACACCATCAGCCTTTTTATCATCCTTTGGAAGCCAGTTGCAGGAAAAAACAAAAAAAGAAACAAGAACTATAAGCAGAGTTTTCATATCCCTCAAATATATACAACGCACGGAGTAAATAAAACAAAAGCGGCAACATTAGTCACCGCTTTTAATTTGTTAGGCTATACTTATTTTATTGGTTAGGCAGCTTCAGTATACTTCTTGTAATTATCAAGGATCGCTTGCCAGCCTGCTTGTTGCATTTCAAGAGGATTAGTACCTTCTGGGTCGAAAGTTTCCACCACATGAGTCTCATCACCCTTGTCTTCGAAAACAACTTTTACCTTTCTGCCATCACCAAGGGTGTATTCGATCAGTTTGTGCTCGATAACTTCATCATAAATACCACCGAAATCGAAGCTGAAGCTACCATCCTTGGCAGCCATAGTGGTGGAGAAGGAGCCGCCCACGCGGAGGTCGTTGGTAGAAGCAGGCGCATGCCAGTCGGGGGAAGCAAAAGCCCATTGTTTGATATGCTCAGGTTCGTTGAAATAAGTCCAGGCTTTAGCTACAGGAGCTTTAACAGTTGTTTCTACGGTGATCGCTGTTCTTGCTTTTGTTTCCATGATTTTACTTTTTAAATAAAAAGAGTGATTATTGGTGTGTTTGATAATGCAAACATACACCCCATTATAAAAACAGGTAAGTGCCAAAAACGACAAAATGGAGGTGCTTTGCGACCTATCCATTTAATTCGTGTAATTCGCTAAAATTTGTGTTAACTACAATTCGTGCAATTCGTCTAATACGTGCAATTCGTGTTAACTTGTTTTCACTACAGCCAGTCCCCTGTAAGTAGCCACATCATAATACTTCCCATTCACATGAGAATACCCCGATATACCCAGCAACACGATATAAGGAGCGGTGGCCGATGGCGCAGCTACTTCAAACGATAACGCGTCCGGCTTACCTGGGAAAGACAACATATCACTGGCCACAATTTCTTTAACAACACGGCCTTTGGAAAAATTGGGATATAGCACAACTACATGATACCGGTAATGCGTCAGCCCCTTTACATCACTGACAGCAGGAGGTACAACAAGCTCAACGGAAACCTGCAGTTTTTTCGCCGCCCGCTCCACGTTTACCGAATACCTGGTCCCCAGAAGGTCGGCCAGCTTACACTTGGCATCACATTCCAGTCCCATCAGCATGCTCACGTGAGGTTTTAAACCCTCCTTGGCGCGTTTAAAAAAAAGTGACAACAACCGCGACCACAAAGTGCCATCACGATACTCGTCCCGTAAAGTATCAAAAATAATTTTTGCTTCACCGTTACAATCCATGAGCATGTCCTTACACGCCTCCATAGTGGCGTTGAGAGAAATAGGAGTATACGTGCCGCGTTCTGCACGAACATGCTGTCCATAAGCACGGCTGTTCACATGCGTTAGTCCGCCAAGAGTGCCTTGAAGCTTAATAGTAGTAGATAAATTTCTGGCCATAAGATAGAAGATTAAAGGTTATTGAAATGGTTTCAAATAGAAGATCAAGTTAAAAAATAAAAATTGAATTTCCAAACTTACAGAGATATTTTAGAGACATTATAGAGATATTATAGAGACCTTATAGAGACTTTGCCATATCCCATCCCTATACCTGCCCCTAACCTCTCCCAGGGACGGCAAGGAGGCCGTCCATGCACCATCCCGCTCCCATAGCATTCCATTCTTACGATCCTTTGAGCATGCCTCGTTAGAAGTAGCCACCAGGATCAACCATATCCTGCAACCCGCATGCTATTGCCCGACGGATCCACGGCATGGCTCGATGCAGGGCCAGGCATTACCTATGATCCCGGCTTCAGCGGCAACACCCGCGAAGTGACACTACAGGGAGAAGCCTATGAACCCGGCATCCTACCCGGTCAGGCCGCTCAAAGCGGCCAGACCAATCAAGTCGAAAGGCTTGCCGCACTTCGTGAGGCTACCAACACGGAACCAGTGAAACTCGGCGTTGGAGGCTGAATCCTGAATACCATGTTCAGTATTTTTCCCCCGAAATCCTTTTCGTCAACGTTTGCGTAAAAAAACAATGGAAATGAGTTCGTTAATAATAAATAACTGTTTAGACTTGTACCGGAACCAGGGCCTAAAATGCCCTATTGGGACCCCGTCTTCGCCCCTCATTTAAATTATTGATGCATTTTATTTGTGCGATTGACTCGACTACTATGAAAAAGATTTGCTTCCATACAACACTCGTAACGATCCTTGTTGCCGCCTTTTTACCCACTACGGCCCAGGTATTGCCAAAAATTGAGCAGCCCACTTTCAAAAAAGACACATTCAACATCGCTAAATATGGCTCTTTAGTGGAAGGCAACTGGGAAGGATTAACAGAAGCTACACCCGTATTCAAAGACATCTATGTAAACAATGTAATATGCAACGGCGCTGAGAAAGACATATTCATCCGTGACCTGCCCGAAATGCACATTAAGAACATTAAGCTGGAGAACATGGTATTGCAGGCCAATAAAGGTATCGACTACAGTGAGGCCACCGGAATTACATTCAACAACATTAAGCTCATCACAAAAGAAACCAACCCGGTAGTAGATGTACTCAACAGCGATAACCTGTCATTCAACAAGATCACATACCGGGATGCAACAGAACTACAGTTCCGTATTGGCGGCGACCGCATCGGTAAGATTGCCATTACCAACACCGATGCATCCAAAGCCAGACAAAAAGTCCAATATGAGTTCGGCGCCTCCGAAAAAAGCGTCACAATGAAATAAAGAATAAGAAGATCGAGGCTAAAAGAATTGCTCCGGCAAGGCATAAAAAGATCGAAACGAAGAATAAGAAGATCGAAGCTAAAGAAATTGCCCGGCCCTAAAGGGCCGGGGTTAAAATGCAAACCTTTCTTTGGCTTTAGCCCAATGGACAACAAACAATTTTTCGATTAAAGACTATGAAATATATTATCAAAATAACGAGTATCCTTGCCATACTGATCAATCAGTCTGCCGCCCAAACCTCCACCAAGCTCACCAGCACACACGCTGCACGCTGGTCACAGGAGATGACAGCTACAGCCATGAAAATATGGAGCGATTCATTTGCCCTTACCCCCGATAGGCCCGCCCGCTGGTCCTACGACCAGGGAGTCATCCTGAAAGGAGTAGAAGGCCTTTGGAACGCAACAGCCAATGCCCGCTATTTCGATTACATCCAGCGCAGCATGGATTTCTTCGTACAGAAAGACGGAACCATCAAAGACTATCGCCCCGATGAATACAACATTGACCACATCAACAACGGAAAGCTGATACTATTCCTCTACCGCGTAACCGGACAGGAGAAATATAAAAAAGCAGCCGACCTGCTGCGCAACCAGCTCCGCAGCCATCCCCGCACATCCGAAGGAGGCTTCTGGCACAAACAGATATACCCCAACCAGATGTGGCTCGATGGACTGTACATGGGACAGCCATTCTACGCCGAGTACGCTAAACTATTCCACGAAGATGCAGCCTTCGATGACATTACCCGTCAGTTTGTGATCATGGAGCGCCATGCGCGCGATCCTAAAACAGGGTTGTTATACCACGGATGGGATGAAACACACCAGCAAAAATGGGCCAGCAAGACCACGGGACTTTCACCCCACTTCTGGGGCCGCGCCCTTGGTTGGTACGGCATGGCGATGGTGGATGCATTAGACCATTTCCCTGCCAATCATCCCGGCCGCGATTCGATCATTGCGATCCTCAACCGCTTTGCAAAAGCAGTAGTGAAAGTACAGGACCCAAAGTCAGGCGTATGGTACGATATCGTAGACATGCCCAATGAAAAAGGCAACTACCTCGAAGCATCAGCATCATCCATGTTGATTTATGCATTGGCAAAAGGCATGCGCAATGGATACCTGCCTGCCACCTATCTCCCCGCTGTACAAAAAGGATATGCAGGCCTCGTTAAAACATTTATCGAAACAGATGCGAACGGCCAAACCAACCTCAAAGGCACAGTAAAAGTATCTGGCCTTGGAGGCAATCCATACCGCGATGGCAGCTTTGCCTACTACATGAGCGAGCCGGTCATCGTAAACGATCCGAAAGGAGTAGGCGCCTTCATCCTCTGTGCAGATGAAGCAGAGATGCTGCCAACCCTGCCATTGGGCAAAGGCAAGACGGTTGTCCTCGATACCTGGTTCAACAACGAGTGGAAAAAAGACGCTACCGGCACACAAGTGCGCCACCACTATACCTGGGACGACAAAACTTATGGCGGCTTTGCCATGTTGGGCGATATCTTCCGCATCCACGGCATGAAGACCACTTCACTCGAAACAGCCCCTACAGCCCAAAACCTGAAAGACGCTTCCATCTATGTGATAGTTGACCCCGACACGAAAAAAGAAACCACCGATCCCCATTTCATACAACCACAGGATGTAAAAGCCATCAGCGATTGGGTAAAAGCAGGCGGCGTGTTGCTGCTGATGGGCAACGATTCAGGCAATGCAGAATTTGAACACTGGAACCAGTTAGGCGCAGCCTTTGGCATCCATTTCAACGAGAACAGTTTGAATCGTGTACAAGGCAATCAATACGAGCAGGGAGCATTTTACCCTACAGCACAGGATGCTATATTCAAAACATCGAAGAAAATTTACATCAAAGAATACAGCAGCCTCGGGCTAAAAGCGCCTGCAACTGCCGTATTCAAAGATGCAAGCGGTAAAGATGTGGTGATGGCAGTAAGCAAATATGGAAAAGGAACAGTATTCGCCGTAGGCGATCCCTGGTTCTACAATGAATACGTAGACGGCAGAAAGCTGCCCGCCGAATTTGAGAACTATAAAGCCGCTACCGATTTGGTAAAGTTTTTAATCAGTAAAACAAAATAATCTGAACCCTGTAACCCGAACCATGAATCCTAAATCCTGAATCCTATAACCTGTAACAAAAAACAGAAATCCCGAATATAAACGTGCAAGATGAACCTGTCAAAGAAAACAATTGATCAGATTAAAGCAGCAGGCATCAACAAGCCTGCCCCCGGTTATTTTGAGCTGCCCGAAAAAGTATTGCAATTTGGGACCGGAGTACTGCTGCGTGGGTTACCCGATTACTTTATTGACAAAGCCAACAAACAAGGCCTGTTCAATGGACGCGTCGTAGTCATAAAATCTACGGGCAATGGAGCTACCGATGCCTTTGCCGACCAGGATGGATTGTATACACATTGCATACAAGGCATTGAAAATGGCAAGAAAGTAGAAGAAAAAATACTGAACGCATCCATCAGCCGGGTACTCGCCGCAAAAAGCGATTGGGACGAGATATTGAAATGCGCCGCCAATCCCGACATGCAGCTCATCATATCCAACACCACCGAAGTGGGGATTACATTAGTAAAAGACGATGTACACGCTTCGCCACCCGGGTCATTCCCCGGCAAGCTGTTGGCCTTTCTGTACCAGCGCTTCAAAGTATTCCAGGGCGACGGCACCAAAGGAATGGTCATCATACCCACCGAGTTGATCCCCGACAATGGTAAAAAGCTGGAAGCCATCGTATTGGAATTAGCCCACCAGAATGGTCTGGAAACAGCCTTCCTCGATTGGCTCGAAACATATAACTATTTTTGTAACTCGCTGGTCGACCGCATCGTACCCGGTAAACTACCGGCCGTTAAGCACCAGCAAATGGAAGAAGACAACGGCTACCGCGATGAACTGATGATCATGTCTGAAGTATACAGCCTCTGGGCCATAGAAACTGATAATGACCGTGTTCGGGAGGTACTCTCCTTCAGCAAGGCGGATGCCGGCGTGGTAATTGCCCCCGACATCAACATTTTCCGGGAGCTGAAATTGCGTTTACTGAACGGTTCACATACCTTTAGTTGCGGGCTGGCCCATTTGGCGGGCTTTGGCACGGTAAAAGAGGCGATGGACGATGCCACATTTACATCCTACATCGGTACCCTCATGCAGCAGGAAATGGTACCCGCTGTAGCCAGCGAAACCATCACCGTATCCACTGCCAAAGACTTTGCCTACAAAGTGCTGGACCGCTATCGCAACCCATACATCGAACACCTGTGGTTGAGCATTACAGTACAATATTCATCCAAGATGAAGATGCGCAACGTACCCTTGCTGCTCAGACACTATGAAAAAGCAGGCACCATTCCTGAATACATGTCCCTCGGATTTGCCGGGCACCTGCTATTCATGAAGTCCACCCGCAGCGATGATGGCAAGTACTATGGAGAATACAACGGAAAGAAGTACCTTATCAACGACGACAATGCAGCATACTATGCAGAAAAGTGGGAACAGAACGAAGTACCTGCATTAGTACAAAAAATATTGAGCGATACAGCCTTCTGGGGAGAGAACCTGGCCAAACTGCCCGGCTTTGCAGAAGCAGTAACCAACAAGCTCGACAACCTGATAAAAAAAGGCGCCGAAGCCGCCATGAAAAACCTGCAAACCGACGGCGTAACAGCCTGATCCGGTTTTTACAGTCGTCCCGCCATAGCCGGATGACGTTGTACCAAAGTCGCCAGCCTCTGGCTGGTGACGCCTATTTGTTAGCCTCCGGCTAACAGACGTGTATTTGTTAGTCCCGGGGATTTTACGGGCTAACACCCAAAAAAAAGATAATGAAGCAGATCGTATTGAAAGTGCACCCGAAAGACAATGTGCTGGTAGCTTTACAAGACCTTACCAAAGGACAAACCATTCCCTATAACGGCAGCCAATACACCCTCGTGGAAGATATTCCTGCCAAGCACAAGTTCGCAACAGAAACATTGCCAATCGGCGGAGCAGTAACAATGTATGGCGTACTCATCGGAAAAGCCAAAGAAGACATTCCGGTAGGCGCCCGCATCTCTACTTCCAACCTGAAACATGCAGCAGACGAATACCAACTGTCCGATCAGCGTAGAACAAGCTGGCATATTCCCGATACCAGTCACTGGAAAGAAAAAACCTTCAAAGGCTTTCACCGTGCAGATGGCAGCGTAGGCACGGGCAACTACTGGCTGGTAGTACCACTGGTATTCTGCGAGAACCGCAACGTGGAAGTGTTGAAAGAAGCCCTGCTGGAAGAACTGGGATATGCACGGCCAAAAAAGTATAATGATTTGACAAAACAACTGATAGACGCCTGGCAGAAAGGATATAATATTGACACGGTAGAATTCAAAGAGCCTGCGTCTGACGACGGACAGGCAGCGCGTCATTTGTTTAAGAATGTAGACGGCATCAAATTCCTGTCCCATGAAGGAGGATGCGGCGGTATCCGCCAGGACGCACAAGCCCTGTGCGGACTGTTGGCGGGTTACATCACCCATCCCAATGTGGCGGGAGCCACGGTGTTGAGTTTGGGTTGCCAGAATGCCCAGGTGACGATGCTGCAGGAGGAGATCGCAAAACGGTCACCCAACTTCAGCAAGCCACTCTACATAATGGAACAACAAAAAGTAGGGCTGGAAACAGACCTGCTCGCACAGGCGGTAAAGCAAACCTTTGCCGGCCTTGTGGAAGCCAATAAGGTCACACGCCAACCAGCGCCACTCAGCAAAATATGCATCGGTCTGGAATGCGGAGGATCAGATGGCTTCTCTGGTATTTCCGCCAATCCTGCTATCGGATATACATCCGATCTGCTGGTGGCGCTGGGAGGATCTGTCATCCTTTCCGAGTTTCCGGAATTGTGTGGCGTAGAACAGGAAATGAGCGATCGTTGCACCACACGAGACAGCGCTAAAAAGTTCATTGACCTTATGCGTACCTACAACGCCCGCGCAGTGGCAGTAGGTTCCGGTTTCGATATGAACCCTTCACCCGGCAACATCAAGGATGGCCTTATTACCGATGCCATCAAATCAGCGGGTGCAGCTAAGAAAGGCGGCACCTCACCCGTCACGGATGTATTGGATTATCCGGAGAAAGTCACAAAGCCTGGCCTTAACCTGCTATGTACACCTGGAAACGATGTGGAATCGACTACTGCAGAGGTAGCCTCCGGCGCTACGGTAGTATTGTTTACGACGGGTCTGGGAACACCTACAGGCAATCCGATTGCACCGGTAGTCAAGATATCCAGCAACACAGTCCTGTTCAATAAAATGCGCGACATCATTGATGTCAATGCAGGAACGATCATCGAAGGAGAAGAAACGATAGAACAATGCGGGGAGCGCATCCTCGATTACATTGTTAAAGTAGCCAGCGGAGAAACCATCGTTAGCGCCGTACGTCACGGCCAGGACGATTTCATACCCTGGAAAAGAGGCGTATCACTGTAGACTCAGGAGAAAGATTGAGAACTGTATTCGCTCGAAGCTCGTAGCTCAAAGCTCGCAGCTTACGAAGCCAAAAAACTAAAGTAACGTTGAACAATATGAAGAATTTCTTAGACGAAAATTTCCTGCTGCACACGAAAACAGCACAGAAGCTATACCATGATTATGCGAAGAGCATGCCCATTATAGACTATCACTGCCACCTGCCACAACAACAGATAGCAGAAGATAAACAATTTGAGAACCTTACCCAGATATGGCTATACGGCGACCATTACAAATGGCGCGCTATGCGCACCAATGGCGCCGACGAAAAATATTGCACCGGCAATGCCAGCGATTACGAGAAATTTGAGAAGTGGGCGGAAGTGGTACCCTACACTTTGCGCAATCCCCTGTACCATTGGACACACCTCGAATTACAACGCTACTTCGATGTACACAAAGTATTGAACCCTGCCACCGCAAAAGAAATATACGACGAGTGTACAGCAAAACTCCAGACACCGGAGTTTGGCGTACGCAACCTCCTCCGTAAGATGGATGTAAGAGTGGTATGCACTACGGACGATCCTGTGGATACACTGGAATACCACGCACAACTCCAGGCCGAGCGATTCGAAATACCGATCCTGCCTGCCTTTAGGCCCGATGCGGCAATGAACGTTGACAATCCGGTTAACTTCAATAACTATGTGAGTAAAGTAGAGAAGGCTGCGAACGTTTCAGTTAGCTCCCTCAGCGATTACCTCACAGCATTGAAAAAACGCCACGATTTCTTTTCAGCCCATGGCTGCAGCGTGTCCGACCACGGCCTCGAAGAAATCTACGCAGAAGACTATACAGAAGCAGAACTCAATACCATATTTGATAAAGTACGTAGCGGTAAAACATTGGAGCTGATAGAACGCAAGAAGTTCAAATCAGCCATGCTCGTCACCTTTGCAGAATGGGATTGGGAACGCGGCTGGGTACAACAATATCACTTGGGCGCCCTGCGCAACAACAACAGCCGCATGCTCGGCCAACTGGGACCCGATACCGGCTGGGATTCCATTGGAGATTTTCCACAGGCAAGGTCACTGGCCAAATTCCTCAACCGCCTCGACAGCGATGACAAGCTCACCAAAACCATTTTGTACAACCTCAATCCTGCAGATAATGAATTGATGGCTACAATGGTGGGCAATTTCAACGATGGCTCCACAGCCGGTAAGATACAATGGGGCTCAGGCTGGTGGTTCCTCGACCAGAAAGATGGCATGACAAAGCAAATAAATGCTTTATCCAATATGGGATTGATAAGCAGATTCGTAGGCATGCTCACCGATTCAAGAAGTTTCCTCTCATATCCGCGACATGAGTATTTCCGTCGTATCTTGTGCAACCTGTTTGGGGATGAGATAGAAAACGGAGAATTACCCAATGATATTCCATGGGTAGGAAAAGTGATACAGGATATCTGTTTCCACAACGCCAAAAACTATTTCAACTGGCAGCACGTCGAAAAACAATCACTCATTACAGAAAAGATATTTTAAAGCGGATACACCAAACATGGCAATACTGGACTACTTCAACCTCAAGGGCAAAACAGCCCTCGTAACAGGATGTAACAAAGGCATAGGAAAAGGAATGGCGTTGGGCCTTGCAGAAGCAGGCGCCGATATCATTGGCGTTTCAGGCTCCCTCGAGCTCAGCGGCAGCGATATAGAAAAGCAGGTTACCGCCCTCGGAAGAAAGTTCAAAGCCTACCAGGCCGATCTTTCCGACCGCACAAGCCTCTACACCTTCGTTGAAAAAGCCAAAGCAGAAAATCCACAGATAGATATTTTGGTCAACAATGCCGGCACCATTATGCGTAAACCGGCAGCCGAACATCCCGATGAATACTGGGACAAAGTAATGTCGATCAACCTCGATGCACCCTTTATTCTGGCAAGAGAGTTTGGAAAAGACATGGTAGCCCGCGGTAGCGGCAAGATTATTTTTACTTGTTCCCTGCTTACATTTCAGGGCGGTATCAACGTACCATCCTACGCGTCGAGCAAAGGAGCCTTGGGCAGTCTGATCAAAGCACTGGCCAACGAGTGGGCGCCTAAAGGCGTTAACGTAAATGGCGTTGCGCCCGGTTATATCGCTACCGATAATACCGAAGCATTGCGCAACGATCCGGTACGCAGCAAGTCGATCTTGGATCGCATACCCGCCGGCCGTTGGGGCGAAGCAGAAGACTTTAAAGGAGCCGTTGTGTTCCTCGCATCCGATGCCTCCTCCTACGTCAACGGCACCATCCTCACCGTCGATGGCGGCTGGATGGGAAGATAAAATAGCATGTCACGCTGAGCTCATCTGTCACGTTGAGCCTGTCGAAACGTCAAACTGTTGTCACGCTGAGCTTGTCGAAGCGCTAACAAAGAAATCTTGAAACTATAAACATGGAGATACGTTTTCAGAATAGCCCGAAGGAAACCAGCCGCATGAACACCAAAGAGCTGCGGGAGAACTTTCATATCCCTGCCCTCATGCAGGATGATAATGTAAACCTGGTATACTCACACTACGACCGCGTGATCATTGGTGGAGTAAAACCCTTCAGCAAAGCAGTTGAACTGCCCAACCATACCGAGCTGCGCGCTGAATACTTTTTAGAGCGCCGTGAACTGGGCATCATCAATGTAGGCGGCAACGGCACAGTAGAAGCAGATGGCGTTAAATACACCCTCAGCAAACTCGATTGCCTCTACCTTGGCAAAGGAATAAAGCAAGTATTATTCAGCAGCGATGATAAAAACGCACCCGCAGTATTTTTCCTCTTGAGCGCTCCGGCACACCATGCGTATCCCGCTAAGAAACTGACCAAAGAAGATGCATCACCGGTTGAACTGGGTGATCAGACAACTGCCAACCGCCGCACGATCTATAAATACATCCATGCAGATGGCATACAAAGCTGCCAGCTGGTGATGGGACTTACGGTATTGAGCAGTGGCAGCGTATGGAATACGATGCCGCCACACACACATACCCGGCGCATGGAAGCCTATTTCTATTTCGACGTACCCGAACAACACAGGGTATTCCATTTCATGGGAGAACCAACAGAAACAAGACACCTCTTGGTGGCGAATCATGAAGCGATCGTATCACCCCCATGGTCTATCCATTCCGGTTGCGGTACATCCAACTATTCCTTCATCTGGGGAATGGCCGGTGAGAACTACACCTTCACCGATATGGATGCTGTAGCCATCGCCGATATTAGATAAAACGACATTAGTAGCAAATATGAAAGGAACTGTATTTTGTTTTGGTGAACTATTACTGCGCATGTCGCCCGTGCTGGACAGAGCATGGATACAGAGCAATACCATGCCGGTGTATATCGGCGGCGCAGAATTGAACGTGGCCACTGCATTGGCGCGCTGGAACATACCAACGAGGTACAGTACGGCATTACCGGATAACTACTTATCCAAAGAGATTCGCGACGAGGTCCAGTCCAAGAACATCGATACGTCAGCCTTCTATTTTTCAGGCAGCCGGGTAGGTGTCTATTACCTGCCCCAGGGCATCGACATGAAAAATGCAGGCGTTATCTACGATAGAGCCCATTCCTCCTTTGCAGAATTGAAACCCGGCATGATCGATTGGGACACGATACTGAAAGACGTGACCTGGTTCCACATGAGCGCCATTAGCCCGGCCCTCAATGAAAATGTGGTAGCAGTATGTAAAGAAGGAGCCGCTGCGGCATCAGCTAAAGGCATTACAGTATCGATCGACCTGAACTACCGCGCCAAGCTGTGGCAATATGGCAAGAAGCCGGTAGAAGTGATGCCCGGGCTGGCACAATATTGCGATGTGATCATGGGCAACATCTGGGCAGCCAACAGTTTGCTGGGCATCCCTGTAGATCCCGAGATTCACATCAACGGTAAGAAAGAAGATTTCCTGCAACACGCTATAAAAACTTCAGAAGCGATACAGCAACAATACCCCAAATGCAAAGTGGTCGCCAACACATTCCGCTTCGATCACGGCGATGGCGGCATTTTGTATTACGCTTCATTATATACTGGAGACAAGCTATACAGCACAACTGAGCTGATAGCGAACAAGATCGTAGATAAAGTAGGCAGTGGCGATTGCTTCATGGCAGGACTGATCTATGGTCTCTACCATCAGCAGGAACCACAGCAAGTCATTGATGTGGCAGGCAGGGCAGCATTTGGAAAACTGATGGAGAAAGGAGACACCACCAGCCAGGATATGGAAACCATTATTGCACAACTAAGCAAGCATAGCTGATATGGAAGGAATAATCAGGAAGATTGCAGAACAAGGCATGCTGCCATTATATTTTCATGCCGACCCATCCGTAAGCGTGGAAGTGCTGAAAGCATTATATGCAGCAGGTATTCACGCAGTAGAATATACGAACCGTGGCGAGGCCGCACTGGAGAATTTCAAACTACTGAAAGAGACCCGCGATCGCGAGCTCCCCGAAATGTTGCTCGGCATAGGTACGATCAAACGTAAGAAAGACGCCAAAGCATTCATGAAAGCCGGTGCAGACTTTATCATCGCACCCGGCATGATAGAAGAAGTGGCCGAAGCAGTACACAAAGAAGAAATGCTGTGGATTCCCGGTTGCATGACCCCCACAGAGATCATCAAAGCCGAGGAAGCAGGCGCCAAACTGGTGAAATTGTTCCCGGGCAACCTGTTGGGGCCAGCCTTTGTAAGCGCCATCAAAGAACTGTTCCCCGATCTGTACTTTATGCCCACCGGTGGAGTGGAAGTAAACAAAGAGAACCTTGCAGGCTGGTTCAAATCAGGCGTAGTAGCAGTAGGTATGGGCAGCAAGCTCATCACCAAAGACATTTTAGAAAAGAAAGAGTACGAAACACTCATCAATAAAACGAAAGAAGCAATCGCCCTTGTGCAGGAAGTGCGTGGATAAGAAGGGATCTCATATAAACAACCAATTCTAAATCCCAGATCCGGGATTCGGACTAAAAAAACGATCATGCAGCAAGCCATAGGGAAATACAGGTGGACCATTTGCGGACTCTTATTTTTCGCCACCACGGTCAACTATCTCGACAGACAGGTATTGAGCCTTTTACAGCCACGTCTGGAGTCCATGTTCAACTGGACAAGCAGCGATTATGCCAACATCACTGCGGTATTCCAGTTTACATACGCCATCTTCATGCTGTTTGCGGGTCGCATCATCGACAAGCTGGGCACTAAAAAAGGATATGCATGGGCCATTGTCATCTGGTCTATTGGCGCCATCATCCATTCTCAGGCCGAGCCTATTGGAAAAGCAGTAGGTGCCTTAGTGGGTGCTGCAGGTGCTTTCACGGTAATAGGATTTATGGTATGCCGCGCTGTACTCGCTTTGGGAGAAGCAGGTAACTTTCCTGCAGCCATCAAAGCAACCGCTGAATACTTTCCTAAGAAAGAACGTTCACTCGCTACCGGTATCTTTAATTCAGGTGCAAACGTAGGAGCTATCCTTGCTCCCCTTACCGTACCCTGGATTGCTGATCATTGGGGTTGGGGAGCAGCATTCGAGATCATTGGTGCCGTTGGTTTCCTTTGGTTGATCTTCTGGTGGCTCTTCTATGAAAAGCCCGAAAAACAAAAGAGACTTTCTCAGGCAGAACTGGAATATATCAGAAGCGATAAAGAAGACGCTCCGGCTCAAACAGCTACTGCCCAGTCCGAAAAAGTTTCCTGGTTTAAACTTCTTACATATCGTCAAACATGGGCCTTCGCGATCGGTAAATTCAGTACCGATGGCATTTGGTGGTTCTTCCTGTTTTGGCTGCCAGCCTACCTCAAGGCCCAGTATGGCATGGTGGGAGAATCAATCCAGTTCCCGTTGGCAATATGTTACACATTTGCCATGATTGGTAGCATCATGGGAGGATGGTTCCCGATGTACTTTATCAAAAAAGGATATGCAGCCTACGATGGCCGTATGCGTGCCATGCTGTTGATTGCAGTTTTCCCATTGGTAGTATTGGCCGCACAGCCGTTAGGGTACATTAGCTTTTGGGTACCTGTATTCTTCATAGGCATAGGCACGGCTGCACACCAGGCATGGAGCGCCAACATCTTCACCACAGTGTCAGATATGTTCCCGAAAAAAGCGGTGGGCTCTGTGGTAGGTATCGGCGGTATGGCTGGCGGATTAGGTGGCGTATTAGTTACCAAAATTGGAGGCTGGCTTTTCGACGCCTATACAGCTACAGGCATTACCAGATCATGGGCCGATGCAAAAGCCGCCGGCCTTGGTGAGTTTGTCGACAAGGTACAGGCGATGAACCTGCTCACCAAAGCAGGCGATAAAGTCAACATACAGGCAAAAGCATTATCCAACATCTCCAAAGATGTGGTAGAGCAGATCAAGGCCATCGATCCTGCAGCATTCGATAAATTCCTGCAAATACAAAAACCATTGGTACAGGCCGAAATGACCACAGCCTACACCATCATGTTCACCATTTGCGCATTAGCCTATCTGTTCGCCTGGATCATCATGAAATCACTCGTACCCAAGTACAAACCCATCACAGACCTGTAAAACATACATAACGAAAAATAATAAAAGCGGTGACATCGAAAGGTGTCACCGCTTTTACATTAATATCGAAGTGAACGGTATTCTACACTCGCTCGCCTCTGGCGAGTGAGCCTATTGCTGGGCCTCTGGCCCTTCGATGCAAAGGAATTACTAAGCAAACGGAATTGCCCGGCCCTTCAGGGCCGGGACTTTAAAGCCTCACCCCTTACACTGGGCTTTAGCCCCATTATAATTCGTGTAATTCGCTAAAAATTCGTGTTGTTTGATCTACTAAAATTCGCGTTACTTCGAAACCACTTTCAACCCCACAATCGAACCGATCAACAAAAAGATGAAGAACATACGCCAGAAATCTGCAGGCTCCTTATAAAGCGTAATCCCCATGATCACAGTACCCACAGCGCCAATGCCAGTCCACACGGCATACGCCGTTCCGATAGGAATATGTTGGATAGCTTTATTCAGCAAAAGGAAGCTCGCCACAATACACACAAAGAAGGCACTCGCCCATTTAATATTAGTGAAGTTATTAGACAGCTTTAAACAAGTAGTAAAACCGACCTCGAATAATCCCGCGATAATGAGAATGATCCACGACATGACCTTGCATTTTAGACCGCAAAGGTCGGCCATAAGCGCAGGAAATTTTTTAACATAAGATAAGAAAGGGTATCAACACAACTGCGCCGTAGTTCGTGCCCCCACGAACCACACCACACCTCAACGCAGCTCAGCCCGTATCCTGCTGAGCGTTACCTGCGTTACACCAAGGTAAGAAGCAATATAACCAAGCTGCACCCGCTGGATCAGCTCAGGGCTACTTTCCAGGAGATTTTTATACCGCTCGGAAGCAGGTTGAAATTGAAGACCGATAAAGCAGGATTCCGTTTTTACAAGCTCTTGTTCGGCCAGCTTACGCCCCCAGTTGGCCAGTTGAATATGAGTGTCGAAGAGGTGACGTATTTCAGAGTGGGATATACTATAAACGATAGAGTCCTCCAGCAGTTCAACCGTCTCATAACCCGGTTTATCAGCAACATAACTGTTGTAAGAAAGCGCCACGGAACCTTCCGCACCAAACCAGAAAGTGATCTCTTTATCCTCCCGGTAACAATAAGCCCGGGCGATACCCTTTTCAATGAAGTACAACTTTTGTTCTACGCGCCCTTCCCTTAGCAAAACATGATTTTTGGGAAGCTCCTCCGCTACCAGCAAACCAGTCAGCTCTTGCAATACCGGCGCCGGCAGCGGATAGATACGTTGTATATGTTGTATAACAGTATTCAAAAAATTACTTCTTCATAGCATATCGGATACCACCCAGCAAATGCTGCAGGAACAAAGTGTCGGTAGTAAAAGACTCATCCGTATGCCCCAGTTCAGTATAGAAGGCGCGGCCGCCATCGTATTTATGATACCAGGCCATGGGATGATAAGAAGTGTCCATTCGTCGACCGGTATAAGACGTTTCATCGATCGTGATCAAAACGTGGATACTGTCCGATATCCATTTAAAATTGTACCACTCGTCCTTTCTTGTCCAACGCTTGGGCAAATGCTTGGTGGAAATATGTTTACTATCTACAATGTCAAGCGAAGCATCCTGCGTAGCAGGGTGACTTTTAAAATAAGCCCCTACCAGCCTGCCATACCAGGGCCAGTCATATTCAGTATCGGTAGCGGCATGTACACCCACAAAACCACCGCCGGAGCGGATATATTGCTCGAATGCAGCCTGCTGTTGATCATCCAATACATTACCCGTAGTGCTCAGGAATACCACAGCCTTATATTTTTTCAGGTTATCCTTATTGAACACAGTAGCATCAGTAGTAGTATCTACTCCGAATTTGTTTTCCTGACCCATTTTGATAATGGCCAGTTTGCCTTGGGCAATGGAATTGTGATGAAAGCCGGCTGTTTTACAGAATACCAATACTTTATTCTTCTGCGCAGCTGTTGTCAAAGACACCAATACCATAAACAACACGGCACCCGATATTTTAGAGAAAGTGGTCATATGGCTTTTAATTAAGAAGATGAACTTATTCCGTGAAGCTAAGGCAAAACCACGAATATTTTTTCACCCGGTACTGGTCTTCTTATCTCATCGCGAAAAAAATTTCATCCTCCTTCTTTTCCCAACTAATTGACAGACAGACATTTTTTCAACTGGCACCGCCTTTGGATATACATCAGCGTAACCAGGAGTTACCTGATTGTCATCATCATTCTTCATTTTAAAACATTTTGTTATGCACAACATCGATCGAACAACCAATGAGTATGAATTCAGCCATGAATTCGAATTTGAAGGCGAGGGAGAAGGAGAATTTGAGTTTGAGTTTGAAGGAGAGGGCGAAGGAGAATTTGAATTTGAAGGAGAACTCGAAGGAGAAGCGTTGGAACTGGAACTCGCTACCCAGTTGCTGGAAGTTACCAACGAATACGAACTCGAACAATTCCTCGGCAACGTATTCAAGAAAATAGGCCGGGGCGTTTCCAACTTTGCTAAATCATCAGTAGGTAAAGGATTGTTGGGCGGTTTGAAATCCATTGCCAAAAAAGCCTTACCCATTGCAGGCGGTGCATTGGGCAACCTCGTAGCACCCGGTATTGGCGGTATGATCGGCAGCAAACTGGGCGGTTTCGCTTCCAACATGTTCGAACTCGAGCTCGAAGGCCTCAGCCATGAAGACCGCGAATTTGAAGTAGCACGACGCTTCGTACGCTTTGCTTCCGATGCCACCCGTCGCGCATCCTCTGCAGCAGCTGCAGGCGCATCCCCCAAAGCAGCCGTAGGCAATGCCCTCAAACAAGCAGCTTACAACCATGCGCCCGGTTTACTTCGCAAACGTCGTGGCGGTAGACCAGGAAGGCCAGGTCGTCCAGGCGGCAGACCAGGTATAGGCATGAGCAGCGGCGCAGGCGCCAGCGCTTACAGTAGCAGTGGTGACGGCGGTTATGATGGCGGCGGCGATGCAGGCACTTCAGGCACATGGGTGAAAGATGGCAACAACATCATCGTTTACGGAGCCTGATCAACAACACAAAACCAATTCATAAAACTTTAAAAGAACTTCCATGAGCTTATATGAATATGAATTCAACAATGAATTCGAATACGAAGGAGAAGGTGAACTCGTTCACGAACTGTTAGCAGTTACCAATGAATACGAGTTCGAGAACTTTCTCGGCAATGTATGGAACGCTGCCAGGCGCCTATACAATTCCCCGCAGGGACAAGCCATTAAAAAAGACTTCGTAGCCGGTGCCAAAAGCTTCGGCAAGAAAATGCTCCCCAGTGTAGGCCGTAACATCGGCTCCTATGTGGGAGGTAGTACCGGCGCCAACATTGGTGGCCAGCTCGCCAACGCAGCCAGCAACTGGCTCTTCAATGAAGTAGGCGAAACAGAGGCAGTCGACTACCTGCGCGTGGTGCGCAAAGCCGCCAAATACCTTAACAAAGCACTCAGCGAAGGCGCAAGCGGCACACCCAAAACATTGGTCACCCAGGCCATCAACCAGGCTGCCCGTCCGGTATTGGCTAAACGTCGCTCCCAATCCAATGGTGGTGGATTCAATGGCCCCTCATCTAAAAAACAGGGAAAATGGTTCAGACAAGGAAATCAATTGATACTGCAGGGCGCGATCTGAAATACCAGCAGTTCCTCATCAATGAAGCCCAGGGGTTATTGACACGCCTGTCGCAGCTACAGCCCTTCGAAACATCGATGCCAATGGTAATGGCAGCAGCTATTCCCTACGTGGCGCAAAAGAACATCTATGAACTGATGCGCACAGGCAAAGAACTCCTTTCGAAGAAAGTGCGGCGCTTCATCGACAGGATGAGACAACCACACGGCATGCACATCGAAAAATGTCAGGCAGCCTACGCAGTATTGAAACTACAATTCAATGCCCTGCTGGATCAGTTCGACATATTTGCCGATGTGGTAAGCCAGCGCGGCGAAAACGAAACCGGTATATGGGTGGCAGGGCTGGATGTATTTGCAAAAGACGCCCTTAAGATGGAGCGCTTCCTGATGGATGCACCACCGCTGATTTGCTACCTCGACCGGGGACATGGAGCCGCCATCCGAAGAGCCCGTACACGATTACCCGGCGGCGATGAAAATCCCGTTGCGGTAATTAAGATACCCCGCGAAAGAATGGTAGCGAGCGGCATAGGTTCCTCACTGGTACATGAAGTAGGACACCAGGGCTCAGCACTCCTCGACCTGATACCTTCACTGAAACCAGTACTCGAAGATCTCTCGCGGCGCGATACTGCCCGCGCGGAATCCTGGCGGTTGTTGAACCGGTGGATATCCGAGATTTTGTCCGACTTCTGGGCAGTGTCCTTTCTCGGTATCAGCGCCACCACAGGCCTGATGAGCGTGGTAAGCCTGCCAAAATACTTTGTATTCAGGGCTGTGGACAACGATCCGCATCCCTTTCCCTGGATACGCGTGAAGATCAGTCTCGCCTTTGGCAAACACATTTATCCCGAAGATCAATGGTATCGTCTGGAGCGACTTTGGGAATCGATGTATCCAAAAACAGGGCTAAAGCCATCCGCATTGCAATTGATCAGTAACCTCGAAGACACACTGGCCGATTTCGTAAAGCTGGTAGTAGAGCACAAACCCTTAAAACTAAAAGGGAAACAAGTGCGTGAAATATTCCCTTACGACGAAAGACATCCGCGCCAGTTGAGAGCCTATTACGAGCAATGGGATAACGACCAGGAGATCATGAAAAAACAACGACCCTCGCTGGTATTTGCGGTAATAGGGCAGGCGAGGGCCGACAATGTCATCACGCTCTTTACCGAAAACAGAGTACTTACCAATATGCTCCGTCATTGGGCATTGGTAAATATCTGATGGTATCACAATTATGAAACTTAAAACTAAATACCATGGCATTCACTAAAGCAACCAATCCGGTTTGTGACCGGTTGGGCAAAAATACATTCGACTTCTTTGCCCAGCAAGGTGGTGAGGGAGGCAATGTCCCGGTGGTAGATGTGGGAAAAGTACTCACACGCCGCAAAGATCCCGTTATCAAAGTAGGAGATGTTATATACATCACCATACGGTTCAGCGTGCCCTCTGATCAGGTAGACACCATAACCGATCAGAACCTCGACACCTTTTTTAAATTTTATTCCCGCGCCGATGAGAGCGAGTTAAAAGTGAGGATACTCGCTGATACATTTCAGGTAGAAGATTTTGTAGAACCCGGCGATGGCCAGAGCATATTGGTAAACATGCAATTCGAAGGATTGCTCGATCTGGCCGATCTCGCCTCCGGTGAAAAAGTCGTTGATCTGTTGGGATATAATCTCAACGCAGGCCGCGTTATACAAGTCATCGTGGCCAGCTCTGATCCCTTCTACCTCCATCAATCCCTGGCCGAATTCATGCAGCCCAACATTATCAATGCTGGTGTTGGCAATGAGCTCACCGACGCTACCCGCGACAAGCATTTTCCTGTAGGACTTCGGCCGGTAACCTTCGAAGAAACAGCAGATGTAAAATTATGGAGGACGATTCGGGACGCCACCACAGCACTCTCCTTCAAAAACTACTATGATTTCATGAATGTCATCTTCTGCGGAGAAGATATGCCTATCGATCATGAAAATCAGTTCCAACAGGAATTACGAAGACTTAAAAAGCGCAGGAAACTGCCTTTCAACGACACCGATGCATACCGCTCCATCAAGATAGCCACCGAAGCATTCGTGATGGTAAACCTGGCCAATAGCACCGGCGACCTTTCAGGCTACCTGCAATCAGTGTCCGACTCTACCGGCGAAGTGTTGCAGATTATTCCCTACCTCGCGATCATCCGCAACAAGTTGAGCGATATAGATTTCAAATCCACCAGCTTTGAAGACGCCCTCAACAACTTCATCAACCCCAATAACCAGCCGGTGGCAGATACCTGCTATGGCATTATTTCAGAACGTATCCAGCAACCTATTTTCCTGGAGCTTATCTGGAGCTATTGGCACGAAGAAAGCATGATGGTACAGGGAGTCAATACGATTGCCCGGCGCTTCCAGAACATCAAAGGCGAAGGCGCTGTAGATCCACTGGCCAACTTGGAAATAGGACCCCTGCGTCCCCTTAGCAATCTCATGTGGGGATACATCCAGGATGAACAACACAGACTTACGGTACGTCGCAGAGCCTACGAATACGATCACCATTATGGCATCACATTACAAGGCAAAGCAGTTACCAACATGCGCACAGCCGATAGTCGCAGCAAATTCATCGAGGCATTCCATACCTTGCTCAACCTTTGCATGAAATTCTTCCGTCAGCACGATGATACCACAGTAGTAGCAGATGGCTTCCCCATCATGAACGCACTCAAAGAAGTGCACATGATCCTCAGCGAAGGCGCCCACAACCAATACGGCGACCTGCCGTCCACTGCCCGTATCGAAATGCTCATGCAGCAATACCTGTTGGCACGCCCTGAATTCAGAGAGTTTCTGCCTACCCGCCAAATGGTACCCTATCCCGAAGCCTGGATGGACAGAGCCGCGGTACTCAACCAGTTACACAACTGGTCAAAGACCAGCGTACTCCACTTCCGTGACCTCGGAGTATTCGGCGAGCAGATACTCTTATCGATCAGGTTCGGCGCTTGGAGTACAGTATTCGATCGCACGCAGGCAGCCAATTGGGCTATCTTCTGGAGGCCCCAGATTCAAAACTACATGCATGCCTACCGCGCCGTTACCGGTATGGATCTGGCACGCGAAGACAACGCACCAGTAGATATACAAATGCCTTCCACACATTTGGTACGCAGACTAAAAGAACAAAACAGTAAGATGAAGCTATGATGGATTTTACATCGTCGCTGTACCTTGGAATGAAACATAGCAGTAATGAATTGAAAGGTTGGCAACAACTGACGACAGGCATACCTGCTGCATTAGGAGAATCCGGAGAAGCCGTACACGTGGCAAACTACGCGGCAGGTATGCAGGGGTTGGAAAGCGGATTGGTGGCCCCTTCCACCTTACACCTGTACTGGGACCTGTTTGATTTCCTGAGTCACCGGCAGGTGGTCGTATTCATAGACGAAAAAGTATACCCTGTTTCAAGGTATGGCATAGAAAAATTGTTACTCAATAAAATACCCATACACACGTTCAGGCATTTCGATGCCACACATGTAACAGAGCTGATAAAGAAAAATTGCAGCAGGACAAAGATACCGGTAATAATAAGCGACGGATGGTGTCCGGCCTGCGGCGGTTCAGCACCGCTACAACGATACACTACGATTGTAAAGCCACTGAACGGATGGGTGATCGTAGATGATACCCAGGCATTCGGCATATTGGGTGCCGGTAAACATACAACACTACCCTATGGAAAAGGCGGCGGTGGATTGCTACAATGGCAATTGGTACGGTCAACAACTATCGTAACGATTGTTTCATTAGCCAAAGGATTTGGAGCACCCATGTCTGTAATAAGCGGTTCGGGAACATTCATTGAATCCTTTGCGCAGCATAGCCAAACCAGAGTCAATTCAAGTCCGGTAAGCCAGGCCCACCTGCACGCTGCCATGAATGCATTTCATCTTAACAAGCTGGAAGGCGACACACGAAGAGCAATACTTTGGCGGAATATCTGCCTGTTCAGATCGTTGCTGCAAAATGCAGGCATAGCTGTGCAGGGCGGCATATTCCCGGTGCAAACTATTCATTGCCGTTCGCGCCGGCAAACCATATGGCTGTGGGAAACACTAAAGAGGAAAAAGATCAGAACAGTATTGATGACACCCCACGAAGAATTACATCCGGTATTGACATTCATTATCCGCAGCGATCACCAGCCCGGAGAGATCCAGGCACTGACAGAAACTATAAAAAAGTACCCATTACTATTTAAACCATTTGATTATGTCAACACTACTACAGGAAATATTAACCGAACAGGAAGTACTCAAAATGCCACCCGGTGATATTTCAAAAGTGCATAAAGGACCATGCTCCTGCCTCCAATGCACACATGGCGTAACCAAAGCCGCACATAAGAATTGGCGGCAACGAAGAAATACCCGGTATTTCATGCCGGCAGAAGATTGTGGCTCCGCAGAACAGAAAGAGTTCGAAGAAGAACAATTCCTCGGTTCGGTGTTGGGCACTGCAGTAAAGATAGGTTCAGGTTTGGCGAATGCTGCCAGTAAAGTCTCCGGAGTTGCTTCTAAGCTATCTTCTGTAGCAGGTAAAATACCCAAGTCACCCATCATCAGCATTGGCAATCGCCAGCGCGCTGCCCTGTTACAACATTGGGGCAATAAACTGAGCAGAGCTAAAAGCCCGGTGGTGCAGGCAAGATATCAGAAATATATCGATACCATCAACAAGCGGCAACGCCCTTCCTGGCACCAGTCAGAAAAAGACCTGCAGCTGTTCTTCAAACAGCTGGGCATGCCAGGGCAAAAAACATTCCTGGGCAGTCAACCGGCCAAATGGGTCAAACGCGCTGATGGAAGAAACGTGCCGCCACGTGGTAGTGTTATCCCGGATATCAACCCCGCCGATGCGATGGTAGAAGTGAAAAACTATAATATACAAAACCAGGATGCCCTCATCCGAAACCTGCAACAACAGATAGGCCGCCGCATCCAACAAGGACCCAAAGATGCCGCAGGCAGTCCGCTCGATCAGAAAGTGATCCTCGACATGCGTGGCCAGCAAGCCACCCTCGATCAGCTTAAACAACTGGCTCAACGCGTATCCTCTGGCACCGGCCTCGCCCCCGAAAACGTACAAGTCGTCACCTGGGAAATCACATTATAATGTTTGGTTGCCTCCATACATTATTTGTCACCCTGAGCTTGTCGAAGGGTTTTGTCAATCAGTAAGTGCACTTAAAAATATTTGCTGAGCGAATTATTTTAATGAAGAGCAACCGAAGAAAAGAACATTCAGCAAGTTATTCTAACGAAGAGCTTTCGAAGCAAAGGAAATTGCCCGGTCCTTTAGGGCCGGGACACCAATGACTAATCTCTATTTGGGCTTTAGCCCAATTGAAATAATAAACACATGTTAATCATAGATGCACATTGTCACGCAGGAAAAGGCGACGGCCTCACTGGCCCCTGGGACACCAGCGCGCCATTAAATAACTTCCTCCGCTGGTCGGAAGAAGCAGGCATAAAAAGAACGAACCTGTTCGCTGCCTTCCATTCCGATTACGCAAAAGCCAACGCAGCAGTATCGGCCATTGTCAACAAACAACCCCAACGCTTTTACGGATTCGCCTTCGTACACGCCATCAACGACCGTGGACGTGTATTCGACCTTGTCAACACGACAGTAACCGAATACGGCTTCTGTGGCATTAAAGTACACCGCCACGACGCACGCATTTCAAGAGAGATATGCGAAGCAGCCCGGTATTTTTCCATGCCGGTATTGTACGATGTAGTAGGAGAAGTATCTATGATAGAATTGCTGGCGACCGAATACCCCGATGTAAACTTTATCATTCCACACCTGTCCAGCTTCTCTGACGACTGGCGCGCACAGATCGCGTTAATTCCCTTGTTGGAAAGACATCCCAATATATTTACCGACACCTCCGGCATACGCCGTTACGACCTGTTGGAAATGGCATTCAAGCGCGCAGGCGCCGGCAAGATTATTTTCGGGACAGATGGCCCCTGGCTGCATCCCGCTGTAGAGCTGAAGAAAGTAATGGTGCTCACCCGCAATAAGACAGACCTGCAACGAATGCTGGCCGGCAACTTCCTCCGGTTGACAGAAAAAGTACGCAACGGCGAATACAAAACAGCCCACCGCCCCAAGCCAACCTTCTCCAAAACAGCAGAACCCCTCAGCTACGAATACCGTGACCCCTGGTTGATTAAGTAACCTCATTTCGCTTTCGTATATATTGCAACGTCCTCACTTCCACATTGAGCTTACGGGCAGCCAGCTTCAAATTACCACCACAATCCTCCAACGCAATCTCCATAGCCAGCATGGCAATGTCATTCTTTATCTTCAAAAGGTCTTTACCACTGGCAATAGCCAGCCGGATGGATTGTTGCAGACTTTGATGCTGCTGGTTCCACGCCTGTTTGAGATGCTGTACATCAGGCAGCTCATCCTCCGGGATGTCACCCATACTAATGAAACCCTCACCGGTATAGCGCATGGCAATCCTTGCCATCAGTTGCTTCAGCTCCCGCACATTGCCTGGATAATCACGACTAACGAGATAGTTCATAACAGTGTTATCAATCTCCGGCGCTACCACACACTTTAATTCCTGCCGCAAAAAATACCGCGCCAACTCAGGAATATCTTCGCGTCTTTCCTTCAAAGAAGGTAACATCAATACCGCCGACGCGATCCTGAAATAAAGGTCCTCCCGGAAATTACCTTTGGTGATCTCTGCTTTCAGGTTTCTGTTGGTGGCAGTGATCAATCGGAAGTTGGTCTTATTCCAGGTATTACTGCCCACCCGTTTATAAGTCCCCTCCTGTATCACCCGTAGCAAGCCAGCCTGCAAGGGCAGGGGAAGCTCACCCAGTTCATCGAGGAACAAAGTACCCTTATTAGCCAATGCAAAAGCCCCGTCACGTGTATAGATAGCATTGGTAAAAGCTCCCTTTTCATGGCCATAAAACTCACTCCCCGAAAGCTCGGGCACGATGGTGGTACAATCCAGCAATATAAGCTCTTCCTTTTCCTTGCGTTGGTCCAGCGCATGTATCAGACCCGCGGTCATTTCTTTACCGGTGCCCGACTCACCCATAAGGAGGATATGATGATTGGTAAACCACGCAGCTTCAATAACCCTGCCCAGGAATTTCTTCCAGGTACTACTTTCACCGATCATGGTGGCTTGCACCATAGACGATTGCACAAGGTCATCGATCAGCTTCCATCTTTTTATCCGGGATATGAGTAAGCCGGTCACAGTGGCTGAATCGCTCCAGGTGATCACATCGTTGGCCCCTGCCTGCATCAATTGCCATTTGAGAATGTCAGACGAACTATGCTTCACACAAAGCACAATGACTTTACAACCTGCATTACACAGCTGCTGCAACTGTTCTGTCACCCCTTCAAAAGTTGTCTTTTCCATCCAGCACAGTATCACCACCTTACAGTGCTGACCAGGCTGCCGGCAACAATCGACACCCTTTGCTTGTAAAATAGACGAAATGCCTTCCGCTTCCGGATGATCAGCACTTCCTGTTGAGACCACACATGCCGATAGGTTTTCCATGACGATGCCGTTAATGCGTCGTTAGCGATGATAATACCAGACAAATGGTAAAGTAATAGGCTTGTTTCAATGAAAGGCTATAACAGCCGGATGAGGAAGAAGACACCAGTAACAGGATGAGCACAAAGCGCTTCCTGTTGCCGGTTCATCAACAGCGAACCCGGGTTGCAATCTTTCAAAAAAACACTTTCAGGGTAGAGAGAAGACCCACAGGTTGGTTAAATGCACACGACTCCCATTAGAGCGGAGCAAACGCTGTCAGGTCAAAAAGAACGGCGGCAGGGAAAGATAAAGTGATGTTCTTCCCGGAGGTTTAAGTAGTAAGTTGACCGGGAAGATCAAAACATGGCGGTGATACTATGGCGGCAGGTGAGAAGCAAATATAAAATTACGTTCGGGCACTGATCGTTGTACACATAAAAGTTGGTTGTTTTAAAGGTTGCTTCCTATAAAGATAGCAGCTAAAACAACCCTTTACAATACCACATTGTGGTAGTTTTTATACAGTGCAAAAGGCGACATTGATGATGAATGAATTACTGTAGAAAATGAAACGTAAAGATCAAGTGGTAAAAGTATGAGTTTGGAAAGCAGGCACTTGAAAAGCAGCAGGTAATGCTTCACCCGGAAGGTAACCGGAGATAGTTAATCCAGGCTGCATTTTCAGCAGGAAAGTACGCATCCGGGAACCTGGCGTTAGTGCAGCTGGGTCATCGGGACTAAGGATCAGACAATCCCCCGCAGTACCCACAAAAGCAATGGGGCCTGTTGTATAAGTAATCGCCACAACGTGCTGTCGCTTATCATGTACGTCTGAAGCAATGATGGCAAACTGATGTTCTGCAAAAGGAATATTGATCACTTGTTGCGTATCACACAAACCCGGTGTATACCCACCCAACTCCTGTACATACAAGCCAATAGCGAAACCCACTTTGTAATGAAGCGAATTGGCCTTGGGATCATGCCCCGTCATCTCGTGGAAGCTGGCAAACTGATTGTCTTTATTATAACGTTGCGCCTGCAATAAAAATTCACAGTAGCTATCGTTGAATACGTTCTTTTCAAAGCTACCGGCGGCGCTGTGATCGATCACCTGCCGGTAGCTGAGTTGGATATATGCTATAGACATAACTATGCTTTTACGTAAATAGTATGAGTCAGATCATAACCACCGGTACTACTATTGGCAGTTACGGTAGCCAGCTCGTTATCGAGAGAATCCATGATGATATTATCGTTCACATTCGTCATAGAGTTTTGCCCATGCGTTGAATACAGGGAAGTTTTGTATACTGCTGTATTGATGGCATCCGGGAATGCGATCTGGGTGGTCAGCTTTAAAGAAGTGCCCACATATATCTGAGCATGGATATGCGTCACACGGCCGGTATACCAGCCGGGATAAATAGTTTTGAACTTTACCAGGCCGCTGCTGTCGGTATATTGCAAACCCCGGCAAAATACCGCCGATGAGTTATTCTGCGTACCGAGGTAACCGGAGTTGGTGTAGCCCGAATAATAACCATCCTTATCACAATGCCATACATCTACACGCGCATTCGCCAGCACATTACAGCCATCATTCACATTGCGGATCGTGATCGCCATATCGAGTTGTAATCCCGTTTTGCCATCTGTAATATCAACCCGCTGAATAGAAGAACCCCGGCTGCTGTACAACGGATAAGGGCCATCAGTTTCAGTATCAGTGACAGTACAGCTGCCCGATTCGGACCCTTCACCAGTACCATCATCAGTACTATTATCAGTTCCCTTTTTGCAGGCTTGTAAAAGAATAGGAACGGCGGTAGATCCCACGATCAGATGCTTAAGGAATTTTTTTCTTGACTGCTCCATAGCTGTATGATTTAATGAACAAATACTGGTTACAGGAGCAAATCTTGCAAATAAGAACGATGTCAGAAACTACGATAGATGGATATCCGGTTTGTATCGGTGAATCCCGGAGAAGCCCTTCGCCTTAAGAAAGCCTTAACAAATAACTCAGTTAGATTGCTTCCATTCAGTGATGAAAGAAACATAACTATCGCTTACAGGAAGTTCAATAGAAGAGGATAGCGTTACTTTCCGGTTTAGGATCGACCTTACCTTATCAACCGACACGATATAACTACGATGTATGCGTTTAAACTTATGAGAAGGTAGCTTTTCCAGCACGCCCTTTAAAGTCATTAAAGTAAGGACAGGCTTATCATTAGTGCGGTGTATCTTGATGTAATCTTCAAGACTTTCGATGTATTCAATATCAGGCAGGTTGATCTTCATCATGCGGTATTCCGAATAAATAAAGAGGCTTTCTTCCGCCTCATACCTGGGCTTGCTTTTGTACGTATGATAGTCGATGGCCTTCTGTACAGCCCGGGAAAAACGATCGAAGCTAATAGGTTTCAACAGATAGTCGATAGCGTCCAGTTCAAAACCCTCATGAGCAAACTTCTTATAAGCCGTTGTAAAGATGATCATAGGCTTTTCGGATAAAGACCGCACAAGGTCAAGCCCCGTAATATCAGGCATATTGATATCGATGAATAGCAGGTCTACCGGATGCTGGCGTAGATGCTCAGCGCCGCTGATAGCATCGTCGAAAGTTTGTACCAGCTGCAAGGCTGGAAATTTAGATAAATATTCCCTGATCACAGCCAGTGCTGGCGGCTCATCATCGATTGCAATACATTTCAACGTCATGCAGTACAGCTTTACAAGTTAAATATCCAGTGCCAATGATACAGAGTAAAGGTTATTATCAGTAGTAATGTTTAAGTAATGCTTATGAGGATACAAATGCTCCAATCGTTGTTGGGTATTGGCAATACCGATGCCCGTTCGTTCATCCTGTTTGCGGGGAAACAGCGCATTGCTGCAACTGAATACAATACTACGTGTATGAGCCTGTAAGTCAATAATGATGGAAGACGCCTGATGATTACTGACACCATATTTAAAAGCGTTCTCAACAAAAGTCATCAGGATCAACGGAGCTATCGATAGAGGCGCAGGATTACCGGAAATAGTAAACGATACAGTAGTCTTCTTACCCAGCCGCAGCTGTTGCAGGTCGATATAATCCTGTATACAATCAATTTCCTGTTGCAACGCTACATAATCCTGATTCACCTCGTCAGTTACATACCGCAGTATGTTCGATAGCTTCATGATGCTGTCAGCGGTATGCTCACTATGCGTGATGGCCAGCGAATAAATATTATTCAACGTATTGAATAAGAAATGAGGATTGATCTGAGCTTTGAGGAAAGCGAGCTCAGCCTGCGCTTTCTCTGCTTCAGCCTGTAGCGCACGCTTTTCAGTACTCCGCCAGCGCCAGGTAGTTTGCAAAGCAATACTAAGCGACAACGTCAGAAAGAACAGAAAGATACTTACAATGTCAAAGTGTTGACCCCTTGGCTCCCTGCGTGGCATAGGTGGCCGTGCATCGAAGTCCGGCGCTGGTGGACGCATTTCTTCAAACTGTGGCCGTGGCCTGCCTTCATCCATCATGCCCCGGTCAAAGTGCGACACCTGCGTAAACAACCGGTCAAATGGACGCAGTAGATAAACGCCTGCCAGCAATAAAGAAATGATACTGATATAAGCTATGATCCTTTTTCCCAGATAGAGCTTGGGAAACAGGAAATAAGTATGCAGATAAAACACAATCGAATAACTCCCGAAAAGAAGCCAGTACCACGGAGAAAAGAGCGTGTCGAAAGCCCTGTCTTTCCCTGCCTGTCCGGCCATAAAAAGCACGGGCAGGCTCAGAAAAATAAGCCAGCCAGTAATATGCGTAACGACAGCCGGAGTTTTGACGCGGGACATAGGCAAATAAACAATTTTAAAAATACGTAATATTCAGTGTACCGGCAGATGGTATATATGTATAGATAAATGAGATACAACTAATTGACCCCAAAAGCCAAATATTACCAAAAGCTGACCAGCCAGCTGGTAATCCGGGGAAAATTGACTTACATTCGCGCATTCAACCCCCTTGTTTTATCATGGTCTATAAAATACTGACTGTCGCAGGCCTGGCTACCTTTGAGATATATGCGGCGATCCCGGCAGGATTTGCTTTCAAGCTCTCTCCGTGGGTAATATTCTTTGCCAGCTTAATAGGCGGATTGGTAGGTGTGTATGTAGCCGCTTTCCTCGGCGATAAGATCCGCGCATTCTTCCACCGCAACAAACCAGTAAAAGAAGAAAAACCAAAGACAGGTATTATCTACCGTATCTGGGATAAGTACGGCGTAATTGGTTTGGGATACCTTGGAACAATGACAGTAGGAGCCCCGGTAAGCATAGCTGTGGGGGTAGGATTTAAAGTGCCCCTGAACAGATTGATTACCTGGTGCTGCTTAGGCGTACTTACCCGTTGCGCCTTATTCACCATCATTGGCTATTTCGGATTGAAGCTATTTTAACATACAAAAGCGAAAGTCCCCGTAAACACGGGGACTTCTTGTTTTTTATGAAGGGTAGGTTAGTATTATTGTTCTTTCACAACTTTGATCACCTGCTTTCCGGTAGTCGTTACAAAAGTAAGAACATAGGTGCCCGCTCCCGGTCCTTGTACAACAGGAATATCCACCAGCGCAGTTCCTTTCTGTAAAACGATCTTTCGTTGCGCCACGATCCGGCCATTCATATCGGTAAGCGTAACAGAGCAATCCTGTAACTGAGGCGATGTAATGGTAGCCTGCAGTTGCTGGCGGAAAGGATTTTGCAACACCTTTACCAGGAAATCACGGTTATTACGTTCCAGCGTTATAATAGCACTGTAAGTAAACTGGCCGTTATCATCCACCATTTTCAGGCGATAATAATAGGTCGGCCGGACATTGCTGCTTACATCATCAGTATAACGGTATTGTTTGTTGCTGGTAGTAGACCCTGAAGCTGCCACTTGTCCGATCGTGGTAAACCGAACACCATCTATACTACGTTGAATATCGAAAGAAGCAGTCTGCTCTTCAGAAGCAGTTGTCCATTGCAGCAGATTGTTGGAGCCGGAAATAGTGCCGCTGAACTGCAGTAACCGTAAAGGAAGAGTGGAAGAACCGGTATGTACAAAAAAGCCGCTGAACCCGGTTACGTTGAAAGTGATCTCCCAACGGCTGGCTGTAGCATTCCATGCAATATTGCCATCTGTCGGATTGATGAGCGCTGGTGTACCGGAATAGGAGCCGGGCGCACCGGTTCCGCTGGTGCCATGAAATTGAGTAATGCGCAGGTTGGCAATACCAGCCATGTCTCCGGAACCTGTTGGCAGGTCAGGATAAGCACCATTGGCAGCATTAAAAGCATCGAACTCGGCTTGCGTATAATACAAAGTAACAGTAGCAGTAGCGGTAGATGCTCCCGAAACAGGTTCTATATCATAACGCCGTTCACAATAAGGCTGGCTGTTGAAAGTAGCTATAGTGGATTCATATTTCGTACATACATTAATAGAGCCCGATACAGGAGAAACACCAGAAGGAACAATGCGTGCAATAAGATCGCAGTCGGCATCAGTATAATTGGTTCCTCCGCCTGCTACTACGCCACTTACACAAACCTGTGCTCCGCCTTGCGTTCCCGCAGGACTACTCAACAATAAAGGATTGCCCACAATAATAGGAGGCATGCAACCAAAATCGTTAAGGGCGCGGGCCATAACTACATTACCACCGGTAATATCTCCGGCGCCAAGTACACGGGATTTCGCGCCCGCAGCAATAGCAAAATGCATTACCGCACCCGGGCTGATAATATGGTTAAGCTGATGACCATGACCCAACTCATGTACGGCTACTGATTCGAAGTCTATTTCCCCGGCCACGGGATCGGCTGGACCATACTGCCAGGGACGTGCACCATCAAACACCACATCCAGTTCCGCTACTACCCATATATAAGGACTCGCCGCACCGCAACCGGCATACCAACTGGTACACCTGCCCAATACGCCTGCTGGTAGCTCACTGCCCACATCGAAGCGTACAACATTTATGCCTTCCGATGATACCGTGTTTACAGTGGTTACAGCGCCTACAGTCCAGTTCATCCCCGTTTTGCAGGTCCACGTATGCATGGCACGTTTAAAAGAATTACTGGCAGCTGTATTCGCGGCAAAGCTGGTTTCCATCTGGAAAGTATAGCCTCCGGTACCTGCCCAGTCAACATGCGAAGGGATTTCAGAAGTAGGCTCATCGACACCTGGGTTATCGGTATCAGGGATATTAGTATACGAATAAGGAATAGTTACGGTGCCTGCACTGGTGCCAGTGGCAGGGTCACTGTTGGTAACACGTACTACCCCTGTGCCGGCAGACGGGCCAGAGATACTGACCGAAGGCACCCGTACCTGGATCTCGGTATCAGTCCAGGAAATATAATCGGTAAGTAAAGGTTGTACAAACGCGGATGCACTGGCGCTATTGGCATTCCTGAATTCCACGAACCCGGTACCTTTGACTGCGCCAAAATTACTGCCGCTGATGGTGAGGATGGCATCAGTACCTGCTGCAATCGTGGTAGGAGTAAAGCCACTGATAGTAGGAGTAGCCATTGGCCCCATTACTGAATTGAGCTGGTGATCCACCACTATTGGCTTTTCACTGATCCGTCGCTCAACACCTGTCAATTGCTTGACAGCCTGCGTGGCTTCAACTACATGATTGTATCTGGTAAAAGGATCGGCAGCCGTATTGGTCTTGTTGTCGTAAGCAATAAACCCTTGCAGGCTGCTGTACACCATATAAGAGTTGCCCCTCAAATTGGTGCGGCCGCTGGAGATGCCACCCATTGCAGGCATACAAAAAAATACACCGGTCTCCCCAATATTCAATGACAAGGTGGAAGAATGGACCTGGCGTAGCCGGCCCACAGTTCCACCTTCTGTAATGATCTCTATTTGTTCACCTTGTAAACTTCCTTTGAAAGTCCGGTAAACCTGTACCAGGTTAGAGGTATAAATATTGCCCTTGGGTGAAGGTTGAAAGCTGTACTGAGCTATCACCTTTCCTTCGGCGATCAGGGCGGAATTGCTCACCCTTTGTGTAAGCGGTACAGGATATAATTCATTGGCTAATAATAAATGATGAGACGCAAGTAAAAGCAGAAACAGTAATGGTGCTCGACGTAAATGGTTCTTCATAAACGAGGGTTAAAGATGCTGGATATATAGTAACGCAAAAACCGCACCTTATAGTTTCTACGCCTTTAAAAATCCATTTCATCCGCGCTGGGGCCGTAACTCCCCGGAATGGGAACATTCAATAACCTCAAATACACACCCAGTTGAGCCCGGTGGTGAACGACCTGTGAATAAGACATACGAATAACATCAGCTTTTCGATTTACACTATACACCTGATCTCCATTCCGTAGAGTCCAATTGCCCTCCATTTCATCATCTGTAGCCTGCTCCAGCCGGCTGCGGCCTTCCAAAAGACTTTGCTCAAAATACACCATCAGGTCTTTGGTATTATTGATGGTAGGTACAGAATAAGGATTTTGGGCAAAGTCCAGCCCGCTGGTATTAAGAGCCATGCTAACCCAGGACGGTAATTCGGCAATATGGGTAGCCAGCCGGCGAATATTCATGCTTTTTTCGTGCGGCTGCCAATCGTATTTATCATCAGGCACACGGCTCAACATTTTACGGGTAGTTTCAGCTTCCTGGTTCATTTCTTTCAGTAAAGATTGAATTAGTGACATAGTTGTTTGTTTTAGTAATACAAAGAAAATAGGGGGTAGTGACAGCCTTATGTCAGCAGCTGTCAGGGAAAGTTGTAAAATATTTTTCCGGATGCTTTTATCCTGCTGTTACCTTGATTATTAAAAAAAACAGAGGTATTCCTTGTTTCGTACGAAATATTTCCTACCTTAGTTTCATGAAAGCGGAACAACCATCAAACAAGCTTCCGGAGCCTACTAAATCTGAACTGGAGATACTACAGGTACTATGGCAGCATGGCCCATCCACAGTACGTTTTGTCAACGACCAGCTCAATGAGCAGAAGCGCGCTGTACAATACACGTCTACATTGAAGCTCATGCAGATCATGGTAGAAAAAGAAATGCTCAACCGCGACGAGAGCAGTATGAAGCATGTGTATAGTGCTGCCCTTGAAGAGCAGAAAACCAAAGGCTTCCTGTTGGATCGCTTCGTAGAGTCGATGTACAATGGTTCAGCCACGAGCCTGATGATGCAATTGCTGGGCAATAAAAAGACTTCCAAAAAAGAGTTACAAGCAATTAAAGACCTGCTGAATAAGATGGACAACGATAAGTAATAACTTATTAAACCTATTATATGCAACTACTATTCGTGAAAGGATGGTTGCCGGACAATGTCGTCCGTGCGATCTGCTGGACGCTGATCCATTCATTATGGCAAGGTTTGATACTGGCAGCCCTGGCAGGCTTGCTGGTCATATTTACCAGGAAGTCGGTAGCTGCTTTCCGGTACAACATGCTGGCAGTACTTTTCTTTATATTCATGGGTGTAGTCACCTTTACCCTTATCTATGAACTTAACGGATCAAACGCCGGTAGCAACATAGTAACATTTACCCCTGCAGCGCAAACAGAGCAGATAGTTGCCCAACTTCCGGTAGTGGGCAATGCTGGCACAGTAGCCAGTACAGAAGAAGGATACCTCACCCGCTTTACCGGCTATTTCAACCAACATGCATCTTTATTCGTGGCCATCTGGTTTCTGGTATTCCTGGCAAAAGCCGTGAAACTCATGGGGGGCCTTGTATGCGTACAACGAATCAAACATTATAAAACCCATACACCCGGCCAGTATTGGACAAACCGGATGCAGGAATTGTCTGATGCATTAGGCGTGAAAATCTCCGTTCGGTTGTTGGAATCAGAACTTGTGAAAGTGCCGCTGGTAGCAGGTTTCCTGAAACCGATCATACTGGTGCCACTGGGCTTGATGGCCAATATGCCGGCCGAACAAGTAGAAGCCATCCTGTTACATGAACTTGCCCATATCCGCCGCAGGGACTTTTTAGTGAACCTCGCCCAAAGCTTTGCCGAAACCCTTTTCTTCTTCAATCCTGCTGTACTGTGGTTATCCGCTTTGCTGCGCGAAGAACGTGAACATTGCTGCGATGATATGGCCATTGCAGTTACCCAAAGCAAAACAGGTTATATAAATGCCCTGGTATCATTCCAGGAATATCAATTGGAAAATAACGTACCATATACCATGGCTTTCCCTGGTAAAAAGAACCAATTACTCAACCGCGTAAAGCGCATTATCGATAACAGTCATAAAACCTTGAATATGGCCGAAAAATCATTCCTCGTACTTTGCCTCAGCCTGATAGGAATACTCTCTGCTGTATGGGCACAACCTGAAGAAAAAAAGAAACCACAAACTACAAAACAAGAACCCGCACAACAGCAGGCAGAAAAAGCGAAGGACCTTGCTACTTCCCAACAGGATGGATCAGTTATTATTAAAGATGAGAGCAGTGATGATGGTATTGATAGAAGCGGGGACGAAACAATTGATGAAAGTAATGCCACAGATACTACTTATACTGGCACAGATACCACTTATAAGGACTATACGTCTAATTATAAACCTTATGCTGCCAATTATCAGCCATACGAACCGCGTTCACTCCGCGAACCGGCCACGCCGGCCAGTAAAGATACCATGCCGGTATTGCATAAAGGCAACAGTGTAATGACGGGTACCATCACACACGATAAAGACGGGAAAAAATACCAGATCACTATCGATAAAAACCTGGCCACTGGTTTAACGATTGATGGAGAAAAAGTGCCGGATGAAAAACTGATCGAGTACAGAGAACTTATAAGTAGCATTTTCCGCGATATGCAGGCCCGGGCTGAGGAAGCGTATGAAACGCGTGTTCACCAAAACAATGACAATGCCATCAGGCTTGCCAATAAGAATAAACTGCTGAACGATGAAGCGATTAAGCTTCAGCAAAGCCTCCTCATGAAAGGTACTCCTCAAGTACGCCAGGGCTTCCCGGTTCCCCACAGCACATTTAAACTTCACGAGCCAATCCAAACAGAAAATAAAATAATTGATAGACTGATCGACGACCTCGAAAAAGCAGGCCTGATTACACAAAGAGATTCCCTGACCTTCAAGCTCAATAAAGATGAGTTTACTGTAAATGGGAAAGCAATTTCGGGAGATATACGTCGTCAGTTTCAGGAAACCTATATAACAAATCCAGCCAATACGTTTACCTACGCAAGGCAAGGCGTCACTACCAGCTCACATGTGTACGTGGATTAACAGAAATGTGATCAGCGGAAAGTAAAAATTACCGGGATACTTTATTTTGCAACCGATGCATCCCCGTTGGCTATAACACCCGTATGATTTGGAACGTCGCTCGGGAGAATTACTGCAGGGGATGACTCGGTTGCCTTCATTACACATTCTCACCACCCTCATATTATAGTAATTGCCGGCAGGCAGTTGGCGCGTGCGTCTACGTCTGCCCTGGAATAAAATGCATATACATGAACAAATGTTATGGCCTCATGCTGGCATTCAGCATGATATTGTTACCCTTTTGTCTCTCTGCGCAAACCGGCGCTTCCATTAGCGGCACCGTGCAGGATAAGCGTCCGAAACCGATCGTTGCTGCATCAATAAGCCTGACGAGAGCAACAGATACCATATTGGTTAAAGCGGCTGTATCTTCCGACAACGGATATTTTACATTCGACAACCTGAAACCTGGCACCTATCGCATAACGATTACAGCTGTTGGTTTTACAGCTTACACAAGCGATACTATTCTTCTTGCGGTCAACGAGCAGATAAAATTACCCGTCATAGAATTGGCTGCTGCAGATGCCAGTCAGCTCAATGCAGTCACGGTTACTGCCCGCAAGCCCTTTGTCGAACGTAAGATTGACAGGACGGTGGTAAATGTGGATGCCCTTATTTCCAATGCTGGTACCAGTGCACTGGATGTATTGGATAAATCACCCGGCATATTGGTCGACCAGGACGGTAATGTAAGCATGAACGGTAAATCAGGCGTGGTGATCTTTATTGATGATAAACCCACGTACCTGAGCGGAGCAGACCTCGCTTCATACCTGAAATCACTTCCTTCAGGTACACTGGAATCTATCGAGATCATGACCAACCCGCCTGCTAAATACGATGCAGCAGGCAACGCCGGCGTGATCAACATCAAAACAAAGAAGCTCAAACAAAAAGGATTCAATGGTAACCTGTCGCCCGGTTATTCACAGGGAGTATATCCCAAGAGTTTCAATAGTTTAAACCTCAACGTCCGTAATAACGCCTTTAACTACTTTGCCAACGTAGGATATAACTACAGTGAAAACTTCAATGACCTGCTTATACAGCGGCGCTATGTAAATGACGATGGCACACCCCATTCCCTCTTCTCCCAAAACTCCTGGATCAAAAGAAAAGATCGTTCCGGCTCCTTGAGAATGGGCGTTGATTATACAATGGACAAATTCAATGCCATAGGTCTGGTATTGAACGGAACCACGCGAAAAATCAATAGTGCAGTAGATAACAACAGCTATTTATACAATGGAGCAGGATCGTTGGATTCACTCATTACGGCTGATAATATGGACGATCGTACCTTCAGCAGGGGAAGCGTAGGATTGAACTACCGTCGCAAATACAAAGAACCCGGTCGCGAACTGGGAGTAGACGTGGATTATATCTACAATGAATCCGACGCCGACCAATTGTATCGAAATGCAAGCTACCGGGCAGATAATACAGTAAAAGGAAAAGATGACCTCACTGGTAAATTGCCCTCTTACATTAATATCTATTCTTTCAAAGCCGATTATTCACACCCATTATCCAACGGATTCAAAGCAGAGGCAGGGATAAAAGGCAGTTTGATTGAAACCAATAATATAGCAGAGTATTACATAACAGCAAACAATGTCACCAGCCCTGATTATGACAAAACCAACCACTTCACTTACCGGGAAAATATCAATGCTGCATACCTGAATTTCAGTAAAGAATGGAACCGTTTCGCTGTACAGTTTGGCCTGCGGGGTGAGAATACGATCATGCGCGGGCACCAGTTGGGCAACGCAGTTAAGCCCGATTCTTCCTTCAAACGCGATTATATAAACCTGTTCCCCACTTTTTATCTCTCCTATAAGTTAGACTCTGCTGCCAAAAATCAGTTTGTCTTCTCTTATGGCAAGCGCATTCAGCGGCCTAACTTTGGTAACCTGAACCCTTTCATCTCTCCGTTGGATAAGTTCACATTTTATGTAGGTAATCCCTTCCTGCAACCAACAATAGCCCATGCCATTGAAGTGTCACACATTTATAACAACAAGCTCACTACCAGGCTGGGTTATGAATACTACGATGGGGACATCAATGAAACGATTGAATTACAAGGCCACCAGTATTATAGCCGTCCCGCAAACGTGGGAAAAGCCCAATACCTGAGCCTCACAGTGAACGCAACCATCGAGCCGGCCCCCTGGGTTACGATCAACTGGTTTGGCCTGGCACAATATGCCAGCTTTCAGGCCGATCTGTACAAAAACAAGCTGGATACCAGTGGTGTGAATTTTATTACCAACTTCAACAGCCAGTTCAGGTTGGGTAGTGGATGGACAGCTGAGTTATTGGGCGTGTTTAGAAGTGATTTCATCACAACCCAGTTTGTGTTGGGTGACTTCTGGACCCTGGGCGGAGCCATCCAGAAAAAAATACTCAAAGGAAAAGGCACAGTAAAGTTGACCATACAGGATATATTCTTTACCCGCCTTAACTATGGCGCCATCAATAACCTGCAAAATGCCAAAGGCAATTACCGCAACCAGGGCGATACACGTGTAGTGGGAGTCAATTTCACCTGGACTTTTGGTAAAACCTTCGAAACCCGCAGGCGCAGCAATGGCAGCGCAGAACAGGAAACACAACGGATATAATGATAAGAGGTGAGTTGTGAATACTGACGCGCTCACAACTCACCTCTGTTATATGCTAAAATTGATAAGGCGGGTTATTTCTTACATAACCTTCCTGGATTCCACGCTCCCAAAACTCTTTACCATTGAACAACGTCTTTATGAAACCCCGTTGAGTCATACCGTTTTGCATAAGACCAACAGCCCAGTTCTCACTAACAGGGTCCACATTGCCATTCCTTCTCAAAAGGAAGTTATATTGCGCACGCACAAAAATGCGTAAGTATTCCTCATCATGGATCATTTCTTCGGCCATTGCCATCCTCGTTGTACCGGTAGATAAACGTTGCGACCAATCAGTGATTTCAGATGAAGTGGGAACCCTGTTAAACAACTTTTGGAAAACCCTGTCTATAAATCCATTGTTGGTAGCACCCGACAGAGTCCAGAATTCAGTATCGCCGCAAAAAGTCGTGATCATACTTTCTCTTGACATATCTGTCATTAACCTGTTTGTCCAGTAAGCCCTGCCTGTAGGATCGGCTGTCCTGCCATATAACAACTGATATTGTTCATCTACAAAAGCTCCGTAAAATTCAGCCCCTAAAAACTCATTCACGATGGCTGGCACATCCCTCGAAGAAGCTACCCTGTTGGTCCAATAAGTCAGGCCGCCGGGATCAGGTGTGCGATGATTAGCATATACATACAACGAGTAAATAAAGTCCTCAAATCCGCGTTTGGTTTCTTCGATCTTGAATTTATACTTCTTATAGGCATCCTTGTACGCAAAATTAGTATATACCATAGGCGTCGTCCAGTCTATCAGTCCCAAAATGCCCTCGACACCAGCATGATTGTCTTCGTCAAAAAGTTCGTAGATGAAAAAACCTTTGATATTGCTGCCTTGATCAAGGTTGGAGATCAGGTCTTCAATCCGTTGCGTATGCAAAGAAGGAGTAGTTAAAACAGTTGTACTCAGCGAATGGATTTCTGTAAACCATACCTCTTTAGATGCAAAGGTAGTTTTAAGAACATTTAAAATTATTTCATAATTAGCCATATCTTCATACCAGTCATAACCCAGTATATCGTAATCGATCGCAGCATCCTGTAACAGTAAAAAAAATCCATAGTGGTACCATCCCCCGCAATTAATAATCGTTTTTGCAGTAGGGTCTTCTTCCTTTATACCCTCGATCATCCCGGCAAAATAACTTGCCAGGATCTGAAAATTGGTGAAGTTGTAATGCGATCGAAGACTTCCGTCAGGGGCGCTGTGTTTAGGTAAAAGATCGATATCTTCCTCATTGCCTAACTGATAGTAATCAAAATATTGTTTATACCTAGAAGCGAACCCTTTGCCAACCTGCTTACCTTTTATGGCTGCATTGGCGATAGAAAGGCTATACAATCCGGTGCTATCAGGAGGAAATATGATGGGAATTAACTGGATATTTTTGGCAGCAGCACTATTAATTGTAGTTGTAAAAAGTGATAAGTCGGTAATTTCACCATCCTCATTGTGTGGAATATCTATTCTGTAATAGGAGACCGCAAGCTCTTTAATTAAGTCTGCTTGCAACGCATGATTCGCCAGGTAAGCTACCTGGTTCAGTGGATGCCCGTTAATACCCCACTTGAAATTACTATCTACCCGGATTGGTAAATTGTATTGCTCAGTAAGATATTCCGGCGTGTTCAAAGTACTAAAACCGTTGTTTAAAGTTTTCTGCTGAAGTGAGTCGTCTTGAAGTTCGTTGGTGAAATTTTTCTGGCATCCTGTAATGCCTGCTGCGATAATGACAAAAGATAATAGGGAACGATAGAATAATCTGGACATATTTTGATAAGATTTAATGACAGGACCTATAGGATTATAAATATAAAATAGCGCATGGACATCTCGGAACATTACAACATATTTTAACAGTTAATATTAGATGAACTATATTCGATACCCGGATATTAATTAAAACCGATGCAACCATGATTGCTTTTGTATACAGGCAACTAAATGATCAGGCCAACCAATACCTTGCAGCCCGTCTCCCGGAAGGCATACAGGCAATTTTCCGGTCCGACCTGAAGTCAGACGAATACCGCCGTACCTTTGAGCAAGCAGATTTCGTTTTAGGCAATCCACCGCGCGACTGGTTCAGCACTCCACCCGCACAGCTTAAGTTCTGGCAGCTATCATCCGCCGGTTTCAGCGAATACGAAGGAATGACATCCCCGGTACCGGTTGCCAATATGGGCGATTTCTTTGCCCGTCCCTGTGCGGAGACGATTGTAGGAGGCGTGCTGGCATTTTATCGGGGCGTCCATACGTTGACCAAACTACAATTGAAAAAAGAGTGGCAGGGAGAAAAAGCAAGACCATTCCTGCGTTTACTGGGCGAGCAACAAGCAATCGTATTAGGTGCAGGCGCTATTGGCGCTTGTGTGAAAGAAATGCTGCAAGGCTTTGGATGTAAAGTACGCATGACAGCCCGCACCAATCCGGCAGCAGAGATACATTCCCGGGAAGAACTATTAAAAGCATTGCCACAAACTACGTTGATGATTAATACACTTCCCGGCAGTGCAGAAAAATATGTGACAGCCGAAATGTTGAACGCATTGCCAGCAGAGGCCGTTTATGCCAGTGTAGGAAGAGGGGAAACAACAGACGAGCAAGCCCTGATCACGGCCCTTCGTGCAGGAAAATTAGCGGGCGCCGTACTGGATGTTACCGAAGAAGAACCATTACCAGTTGATAGCCCCTTATGGGAAATGGATAATGTAATATTGACTCAGCACACGGGAGGAGGTAAATCAGATGAGCTTACCGGCATCGCCCGGCAGTTCATCGATAACCTGCAACACTTCCTCAAAAAAGAACCCCTCGAAAACACAATAGAGCTTTCAAGGGGCTATTAATTAAAAAACTGGTTATACTTTCAAGGTACTTTGCAACTCCTTGTTGCTATTGATATCTATACAAGCCCATGGATAAATAGTCATCTTCCGGTGATCTTTTGAGCTATGGTGCGTGCCAGTGCTGTTTCTCCGGTCATGTAAAATAAAAAGGAGAAATAATGCCTCCGAAAGCTTTGAAAAGTTTGTTCAGCATTTGCAATATTAGGTTGGTTATTTTCCTGTCTTCAAGAATACCACAGCCCTTTCCAGCACTTCGTCCTTACCCGCCCGGATGCCCTTGATAGTTGGCTTTACAACGATATCAGGTACAAGCCCCTTACGCTGCATGGTCTGACCGTTAGGATAACTCACGTTCTGACCACTGAACGAAAGATTGGTGAAGCCAGGGATATTAAAGTTCGTTACATCGCCATTGGCGCCCGCTGTTTGGCTGCCAATAAAGGTAGTATTATTGGCGGCTTTAAAGAACAGTCCACTGTGTTCAGCCTGACTCTGCGTAGTCTCATTCATCAGCATCACCGTTTTGCCGGTATAACGCCAATCAGTGGTAGTCGGTAGCTTTTGCATGAACGATACGGTAGTGGTAGTCGCACTTACCTCATTGCCATCTGCAGAAATATCTGGTACAGAAGGCTGTAGCCGCGTGAACAATGCACCGTCCAATATATTTTTAGTGCTCAGGCGAGGTGCCAGGCCCCAGGCAGTTCCCTTTGGATAGCCCCGCATGTCCATGATAAACCCTTTGGTATTTTTAAAAGTGGTCAGCATGGAATCGATCATGTTACTTTCCAAACGCTCCATATCTACATAACCAATCTCAGGGCTCAATAGCTTGAATATAGGTCCTGCATTCTCTACCCGTTTTTTTTCCCAGAAAGGTTTGTTATAAGTACGCTTACGGGTAACTGCCACTTCTTTTACCTTATTATCCTTGTCCATTATTTTAAGAGCAGCTGTAGAGCCATCATCACCGCAAAGCAGGAAATTAGTGATGTAGCTGGTCTGCGTTACATAATTACTCGCAGCCTGATAAGGACGTTGCTCATCGATCAGTTTAAGTATATCCTTGCCGTTAATACTAAGAATAACATCGCCCACAGCCAGCCCTTCCTTTTTAGCAACACTGTCTACAACCAAAGCCGTGATCACAAACTTATTCTCTATCACCCTGCCATATACAGAAGGAGAGACACCCTGTCCAACAAACTTTCTGGTTGCGCTTACCTGGCTGCTGATAAAACCATGACCATCCTGAATGTGAGCATACATTTCTGCTACAGCCTGCGCATATTCCATGGAATCCCGGGCAGCTACAAAACGAGGAAGGTATTGTTCATAAACCTTATCCCAGCTCTCATCCATCAGCTTCTTGTTGACAAAGAATGTATTGATAACAGTGTAGATCTTGGCAGCTGCCAATACGCGATTACCCAGCGAAGGATAACGCTTATCATTAGGATAACCAGCCATTTTGGGAAGACTTTCCAGTGGCAGTGACTCGCGACCTTCAGTAGGAGCAGGAATGCCGGCTTTCAGTAAGGCAACTGTTTTGTCGAGATTTACCTGGAGGTCGGATTGTTTTTCCAAAACAGCATTGGGAGTGATAGCCGTTTTACCATTTTTTCTTACCACTTCACCAGTGCGTAAACTGATGATCACACTATCCGCAATGCTGTACCGCATAGCAAGGTTTGAATTGCCGAGGTTCAACGCTCCTTCACTAACTATGAGCGCCTTCCCTGCATCCTGTAGTGTAAGTGCTATGGCCGGCAAAGGCATATTTTCATTGACAAGAAAAGCAATCGGCACGGGATTCTTTTGTGTACCGTTAATCGTGCTGATCTGGTTGAACTTGAAAAAAGAAGAATAACCGCCGGAACTACCCCCACGCTCAGGCACGAAACCATCATGCACGATAGAACGGGTGGAGGGCTTGTATAAGGTGCCGCTACACAGGCCGGCTTCAATGTTACCATAATCAAGAAGCCCACCCAGATCGGCCCAGGCATAAGGTTGCGTTGGACGCAGGTCAAATATGAGATAACGAACGTCCGAAAGTTGGCGGGGTATTTTCTGCAACGTCGATATGGCGAGTTGCCAGTTGTCCAGATCCTTCAGGTTCCTGATAGTTACAAATAAAATACTGTCTTTAGTAGCAAGAGTAGGAGAGGGATTTTCCTTGCTAAACTGTGCGCCAGTTGCCATCCCCGGTACCACAGCAGTAATTGGATCATGCAAAACATCCAGCCATGGTTGCAGGGCCTTTACATAACTGGCTTTATCAGTAGCCTCGATAATATTGGGCACGGTAGCAGCAAAAGCCGAGTCCCAGTTGATGCTTTTATACTGCAAATAAGGATGGAAATATTTAATATACCCCCATAACTTACCCACATCAGCCAGGCGTTTGGTTTGTTGAGGAGTAAGGGTAGGAGGTTGGCTTTGCAATAAGTCCGGTAATAGCAGGCCAAAGGTTAGGAGCAGTATAGGCAACTTAATAATGGACATGGGAATAATTTAAGGTTAACGAGATGCGGCAAATTAGTATTCCCCAACCTACGCAAAAAATAGGTTATACCAATTGTCACATGCCCGGTACCAAATCCCTTTACCACATTACCAGCCAATACCGTAATCTTCGCCGTTATTACTGCTGCCACCCCATAGACTACCATGCTTCCAATCAAAAAAGATCAGGTTGATGGGGCCGCTGCTGCGGTCGTCGAATGAGAGCGTATAACCCATCTGTTTTAGGGCAGTACGTACAGATTCGGGAGTTCTGTTGTTCAATAAAAGATGACCCGGCTTTGGCTGCCGGTCTGCTATTTTTGTTCCTCCCAGAGAGAGCCAAAGTTGATTACTGTTAATGTTAGCGGCTTCAGCTGCCTGCTGTGCGGTCATGCCAAACTCTACAACATTCAGGAAACATTGCAGCAGGTTCTGGTCCTGCGTATCCCCGCCTTGCACGGCAAATGACAGGAAAGGTTTGCCATCCTTCAAGGCCAGTGAGGGCGTGAGCGTTACCCGTGGCCGTTGCCCGGGGCGCACTACATTAAAAGGATTCAGCGCAGAATCCAAGACAAAACTTTGCATACGCTGGCTCATGCCTACACCGGTGCGGCCGGCAATACAAGCTGGTAACCATCCCCCGCTGGGCGTGATGGATACCACCCAGCCCTCTTCGTCTGCAGCTTCGACCGAAGTAGTACCCCGCCACAGGCGATCGAGATAAGCACTGTCCGTAGAACTTTCCGGGTTGGCGACTAATGCATCAGGAGAAGTCATGGTCGATAAGTTCATCCCTGTACGCACATCATGCGAGGGAACAAAATTGCGTTGACCACCACTGGTATCGAGTTTATACCCCCTTTGTTTGAGTAGTTCGACATAAGGGTTCTTCTTGCCTTCAAAAACATAAGGATCACCGGGGCCGGCCAATGCATCATTCTTATCAGCCTTGATCAGTTTGGCCCGCTCCTTTGCATACGCTTTGCTTAATAAGCCTTTCATAGGTTCGTCTGGAGCCACATAAGGATCACCATAATAAAAATCACGGTCGGCAAATGTGAGATTCATAGTTTGATACAACGTATGAATATATTGAGTACTGTTATACCCCATGCTTTTCAGGTCGAAGTTCTCCAGTATATTCAGGCTTTGTAACAACATAGGCCCCTGCGTCCATTGCGACAACTTATATACATCGATCCCTTTGTAATTCGTTTGAAGAGGTTCTTCCCATATAGGTTTCCAGTTGGCCAGGTCCTGCAGTGTATGCAAGCCGCCTTGTTCCTGGCTACCACGCACAAACTCTTTGGCGATATCACCCTTATAAAAGCGGTCAAAAGCTGCCATGATAGCTTCCTTTCTGCTCTTCTTTTGTTTAAGCGCCGCCTGCTCAGCATCCACCATTTTCTGAAGCGTGGCCAGTAAGTCGGCCTGCACAAAAATTTCACCCGCTTCAGGCGCTTCCCTTTGTGAGCCGGCATGCGTCAGGAAAACAGCCTTGCTATAAGGCCATTCTTTGATACGGGCCTTGCCACGCTCGATGCTGTTAGCAGTTTGCGCCTCAATAGGATAACCGGCCGCCATTTGCATAGCGGGAGCCAATACTTCTTTCAGACTCATGGTACCATACTCAGCCAGCATATAACAAAGGCCGCCGGGTGTTCCAGGAGTGGTAGCAGCCAGCGGACCATATTCGGGAGGAAAGTTATACCCCTTGCTTTTGAAGAACTCAGCAGTAGCACCGGTTGGAGCTACCCCAAGCGCATTCAGGCCAATTACTTTCTTAGTTTTAGGATTATAGATCAAAGTCTGCGTTTCACCACCCCAGCTCAGCACATCCCACATAGTGCAGGTGGCAGCCAGCATGGCGCAGGCCGCGTCTACAGCATTCCCTCCACGCTGAAAAATGATGCTACCAGCTGTAGCAGCCAGCGGCTTACCTGTAATAGCCATCCAGTGTTTGCCGTGCAACGGCGGCTTTTGAGTAGGCTGTGCAAATGCAACAAATGAAGTAGCGATCAGAAGCAGGATAACAGAAAGGGATCTCATGTAAAACATTTTGGTCCCTTAAAGATAAGGATTGCAGCAGGTAAGCTTTTACTTACTTTACCAGATGCTTATCAAATCCTAACGCTACCAGCTGCTCATACGCCTGCCAGATGGGGGAGGGTATTTCCTGGTAGATCTGGAACCCTTTCTCAGGGTAAATTTTAATCCGTTGAAGATCACCCACCATAATATTGATTACCCTTTCCATGGGAATCTCAGCATTGGGATAGGCAGTGAAGGATAACTGGGGAGAAGTTACGAGCAGTTTCTTATCAGGCCAGTGCTTTTTAAAAGTGGCATAGCTCCTGCGCTCCATATAAGGCTTCTGCACCACGATAAACGATTGGGGATCAAGGCCCCTTTCATGTAATAGCCTTTGGGTAAAAGTGATGTTCTCACCGGTATTGGTAGATTGGTTTTCTACCAGGATAGCATCGGGAGGAACACCCATATTGATCGCGATGGCGGCAAATTGATCAGCTTCAGTTTCAGTCCAGATACCTTTGGTCACGTTGCCCAGCCCGCCGGAGAAGATCAACAGGGGCGCCCATCCTTGTAGGTAAAGCTCGGCGCCCCTGTTGGCTACACGCAGGTCATGGCTGCCCAGCACAAAAATGCAATCCGACTTTTCCGGTGCATGCTGCATATGGTGATAATCCCAAAGCTGCTGTGCCAGAGCAATAACTTCGTCAGTGATCATATAACTGCCTGCGGTTATTGGTTTAAATACTTATATACATTTTTCTTGTAAGCCTCAAAATCTTCGAGATTGGAAAACTCATCGAATCTGTCAACCTGTCCCGAACGCTGTTGCCGGACCAGTGCTACAATTCCACCACCTACGAGAATCCTTTTGGCACGCTGAAAAATACTGTCCAACCCGTCAATATCATTGATCATTTGCAGCTCCTCGATCTTCCCGACATTAATGATATAATCTTCCATAATACATGGTATTGATGGTACCAGATAAATACAGCATTAGCGCTTGGTAGCCTTTTTCGTCTTTTTAGCCTGTTTCTTTTTAGGAGCTACACCCTTGGTCTTGCCTTTTGCTTTCCTGGTAACCGATTTGCCGGCTTTTTCTTTTTTCAGGCGCTCCTTTTCATTAGCTATATCGATCTTCCGGTTGTGCTTGATAACTTCCCAGTATTCAGGACCATAGCTTACCAGAATTTCTCCACGGGCAGGAATATCCTTAAGCGACTCAATAAATACCCTGTTACCCTCAGTGATATAGTGGCTGTTATTGCTGATGCCTTTTACCCGGCCAATACCACGAGCATCGTTGGCATAGCGCCCCAGCGCCGTTTTATCGTGTTGCGCATCCAGTACGAAGTTGCGGCTTACATAATAGATATAACCATTATTGCCTCCGCTGTGATCCACATCTTTCCAGGTAGAAGCCTTGCCTTTGTACTCAACAATACGGGTACCTTTTGGGATAAACTTTTTGGTAAACAACCCTTTTCCGGAATCGGGGATAGTGGATTTCTTTACCGTCAATTGCTTTTCAAGTAGTGCCATTCTAAAATCGCTTATTGGTGATCTTAATTAAGGCGGCGAAGATAATTATTATTAGCTGTTACTACATCGTTTCAGCCAACAAGCCTTGCCCGAAAGCAAAACATAATTTTGAAGCCAGTAGGACAAAACCTTTATAATAGCTAATGCAAACCCGTTGCAGATAAATATTTTGCTGTTTTCATATAGGATATTATCTTTATAGGACGCTGATTGATCGCTTGTGTGTTTTACTAATCATCTCTCGTTCTCGCCTTTTCTACGATCGTGTGTTACTACTCTCCTCGTGTCCCAACCGTAAACCCCTAACAGCCGTTTGCAATTGATATAAATCATTTATTGTCTAAATGATTATTGGTATAACAATACAATCTGGAACCTTTTTAGTTACATTTGTTTCCAAGGCATCCCATTATCATTAGTTCACTTTTTCCCACCATTTTACCTTTCCGACACAACGATTGTTAAAATCACGCAAACTGATTTGCTGCTGATATGTCTATTATCCTGGACGGGTTATGTCCTGTGGACCGGTATTGTTATCTATTTCTAATCAATATGAAACGTAAGATCGTAGTTGAGATCCTATCATCCTTGTTGATCCTTCTTTTTGTATATACGAGCGTAAGCAAGTGGCTTGCTTTCAACACGTTTGTCGGACAGATGAACAATCAGCCTTTTCCAAACTGGCTGACGCCTATAATAGTTTGGACACTCCCCGCCATAGAGATCATTATTTCATTGTTGCTAATGTTTGGGCGCACACAACTTATGGGCTTCCGCGCTTCACTTATCCTTATGCTATTATTTACTGTCTATACATTTCTTGTATTGATCAATGTGTTTGGCAGAAGACCCTGCGCTTGCGGTGGCGTAATCGAAAATCTAACCTGGGGCCAGCATTTAGTGTTCAACCTTTTCTTCGTTGGGGTGGCAACTGCTGGAATCCTACTCAAAAAAAGAGAGGCGAACCCGAACATTTCATAAACAAAGAATCAATAGCTCCTGAAAGTGAAAAAACACATTCAGGAGAAGCCGAAAACCTATATAAAAGAGTAGGCATTTTTTATTTATCTATCTATCTTAAAACCCATTTATGAAGAAAAGGAGATTTTCAATCATGGCATTGGCTGCCGTCGCTGCCCTTGCCAGTGCTTTTGCAACCAGGCCGAGTTGCTTTCAATGCGAGCATAATCAACAGTATCGTAAAATTGGCAGTACGTATTTTCCTGCAGGCGAATTCGGGCTGGATTTTGACTGCGATGAGGAAATATCAAGTACATGCACCTATTATAAACCTAATCCCGAAACACAACCCAATGTGTATTGGCCATGCAGATCAGGAGTTTACAATGACTGGTCTAGTCGTAAAGCTGAAAAATAAATGTTTATATAACAATTACTCCTCATCTTTTTGGAAACACCTGAGTTCTGAGTATACGGTCAACAACAATTTTTTTGCTGCTAATTCTCGTATTCCCTGAAAAAAACGGTTTAGCAACTAAAAGAATGTTAATCAATGATTAATAAGTCTTCTAAACAGTTGTTAGTCAAAATGTTGATCCGTAAGTTTTTACCTTATCAGAAAAATGTTTTAGATTTATGTTTTCATAGGATAAGGTTTAATGGTTAATGGTATTTGATTAGTGCGGTCCCGCTTTTAGCGGGACCTTTTTATTTACAATCATCGGGGATTTTGTGGTATGCCACTTAAGACGATCACATCAGGAGGGATCAATAAAGTATAGCGAAGATCATTAGGCTTTAACTCATAAGTTTGGTTTCCCAGCTTACGGATTAATGTGATATTGGCTCCTGCTTTATTGAAACGGCGTAAATCTGTCCACCGCAAGCCGCGAAAAGGCAATTCCTTTCTTCTTTCAATTAAAATGATCTTTAAAGCTGAGTCTGCATTTGGCGCAGATAGGGGGACAAATGTATTGGCTTTCCAACGTGCTGCTAATAGATGATTTAGATCATTCATAGCTGCTTGAGTATTTCCAAGCCGGGCTTCACATTCGGCCCGAATAAGATATACTTCGTCAGTTGCCAAGCCAGTGAACAATTGGTTAGTGCCAGTGTAGCTCCCTTTAGGATTTATGTTGTTGGTAGTAGGATGTATGCGATAAAAGGTCGCACTTCGTAGATCGTTAGGTTCATAGCTTCTATAAAGAGAAGAGTCTACTATGCAGTTAGGAATCGAAAGCCCCCGCAATAAATTGCCAGTAATAAATTGACTATGATAAATGGTTTCTGCATTGAATTTGGTAAAAGGGATGTTAGCTTGATAATTGAGAGTGTCATACTTTATCAAAACATTGTGTAACTGCAGGCAACTATCTGAATATTTCTTTGCATCTAAGTATTTGTCCATACTTAGATATACCCTGGCCAATAGTGCAAAAGCAGCGGGTCTAGAAGATCTGTTACGATTAGCAAAAGGTATTTCTTTGGGTAATAAATTGCTGGCTTCTCGTAGATCGTCGACAATCCTGTTGTAAGTCACTTGGAGGGAAGAACGGACTGATGTTTCATCCACTCCAGGCGTAAGTCGTAAAGGTATTCCTTGATTTTCGCCGCTATTATTGCTATTGTATACGGGCGCAAAAAGTTGCGCAACTTGATAAAAAGCATGAGCCCTTGCAAAAAGGGCAGCGCCTTTGATTGCTTTCCATCTGTTAATATTGCTGTTTGTAATAGGTAGTTTACTTAGGCTTTCTAATATTACGTTGGCGTAGAAAGCTTGCGTATAAGGTGTGTTCCAGTCAGGGATATTGCCTGCTAACCCTTCAAAGGTTTCAGGATTCCATATATAAGTGTTCTTTTCTTTTACACCAAGCCCTTGCCAATAGGAAATAGGTGTATAAAAGTTATCGGCTGACAAATCGCCCAATACCGGCGTTTCGTTCATAACAACATCATTGTCGAGTAAAGCTTGAAAATCATCCAGCGTGGTTGGAACAAAAAGCTCCGAATTAGGTTTTGCTTCGAGAAACTCTTTTTTATTGCAGCTTGCTGTTCCTACTATAGAAGCAGCTAGGAACAAGATGCACATTTTTTGCAGCTTATTCATAGTTATTATTTAAAGTTAATTTTTATTCCGCCTGCTATGGTAAGTGGCGCTGGCATTGTATATAGGTAGTCTGGATCTATATTTTGTTTATTAGCCTTCCATAATAAACCTATATTATTAGCGTATATATAGAACTGTAAAGACTGGATGGGTAACCGGTTAAGCTCTTGTTTACTAAAATCATAGCTTAGTCTAATATCCTGCAAACGAATATGATCGCCCTTTTCGATTAATACACTAGAAAATTTATAAAAATTATCTCTCAATTCAGTAGCAGGATATTGCATGGAAGGGACATTAGTGCCGGCCTCATCTCCTGGTTTTTGCCAACGCTTAGTATAATCCGTATGACCAATACCGCCAGTAAATAATTCATTATAACTGACAGATTGCCTCCTGAAATAATACCCAGCCTTCCAGGTAATATTAAAAGAAAGTTGAAATTGCTTCCAGAGAAGCGTATTACGGATGCTGCCAAAAAAAACAGGATTGGCTGGGCCGATGTATAGCAGATTACTAACATCAGTTGAATTAAGAATTGCCTTGTAATCCTTACTTATTTCGTTATTCAACAACCCTTGCGGGTCACCGGTGAGCGGATCGAGTCCCATCCAGCGTAAACTGTACACTGCATATAGGGGTTTTTCTTCTAACGGATTGAATAAGTCAGGATTGAGATAAGAGTTGATGGTACTTTGACGTATTTTATAAGCAGTTACTTCATCTTTTGTAAAACTAAATAGAAGGGTGCTTACCCATTTAACTTTATTTTGATAAATGTTTTGGGTATTGAGAGTAATATCTACACCCTGTCCTTTCATATCGCCTGTATTGCCACGGAAGATAGCCATGCCCGTCGTTGGATCAAGTGGGCTATAGCCAATCAAGTCTTTAGCATGCCGATAATAATATTCCACGCTGCCGCTGATAACGTTATTTAGACTGGCAAAGTCTACACCTAAATTAGTCATTTGAACCTTTTCCCAACGTAGAGCTGGGTTAGGTGGGTTGATGATGTGCCCAGGTAAAGAGCCATAATTGTTTAAGCCGTCAATAACGGCTGTGGTAAAAGCTGATACGCTTCTATCTACATTACCATTATAACCATGTGTAAGGCGTAACCGAAGATATGGGAGCCAGTTAGCCTGACGGTAGAATTTTTCCTTGTTTATTTCCCAACTGATGCCTGTGCTCCAAAGCGGTATTCCTTTTTGATTTGTTTTTACGCCAAAGATGTTCGACTCATCTTTGCGAGCACTGGCAGAGATTGTATAACGTTGTCCTATCGTATAAGCAGCGTTAATAAAATAGGAAATATATCTATCGATTTTTTGAACATTATTATCGATATTAAGAATCCTCAATTGAGAGGACGGATTTTGATATAATGGGAAGGCTTTTATGTAATCAACTGGTAGACTGGTTTGCCGGTCTGGATCATATCCATACAAACGATTGCCGGTAACTTGATTTGTAAGACTCCGTAATTCAGCGCCAGTAAAGACATTTATAGTATGATTAGAATTCCATGTATGGTTATAATCTATTTGTACTCGTACGTTATGTGCTTGATAATTAAGGCTAGTTTTGTCTAAGATAGCCCCATAGGGTATTGGGGTTATAATTGAGTCACGGCCAATTTGGGTAAACTGATTAATGAGGTCTCGCGTATAATAAGTTTCTAGGCTGCGCAAATTCCGTTGTTCCGAAAATCCTCTATTGTATTGATAAAGAATGTTGGCTGTAAGACCTTTAAATATGGTATACTTTAATCCGATATTGATACGATAATCAGTAAGTGTGGTTTTATTATTGGCTAATCGCAATTCATCCAATGGCCTATAGTTCCAATCTAACAATCGTCCTCCTCCTGCGGTATCAATATATGGTTGCCTTATCCCATAATTAACAGATAAAGCTTGTCCATTGGCATCCGCGAAGTCAACGTAAGGATAAATAGGTAAGAAGACCGCCGCTTGTTTGATTTGACTTGACGAAAAGATTATGCCCGTACTTAGTTCTAATTTTCGATTAAGCCAGGCATATGTATTATTAGCATTAAGTGTAACTCGGTCATATTGGTTTCCTACTTGGTTACTCAAATTTTTATCATAGCCAGCGGAAAAATAATATTGATTATGAAGGCCTCCGCCACTGGCACTTATGGCGTATTGCTGGTTAGTACTTCTGCGATAAAAGTATTTTTCTCTATCTACCCGTACGTCCTGTTGACGCAAGAGGTTCAATTGCGCTATTGCTTGCGATGAAGATAATTGTCCATCTCTCTCAAGGATCATGATCTCTATAGCAGGGGAAAAAGCGCGTCGTCGAGGGTCAATTTCTAAGTTAACATAGTGATCATTGTTAAACAAAAACCTTTCCACATCAATATAGTCACTGGATCCTAGTGTCGGTTCATAATAAAGATCAGGCTTTTCACCCACGGTGATATTTGAGTTAAAGGAAAGCTTGATGTCTTGTTTGTATTTTCCTGTTTTGGTAGTAATTACAATTACCCCGTTAGCTGCATAGGCTCCCCAGATAGAAGCAGCGGCGGCATCCTTCAATACGGTAATGCTTTCTACATCGTTGGGATTAATATTGTTTACATCTCCTGTGTAAGGGAAGTTATCTAAAATGATAAGTGGCTCGGGATTGGCATAAATGGTACTGCGGCCTCGTATGCTAATGGTCGAAGGATTCGTAATACTACCGATTTGAACATTCTTGTTAAACAACAAACTACTCGTCACTCCATCCAATCGATCTAACACCGTAGTAGATACCCGCCGGTTCAACAATTCCTGATTTACTTTACTAAACGAACCAGTAAGACGCTCTATCGACTGCTTTTGAAACCCAGTAGAAACAACCACCTCCGACAACTCCTTGGCCAATGGGTACAAAGTAATGTTTACCTCTTTCCTGCTATTCACCTCAATAACCTCGGTTTCATAACTAACCAGACTAATGATCAGCTTTTCATTACTGCTCACATTATTCAGCACAAAATCTCCATGCTCATTAGTAGTCGCTTGCAGACTACTACCTGGTGCAATCACCGTCGCACTCGCCACAGGCTCGCCCGACACTGTAGTAACCCTCCCTTTGATATTTATTTTTCCAGTTGGTGCTGCCGATTGGGTGGGCGATTGTATAGAAGTCAGTGGTGCAGGAAATAACAAAATAACTTTGCTGCCAGGAGTATATTCATACCGGATGGGCTGATGTTCAAAGATCAGCTTCAGTGCATCTTGTAATGGAAGATCGTTGATCTGAAGCGTTACCCTGTTTGCATTTCTGAGAAGCGGCGTTTCGTAGATGACGGAAATACCCGTTTGTTCTTTGATGCTTGTAAAAATAGTTCGAAGAGGGGCGTTCTTTTGGGAAATAGTAATCCGTTGAGCTAATCCGGGGAGGCTCATCAGCAAGCAAGTAATGGCTACCAGTAAGTAGATGGTTCTTTTCACTTATGCCCAGTTGTTATGGTTACCTGTCTCCCCGCTTAGGAAACATACATCCCCGTGTTGCCAGGCAAAGGTTTTTCACAGGGATATAAAAGAAGAACTGCGAACCATGAGCAAATATAACTCTTGGTTCGCAGTTCAAAAAGATTGCTGCATGTTTTATACATCATGCAGCACAGGTGGATTGGTCTAATGATTAATGGGAAATCTGTTTTTCCTAATATTTTTAAAGTGACCTTTTAATTAACTCTTTGACTAAGACCGGATTACAATCTATATAACCACTATCTTTCGCGCCTTTTCATTTAGTTGACCTTCTATTCCGTACTTTTTTAGTATGTCTAACACCTCTTTAACCGGAAGATCGCGAGGTATTTGACCGTTTAATGACGATCCGCTTGGTACTTTGCCAGCATACTCGATCTTCACGTTGTACCACCGGCCGATGTCCTGCATCAGAGACTTTACATCTTGTTCAAGATTAAATTCCCCGTTTTTCCAGGCCAGACTGGCGGCGATATCTACTTTCTTCACACCGATTATCTTTCCACTTTTATCTACCGTTGCTTCTTGGTTCGGTTTTAAAACCTGCTTGTTGGAAGCCTTGGTCGTAAGCTTTACAGAGCCTTCCTGGAGAGTGGTTTTAACCCCTCCGTCCTCTGTATAAGCATGTATATTAAATTGCGTTCCCAGCACTTCCACATTCCCTTCATTTCCTTCCGGAGTCTCTATAGCCACCTTGAAAGGTTTATTGGCTATTGGAGAAACCTGAAAAAAAGCCTCACCGGTTAGTGAAACGTTTCTTTCACCACCGGCGAAGGCTATAGGAAAACGCAATGATGAAGCCGCATTGAGCCAGACTATACTGCCATCAGGAAGTATAACCTGGTACTGGCCACCCATGGGGGTAGTTACAGTGTTGTAAAGAACTGTTGATCCAACCGTTATTGGATCCTGACCATTCGCTGCATTCTCATCATTATATATCAACCGTCCATTGATCTTTGATATGGTAATGGCGCCTTGCTGGATCTTTTCCTGATTATTAGCATTGTCAAGTACGATCTCTTTGCCATCACTCAACTTCAGTATCGCCTTGGTACTCCCGGGAACAATCTCCGCAATAGAGTTCTTAGTGTCTACTGGAGTCTCGGCAACTGGCTGATTCGCTGTTGGCTTTAAATATAACCAGCCAGCTACTGATATACCTATTACCGCGGCAGCAACAGCAGGATATTTCCACCATGTCCGTTGAACAGGATACAAACGTTTTACCTTGGTATCAGGCCCAATCTGCTGCAATGTTTTCAGCCATATCGCCTCACTGTTTATTGCTGAATAAGATTTCAGCTTATCAGTTAAAGTCGTTTTATCTGTCAATTCCTCAAATAAAGAGCGATTTTCAGTCGATTCGGCCAACCACGTATCTAACTCACCTTGTTCATCTTGACTCAATATCCCTTCCCGATACTTATTAATGAGACCTGTTATTTTTTCGACTTTTTCCATAAGTAATAAGGTAGAAATAATTGAGTTTTGATCCATTTACTCGGCGGTTCCTGTTAAATGAACAACGAGCACAGACTTTTGACAAAAAGAATTTTCAGATTTTTTTACTTTTCTTTTTTCTCCTCGGGGATGGAGGGTAGATTACTATCAATATGAGTATTATTCTGCATGCTCATGAGGCAGTAAATGAATGAAATAAGAAGAATTTTATCCCTTAACAGTTGTTCGGCCCTGCTTTTTTGGCTACGCACATTCCGGGTAGAAATGCCAAGCTTGGTAGCCGTTTCTTCGATACTTGAGCCTTCAAAATAGACCTGCTCGAAGACTGCCCGGCACTGTTTGGGTAATTGTTCAATAAAAGGATATAGCTTCTTCAACAATTCGGTTTCTACCAGTTTACGGAAGAAATCATCCTCTTTGTCTGCTAAAAGATAAGCCAACTCATTATTAGAGGCAGACCTGCGCTGCTTTTGTTTTAAGAGATTCAGACAGGCGTTCCGGATACTGGTGATCAGGAAACCTTTAATATGCCCCGCATCGCTGAATTGCATCCGCCCATGCCACAATTTGGTGAAAGCGTCCGCTACCACATCCTCCGCCTCTTCCTTATCAAGAAGATACTTCTCTGCCAGATAACACATCGAACGGTGATACTCTTTAAACACCTGTTCAAACGTGCCCGCTTTCCCTTCCCGGAAGGCTGCGATCCATGCTGTATCCTGGAAATTCGGGGTCATCGGGATATTGCGGTTGATGGCTTTTATTGATTAATGAATAAAAATAAAATTACTTCCCCACCAATATGGCAAGGTCGATTAGATAAGGCTTAACCTTTCCTGGGAAGAATGAGCACAAAAATCAATCCCCGGCAACACCATTCACTGTAAGGGGAGAGAATGCTAATGATAGTAGCTTGCCGGAACCGCAATATGGCTGTACATGCCTTATTTATACAGATTCAACTGCAGGTGCAAGTTTACAAAATAAAAGCTAAACCCAAGCCCGTATAATCACTGCAAAAGCTTCCGATCACATCATTTACGAGCATTCCCGGATGAGCGATTAACTAAATTAATGCGATCAGGTGGATTTTGATGTAGATCAACTAAAAAGATATCTTCGCTTCTATCCACTAAAACCCAAAGCACTGGGTAAATTAGTAGGCTAATTAACTCAACATGCAAGCGCCAACCAACACGACTGCTCTGCCAGGGCAACACACTGCCGGCCCCTCTTCGGGTAACCTTTTGGGCATTTCCCTTATCGCCTCGCTGGCCGGTTTCATCTTCGGGTTCGACACCGTAGTTATCTCAGGGGCCAACCTGCCCATCAAAGAACTATGGCACACTTCCACCTGGTTCCACGGTGTTTTTATCATGTCCATGGCCTTGTGGGGTACCGTAGTAGGAGCCCTGTTTAGTGGAGCACCGACAAAGCGCTATGGTAGGAAAAAAGTATTACTCTGGATCGGAATTCTTTTCACGGTATCATCAGTAGGCTCCGCCCTGGCTCAGGATCCTTACACATTCTCTTTCTTCCGGTTCCTCGGCGGGCTGGGCATCGGTGTATCTTCCGTTGCTGCACCTACTTATATTTCTGAAATATCTACCCCTGCCACCCGCGGCCGGTTGGTAGCTATGTACCAATTCAATATTGTATTCGGAATATTCATAGCCTTTCTGTCCAACTACTTCCTGAAAGGAGTAGGAGGCGCCAACGACTGGCGCTGGATGCTGGGCATCATGGCCCTGCCTTCACTACTATACACTATAATGGTAGTGAGTATACCCGAAAGCCCACGATGGCTGATGGCTAACAGAAATGATGAAGCAGGAGCCCGGAAAATATTGTCAAAACTGGGTTTTAACAATGTAGATGAAGTGATCGATTCCGTCAAACAAAGCCTTCAGGGCGAAGCGGCTGCCGGTAGCAATACGGGCTTTTTCACAGCCCGCTATAAGACCATACTATGGTTGGCATTCATGGTGGCTTTTTTCAACCAGTGGTCAGGCATCAACTTCATTTTATATTATGCACCGGAAATATTGGAAAGAGCAGGGCTCGCTGCCAAAGAGTCGCTGTTGAACTCCATTGCCATCGGAGGCACTAACCTTATTTTCACTTTTGTAGGATTGTACCTCATCGACCGGGTGGGGAGAAAAACGTTGTTGATCATTGGTTCAATCGGATATATAGTTAGCCTTTCAATGGTGGCTTGGTCCTTTTATGCCAGTGCAGGGCCGGGATTTTTAATGACCTTCCTCTTAATGTTTATAGCGTCGCACGCAGTAGGGCAAGGCGCCGTAATATGGGTGTTCATCGCTGAAATCTTCCCCAACAAGGTAAGGGATACGGGGCAGTCTTTTGGGGCCAGCGTACATTGGGTCTTTGCGGCTGTTATCGCGTTAATAGTACCTGTTTTCCTGGATAAAGAAAAAGGAGTTTTTGGGAAAGACCCCTGGCCAATTTTTGCATTCTTCGCCTTTATGATGGTACTGCAGCTTATTTGGGTACTTACCCAAGTGCCGGAAACAAAAGGCGTATCATTGGAAGAGCTCGAAAAAAGACTGGTGAAATAAGCCAGGCTTCGATAGTCAGGTGGTAGCGGTAGGATGGCTGGATTGTAGTATAATGGTAGGAGAATGCATGTTGTATGCTCAAAGTATTGTCTGAACATGCTCTGCGTATACTCAGGGAATGCACAGTGTTTAGAGCATTCCCTGACCATTCCCTGACCACCCATAGAGCACCCCCTGACCATTAGACTACAAGTCGGGTAGGAGCCGTATCGCTCTAAAATAGCCCTGACTGGCGCAAGGATGCCGTATAGCCAGGTGCTGCCGGGTGCTTGTGCGTGACAAGAAACCATTTATATTGTGCCACCAAACAGCATTCCTAAAAATATTGCAATATGAAATTTTACGTTTTGAAAAGACTGGCAGTATGGATGATGATCATAACCATAGTAGCCGCAGCTTGCAGTGATAAAAAAGCATCCCGGCTGATAATAGAAAATACAGGCATCGACAGGCCCGGTGAACTGGTGGTGTTGAAACGTACTGAGTTGGAGAAAAAAGTAGACAGTCTCACGCCCGGTAAATACATTATACTCAAAGAGGGTGGCCGCCCGCTGGTAGTGCAGCATGATGATCGTGATGGAGATGGTACCTGGGATGAGATCGCTTTCCTGTTGCCATTACAGGCAGGCGAAAAAAAGACATTGGATGTAGAAGTATCCGATGCACCCGCTACAGTGAAAGCAGCAGTGTTGGCACATGTTCGCCACATGCGCAAGAATGCAGACAATACTTTTGGCAACGACCTGCAGAGCGACACAGTACCAGCCGGTCAGCCTGCTACCGACTTCAGCAAACAACCCTTGCCTCCATTTTTAACAGAAGGACCAGCCTGGGAAAATGATAAAGTAGGATTTCGTCTTTACTTTGACGTGCGCAACGGAAAAGATATCTGGGGCAAAACCACTTCCCGTATGGTATTGGATGAAGTAGGGGCCGATACCGGCAAAAACTATCATGCACTCGCCGATTGGGGCATGGACATCCTGAAAGTAGGGAAGTCACTGGGTGCAGGTTCATTGGCTTTGCAGATGAAAGATGCAGCAGGTAAAGATACACTGGTGCGGCTGGGAGGAGTGAATATGGGAAGCATCGTATATCAAAAAGTAGCAGACGGTCCTGTACGCGCTATCTTCCGCCTGCAATACCCTGCCTGGAAAGCATTGGACACAACACAGGTGATAGCAGTAGCAGAAGAGATCAGCATCTGGGGCGGACAATATTTCTATGAAAGCAATGTATACCTCGGAGGAGCACCTGCAGGTTCTAAACTGGTAACCGGTATTGTAAACCTGCATAGCCACGAATCTAAAACGATAGATACAGCAGATTATACGGCACTATATACCTACGATGCGCAAAGTGAAAACAAAGACAACCTCGGAATGGCTATAGTAGTGTCAAAAAAAGCATTCAATAGCTTTATCACTACCCCTAACGCCAATACGGATGTCCAGAACACCTATGCGGTAGCACTAAACACCAGCAACGATGCGGTAACTTATCGCTTTTATGCCGGTTGGCAACCCAGCGATCCCCAGTTTGCCAGTGAAGCCACATTCCGTCAGTTCCTCACAAAGGAAATACAACGCACTGCAACAGTTACCATAACATGGAAATAACCCGAAAAAGGCGATTTGCTGGTAGGAAAAATAACTGGCAAATCATCATAGCAAATAAGAAGCATAAATAAAGGCTGTTTTGTAACATTTTAAGGAAGCCATACGTCTGTTACACTATGATAATTCCCCGGTAGGCCGTAGCGCTTGTCGGGCGTTTGTCCGTCCGGCAAAGCGAACACCTTGTACCGGAACCGGACGATTAAACAGACTTTAATGAGCTCTAAAGCATTGGTTATCAAAAAAATAGTATATTGGCATACCAATGGATATAGACATTATATAAGTTAGCCATGCAGGAACAAGATCGTATATGGGCGTTGGTCGCTCGCAAATTGGCGGGCGAAGCCACCGATGCAGAACGTAAAGAGCTGGAACAGCTCCTGTACAAGTATCCGGACATGACATATACGGTGGAAATGATGCTCAATATGTGGTCTCGGGCAAAAGCATCAGACAGCGAAGGAGTGGAAGAAGCATTCGAACGCCTCAAACAAAAGATGGCCGATAAGCCATCAGGCGCCCTTCGTTCAACCCCACATATCGCCAGCCGGGTTACCTGGAAAAAAAGACCCAACAGAACAGCCCGCTTCGCCAGCACCCTGTCCAATAGCAGGGATATGCTGAACAATTACTTAAAAACATCCTTCCGCACTTTATTACGCAACAAAACATTTTCCTTCATCAACATCGTCGGTCTGGCAGTAGGTATGGCCGGAGCGATCCTGCTTTTACTGTGGATACAGAACATATACACCTTCGATGGTTTCCATGCTAAAAGAGACCGTATCTACCAGCTATACAACCGTGCGCAGTACGATGGCAAAACAGATGTTTGGGGCGCCACCTCCCATCCGGTGGGGACGGCATTGAAAGCAGGCTGGTCACAGATAGAAGAGGTAGTACGCACCAACTGGGTAGGAGCCTTCGTATTGAAATATGGCGATAAACAATTACAACTACAAGGATTTCTTACAGACTCAGCCTTTTTGAACGTATTCGACTTCCCCTTGCTCAAAGGCAATCCAGGCACTGCATTGAATAGTCCCCATACCATCGTGATCACACAAAAAACAGCAAACAAGCTTTTTGGTGAAGAAGAAGCAATGGGTAAAGTGATCAGGATCGATAGCAACGTCAACTTTACAGTAACAGGCGTTTTAAAAGACCTGCCGCAAAATACACGCTTCAATTTCGATTACCTTGTGCCATGGAGCTACACGAAGGAAGTAGGATGGAATAACACCGATTGGGGCTCCAGTTCCATTACAACCTATGTGATGCTGAAACCCGGCGTAACAGAAGAAGCTGCCAACAAACTAATCGCAAACCTCGTTAAGAAAAACGCGCCCAAGGAAGCAATAGAACTATTTCTTCATCCAATGCGTAAATGGGAATTATGGAGTCGCTTTGAGAATGGAAAGATCGTAGGAGGAAACATCGAAGTAGTACGATTATTGGGCATCATAGCCGCATTTATTTTGCTCATAGCCTGCATCAACTACATGAACCTGAGTACAGCCCGCAGCGAAAAACGAGCCAAAGAAGTAGGCATCCGCAAAGTAGCAGGCGCAGGAAGAGGAGCATTGATCACCCAGTTTATTACCGAATCAGTCATCATAGCCTCCGCAGCGGGAGTGCTGGCCCTCATCATTGCACAATCAGTTCTCGGGTGGTTCAACAAATTGACAGGAGTAGAGCTCGTTATTCCTTACAACCAAATAACTTTCTGGTTGTCAGGAGTGGCCTTTATCATATTCACAGGCCTGCTGGCAGGCAGCTATCCGGCCTTTTACCTCTCGGCATTCAGGGCAGTAAAAGTATTGAAAGGCACATTCAAGACAGTACATGCACTCGTAACACCCCGTAAAGTGCTGGTAGTAGTACAGTTTGGATTTGCCATTGTTTTCATCATTTGCACACTCATTATTTACCGGCAGATACTACATGTACAACACAGAGATGTAGGCGTCAATATGGATAAGCTGGCATTCGTATACGTCAAAGGCGATATGAGCAGGAATTACCAGCTGATCAAAAATGAATTACTCAACAGCGGAGTGGCCACAGCCGTCACCCGCACCAATTGCCCCATTACAGATATCTGGAGCAATTCAAACCGCTATAGCTGGGAAGGCAAAGCACCCGACGAAAAATTGAGCTTTTTGCAGTTCCTGGCCGATAATGATTTCACGCGGACTATGGGTTTGAAAGTGATAGCAGGGCGTGATATCAATACCACAGAATACCCCACCGATTCAACAGCAATGCTGCTCACAGAATCGGCCGTAAAGAAAATGAAATTGACCCAGCCCGTGGGGCAGATCATAAAAGATGAAAAAACAAGCTGGCACGTAGTAGGCGTTGTCAGCGATTTCATACCCGGTTCACCCTTTCAGCCCATATGGCCAATCGTGTTGCAGGGGCCTGATAAAGATTGGTTTGGCGCCATCAGCTTCCGGTTGAAAGATGAGTCCAGAGCCAGCCTGCAAAAAGTAGAACAGATATTTAAAAAGTTCAATCCCGGTTACCCTTGCGATCTCTACATGACAGCTGAAGCCCATACCGATAAATTCAGCGGTACGAAATATACAGGTACGCTGGCTGCTATTTTCGCAGGGCTCACCATCCTCATCTCCTGCCTTGGTTTATTTGCCCTCGCCACCTACATGGCCGAAAGCAGGACCAAAGAAGTAGGCGTGCGCAAAGTACTCGGCGCGTCAGTATCGGCACTCGTTACCTTATTATCAACCGGCTTCCTGAAACTCGTATTCATAGCATTCCTCGTTGCTTCACCCATCGCCTGGTGGATGATGCATAGCTGGCTGCAGCACTTTGCCTATCGCATTGAGATCGGCTGGTGGGTATTCGGCATTACAGGCCTGGTATCAATATTGATAGCGGTCCTGACGGTAAGTTACCAGGCTTTGAAAGCGGCCCTCGCCAACCCGATCAAGGCTTTACGCAATGAATAACAATTTTTATCATTAATTTCATTTTAATACAAAATGATGTGTTGGCTACCCGCACCAGGGCGGCCAGACGCTGCCTTGAGCACAAGTCGTGCGGGGAAGAACGCAGGAGCAGGCTGGCACATTTTTTTAAATGATGATCATTATACATATAAAGCCTAAAGCTGGTACCAGATGAAAGCCGCTATTATGAATGATGAGCTCAAAATAAACAATGCTTACTTCAAGGCACTCCTCGAAAGAGAGGCCCACCTGGCAGCAATTGTCAGCTCTTCCGATGATGCCATCATCAGTAAAACAATGGAAGGCCTCATTACCAGTTGGAACGATGCGGCAGAAAGGATTTTTGGCTACAAAGCAGCCGAAGTAATTGGGCAACCCATCACAATACTCATCCCTGCCGATCGGTTGGAAGAAGAGCCGGCAATAATCGAGCGACTGAAAAAAGGAGAGCGTGTTGACCACTTTGAGACAAAACGCATCACGAAAGACAAAAAAATACTGGATATATCACTCACCATTTCACCCATCAAAAGCAGTGATGGCAGGATCATAGGCGCCTCCAAAATAGCCCGTGATATTACCGGCCAGAAAGCGGCGGAAAAACTCATCGCAGAAGCCAAAGAGAAATTCAAAGATCAATTAGAGAAAACAGTAGAGCAAAGAACGAGTGAACTGGTACACATGAACGAGGAACTGGAGAGGTCGAACTATGAATTGGAGCAGTATGCCTACATAGCCAGCCACGACCTGCAGGAACCCTTGCGTAAGATCCAGACCTTTGTAGAACTGCTGAAGATGAACATACATGATGCCGCAGCCGTAGAGTCTTACTACAACAAAATAAGCGTTTCTGCCAAACGCATGTCCAGTCTCATCAAAGACGTGTTGAACTACTCCAGACTGGCAAAATCCGATTACGCCTTTGGCCCTGTCGATCTCAATCAGGTATTACAGGATGTAAAAAGCGATTTTGAAGTAGTGATCGAACAGAAAAAAGCAATCATAGAGGTAGTAGGGGGCCCCCTGCCGGCAGTCAAGGGAGATGCCCAGCAGCTACGTCAGCTTTTTACCAACCTGCTAAGCAATTCACTCAAATTCAGTGAGCAACAACCCCGAATAGAGCTACGCGGTACAACGATAGTACTACCTGCCGGACAGTACGCAGAAATCATTTTTAAAGACAATGGGATCGGCTTTGAACAAAAGTATGCCGATCAGGTATTCGTCGTATTCAAGCGATTAAACAACCGGAAATTGTATAGTGGCACCGGTATCGGCCTGGCAGTATGTAAAAGAATTGTAGAACGACATGGAGGCATGATCAGTGTCACCAGTGAATTGGGAAAAGGAACCACTTTCACCATATTGCTACCCGTAGCTACTGAAGAAGTCAAATAGGGTACGGATTAGCTTGTTCATAGAACATAGAAATCGGAGAGCGTAGCATATTGGACTTTGCGGGAATAAACCGCTAACAATAGTTTCGACATCATAAAAAGCAGAAAAGACTCCCAACACGTGCGGCTCTATACGGTCGACCTTCCCAACGATCCCCCATGGATGTGAAAAATCTTCTGTACCAAACCTTCACAGTGGAAGCCTTTCTGATTTCCCATTGTTCTCATCGCCTGTGCAAAAGAACTTTCGGTATAGTATACCGGTATATCAATAATTTAATGTTGCTGCTACTATTTCGGTGAACCTGCCCTGTAAGACACGCTATGCGCACTTTCAAGGGTAAAATGAAAAGGATATAAAAAGGAAAGGCAGTTTGCCGGAGTGGCTGATAACAAACGGTCTGGTACAAATGTAATGGCTGTTCACAAACAATAGTGCAGGATCAAATTTTCACTACCTTAATTTAGAATTACAACTATGGGGTAAACTATTAGAAAAACGATACAGAAATACCCCGGTCGAACTTGAATGACAGGCCGTATTTGACTTTTGATGGTACAATTTTAAAGGCGGCACCAGATGGAAATAGTACTGATAGAAAAATAACTATTAAACAATCATTATTATTCGATGCATAAATATCAGAATAACCAGTAAAATGCTTATTGTATTATATATTTTTGTATAGCATTAACCACGTACCGATGGCCAAAATCTTAATTATCGACGACCATTCTATCATTAGAGTAGGCATAGCCTTTCTCATTCGACAGGAAATACCCTCCGCTGTAATAGATGAGGCAAAAAGCGGCGACGCTGCAGTAGCGCTGCTCAAAAAGAATACTTACGAACTCGTCATACTCGATGTTAATATCCCCGGTACAGACACCATTGATTTCATCAGTTACCTGTTGACAGCTACACCCCACTTGAATATACTCATCTTCACCATGAACCCCGAAGAATGGTATGGTAGAAGATTCCTGAAAATGGGCGTCAAAGGATTTCTCAATAAAGAATCACCCGAAGAAGAAATTAAAAAAGCGATCTGGACAGTCCTGAAAGGTAACCGTTATATCAGCCCCGCCCTGGCGCAGATCATATCCATGGATGCCCTCGAAAAAAAGAAAGACAACCCCTTCGATGAACTGAGCAACCGGGAGTTCGACGTAGCCATGCGCCTTACCCGCGGCGACTCGGTATCGGTAATTGCAGAGTCACTGAATCTCCACGCATCCACCGTTGGTACCCACAAAGCACACATTTTCGAAAAACTGAACGTGCAAAATATTATTCAGTTGGCCGACCTCGCCCGGCTGTATGATGCCAATGGCATTTCGGGGAATAAAAGTTAACCGTATATTTAAGGCATGATAAGATGCCCTGACAGGCATCCACATGTGCCTATGAAGTTATCCCAATGGTATGGCTTAATGGCCATTCTTTTCCTGCTTCAACTATGCCCCGCTGGAGTGGTGGCCCGGCAGCCGCAGCCATTCACCAGCCAGTATGTAATCCATTACGATGATGAGAATGGATTGCCCTCCAATGATGTTACCGGTTTCGGCGAAGACAACAATGGCTACTACTGGTTTGCCACCCAGTCAGGCGTCGTAAGGTTCGATGGCAGGGAATTCAGGCATTTTCATACCCGCAATGTCCCGACCCTCAGCTCAAACCGCATTTACTCCATCAACAGAGACGCAGCCGGCAACCTGCTTTTTCCAGACGAATCGACCGGCATACATGCTATAAAACCGGATGGACAAATAGTGCCGGTGGGCGGTGCAGTAGCCAGGCACAACTACCTCACCAGCCGGCACGGCTATGTAGTAGACATGCGCACTTACCTCGAAAACAAAGCCGACTCGGCACGCATCATGGAAGAATTGGTGGCCACTAAGTACTATACGGCCATGCAGGAGTTTTATCCCGATGACAAAGGCAATGTCTGGTTCATAAGCGGTGAGGACATCAGCTATTTCAGCAAAGGACACTTTCAGCGCGTAGACAGGTACGACCTGAAAACGTACCAGCACTTTTTTGTGAAAAGTACCCTTTTCACAGTAGATGCCGCAGGTAATATCCAGGCATACAGCGAAGGCAAAAAAACAAACTATACAGCTTCATTACAACAACTCCTGTTACCACTAAAAGAAACAGCCCGGTTCAACAGACAACAGTCGTCATTCTGCTCCAACGCCACAGGCGCCTTCCTCCAGTTTCGCGACAAGTTGTATACATTCGGCTTCAACGGGCAAACATTGCAGCCGACCCTGCTATTGCAACAAATACAGCTCCCCCTCGTAAAAGACATTTTTTATTCGGCACGATACCGCTTGTACATAGCGATCACCAGCACCAATGGCTTTTACCTCATAAAAGACCAGCCCTTTACCGTTCGTCGCTTCCGGGAAGGACTGGAAAACAACTTTTATGCTGCAGCCGAAATAGAACCTATGAAAGTACTTGCTTCCAATGGCGTACTATTCACAAAAGACACGGCAAAAAGAATATACAGTTACGATTACATGGTCACCAACGCAATCCTGAAAGACAGGCAACAGCAGCTATGGTTTGTGGCGGGCGATACCCTCTTTTGTATGAACAGCAAATTGCAGGAAGTGAAGCGATGGATGATAAAAGATACCTACCTGGCCAGCATGCAACAAGATGAGCAAGGCATTATCTGGTTTAGTACCAACAATGGAATGGGTAGGGTAGTAGACGGTAAATTAGAAACGATCTATTCTCAGAACTATACATTCGGCCGTACCCAGTGTATGTTCCTGCTCAACGATACCACCATCTGGTTAGGCACCACTAAAGGCCTGTATGCATTCAATAAAAAAAGCAAAACGATCACGCCCATCGAAACGATGCAAGGCAGATATGTGCGCCACATGTACAGCGCAAAAGACGGTAGCCTGTGGATCGGCACCTATGGAGACGGATATTATACCTACAGGAATGGCCGGTTTATAGAATTGCCCCAGGACCGCATGGGCTACCTTGCCTATGCCCATTGCTTCATGGAAGATGACAAAGGATTCTTCTGGATTCCTACCAACAAAGGATTGTTCCAGGTGCCAAAACAAGCATTGGAATCGTGGCTGCAGAATGGAGATCAGCAGGTATATTATTATTACTACGATAAAAACGATGGCTTTGGTACCAACGAATTCAATGGAGGCACCAGCCCGGTAGGTATTCGCTTGCAGGATGGCACCTTTTCCCTGCCATCCATGAAAGGGTTGGTATGGTTCAACCCCTTACACGTCAAGCCCTTTTTACCCGCACAGGATATTCATGTCGACCGGGTGATGGTAGATACACAGGAAATAAGATACACAGGTAACCTGGCATTCAACCCCGGCTCTCGTAAAATGAGCTTCCGGATCAATTCGCCCTATTTCGGCAATACAGCCAACTTTCAGCCGGAGTACAGGATCGGTGGAGTAGACAACCTATGGACGCCGGTGCCATCCGATAATAACATCGTCATCAATTACCTGCCGCCAGGCAAGTATACCCTCGACATTCGCCTGCGTCGCGGTTTTGAAGCAGATGCCTATACAACTAAATCATTGCCGTTCTCCATAACACCCCACTGGTACGAAACCCTGCTGTTCAAAACATTACTTTCGCTGATCATACTACTATTACTGGCAGTGGCAGTCTATGGGTACAACAAACGCCAGGCCCAAAAGAACAAAAAAAGAGAACTGGATCTTGAACGCCAGGTGCGGGAGCGAACACAGGAGCAGGCCATTACAGTAGAAAAGCTGGAACAGGCAGTACAGGAGTTGAGAACATCAGAAGAAAACCTGCACCAAAGCAACCTGCTGAAAGACAAACTTACCTCCGTGATCCTGCATGATATTCGCTCGCCACTCCGGTTCATGAACATGCTCAGTAACCAGCTGCACATGACCCTCTCTACCGGAGATAACAAGCCCCTTACAGCCCTGACGGCTGAACTAAAAAAGTCATCTGACCAGTTAGATATATTTACACGCGAGTTCCTGGTATGGTTAACCACCCAACAATCAGGATTCAGAATACGCAATGAATACGTGCAGGTACAGGAGATGTTCAACGAGGCAGAAGCCTTTTTCAGCAACATACTAAGCTGGAATGGCAATAAACTCGAAATAGAGACGGCGGAAGACATCCGTGTCTGGACAGATAAACAATTGATGCGGATCGTGCTGCATAACCTGATCGACAATGCCAATAAACACACCGAGAACGGCATCATCAGGATAAGCGCCCTGCTAAAAGAAAACGACCAGCTGGAAATAAAAGTAGTAGATACCGGCAAAGGCATGACCCACACCGAGCTGGAAGTGCTGCAAAACCGCCTCGAAGACGAAAAGAACCAGTTCATTACCGATAGCACAGGCAACCTGGGCTACCGGATCATTCGCGACTTCGTGACCAGGCTGCGCGGAAAGATCATGGTAGAAAGCCTGTACACCAAAGGAACCACCGTTACCGTCACGATTCCAATTTTATAAGATCTTCCTTTTCACCCTTTTCACGTGTTACCCTTTCAACCGGGTTGCAAAAAGATCTTCCTGCGTCGCCAATGAACCCCTCCGGAGGATTTCGTAAATTACAAGAAGCGCGAAGTCACTTGGCTAAAAAGGTACCCTTATCCGGAGGTTATCCGGACCTTATCCGGACCTTATCCGGACCTTATCCGGACTTTATCCGGACTTGGCTGTATAGCCCATCCAACCCAGCCCAGTACCAACTCCTTATCGGACATACCCCACATTCACCCCCGCCCGCCTCCTCCACTATAACCCGGTTATTGAATATACTGCCCGGATTGCCAAACCCTTGTATCACCGATTTTGTTATTTTCACACCGCATTCCACACGATTGCATGCAAGACCCTACCAAATACCAGCTATTTCAAGAGGCATTTCATAGCTACTATGAACAACTCTGCCGGTATGCATTTGCACTCACCAAAGAATACGACTCCAGCGAAGACATTGTCCAGGAAGTATTTCTCCGTGTATGGGAAAAAAAACAGGAATTGATCGGCACAAAAGAGCTGAACTTCTATGTATTTGGCGCCGTACGCAACAATTGCCTTAGTTTCCTCGAAAAGAAGCGCAAGAACATGGTCAGTGAGCTGAAAGGACAAGAAGTAGCCGATGCCCCGATGGAGAGAGACCCGGAAAAAGAAAGCGGTAAAGATTACAATACCCTGTTGCAGGAAGCTTTACAACAATTACCCCCCAAATGCCGGGAAGTATTTGTGTTGAGCCGCATCAGTGATCTTACCTACCAGCAGATCAGCGAAACACTGGACATTTCCGTAAAGACGGTAGAGAACCACATGGGCAAAGCACTCAGGATATTGCGCACCTTTATCCGCGGGAAAAATGTCAGCATAATACCCCTCACCTTATTTTTTCTTTACGGAGTGGGATAGGGGAAAGCAGGATTTTCATGTTATAATAATCAAAGGACCTAAATGTTACAGGAAGAACGCATAATAAACATCATTGTCAAAGACCAGCGCGGTCAGGCTACAGCCGAAGAACTGGCCCTGCTAAACCAATGGTTGTCAGCAGATCCTGCCAACAGGCAGGAGTATGGCGAGCTGGTACTGGCTTGGCAGGAAAGTGGCCGTCTCATGGCCGGGCAAACCTTCGACACCAATGCCGCCTGGAGCAAGATCGCTACACGCACAGGTGCCGGCAATACAAAAGAAACCCCGGTCCGACACATCCGGTCCACCCCCTTCCTGAGCAGAAAACGTTGGATGCTGGCCGCTGCAGTAATAGCCATCTTTATTATCGGAGGATATTTATGGAACCATTACAACACAACCTGGCAGGAGTTGGTAGCCTATAACAACCAGACGCTGCGGTTACCCGATGGGTCAACCGTACAATTGCGCAAGGGAGCCATCATCCGGTATCCACTCACCTTTGAAGGAGCCGAACGCCTGGTGCACCTCACAGGGGAAGCCTTCTTTGATGTTCAAAGAAATGAAACCCACCCCTTTATAATAAATACGAGCCATGCTGCAGTAAAAGTGCTGGGGACATCCTTCCTGGTCAATACCACAAAAGAAACGGATGAAGTAATAGTGGTCACTGGAAGAGTGAGCGTCACCAGCAGTGCCGCTGCAGGCAGGCAGGTACAGCTCAAAGCAGGCGAACGTACCATATTGCAAAACGACGAATTCCGGCAAAGCAAGGTCCCCAACGACAACTATATCGCCTGGAATACCGGACTGCTCGATTTCAAAAATGCACCCCTGACACAAGTACTGGAAGATATGCAGGATTATTACGAGGTTCCCATTACCCTTGATAATCAACACCAGGAGGCCATTGCAGCAATCAACATTACAGTGCGCTTCGACCACCAGCCATTAGAACAGGCACTCGAAGAGATCAGGCTGATTACAGGTTTGAGCATGAAAAAAGACGCCGGTAAAGTCGTCTTTTATATGAAATAAATAGTTCCTTTGTTGGGTCAATTGCACTAAACCCAACCTTTAGAACTTCAGGAACTATTTCATGAAAAAAGCTTTCTGCATGCTGGCTTGCCTGTGTTGCTATGTGCACTTTGCCTTGGCGCAAAAGCTTGTTATTGCAGGACGTTCCTACTCACCCCCATTCGAAAAAGCATCCCTCAAAGAATTTCTGGACGATATCAACCACAGTGGCAAAGCCATCATCGAATACGCTTCCAACAGTATCGACACGGGCAAAATAATACGCCTTACAGGTTCGCCCACTACACTCGGCGCTGTGTTACAACAAGTACTGAAAGACCAGAAAATAACCATACTGGAGAAGAACGATAAGATCATACTCATCCCTTCACCGGTGCCACTGCCCGATGACTTTTTTATTACCTGGTATTCTATTTACGGACTCATTAAAGAAAACACAAGCGGAGAGCCATTGGCCGATGCTACCATATGGCAACCCTCACTCCAGAAAGGAAGCCTGTCCAACGGATTTGGACATTATACATTGATGCTGCCCGAAGGAAAACAAGTAGTACTGATCACCTACGCAGGATACAATAGCCGGCGCGTAGAACTCGACCTGCATGAAAACACCCGGATAGACCTTGCCCTCGAGCCCAAAAGCAACATACCGGAAGTAACAATTACATCAGAAAGTTCATCGTCTGCCAAAACCAGTGATCTGACCGGTGCTACAGAGAGCGTGCAGGATATGTTTCTCGGAGAGCCCGATGTGATCCGCTCACTATATATGCAGCCCGGCATTAAGAACATTCCGGAAATCGCCAACGGTCTGCTCGTGCGGGGCGGCAGTCCCGATCAGAACGTGTTCCTGTTGGATGGCAACAAAGTCTTCAACCCTACCCACCTGTTAGGCACCCTGTTCATCATTAATAAATCCGCAGTCAAATCACTCAACCTCTACAAAAGCAATTTCCCGGCAAGATATGGAGGAGGGCTATCGTCCGTAATAGATGTCATCACCCGCGATGGCAATATGCAACAATGGAAAGGAGAAGCCAATGCAGGCGTACTGGCAGGGTCGTTTACCCTTGAAGGGCCCATTAAAAAAGACAAAGCAGCCATCATGCTGTCAGTCCGGCACAGTTGGATAAACCCGCTATTACGATTGATGAAAGCAGATATCGGCGTCAACTTCTACGACATGCATGCCAAATACACACAATGGCTGGGAAAAAAAGATAAGTTGATGCTCCATATATACACCGGGCAGGATAACCTCACATTACACCGTGACTATACAAACAACGTGCAACGCTGGGGTAATACAACAGGCTCATTGGGGTGGAACAGGATATTGGGGCCAAAAGCATTTATCAATACCTCCGTCAACTTCAGCCGCTACAGGAACATTGCCGGCTTCCGCTACAATCTGTACGACAGCACCGGTGTTTCCATGCAAAACAGAGTATACAACACGTACTCCTCTATTCAACAAGTCAATGCACAAACCCGCCTGGAATTTGCCGCAACCAATTCAGTACGGCTTATCACAGGAGTCAAAGCCAATCTTACCAAAGTACGCCCCTTTGATTCCAACATCTCGACAGAGTTCTTTGAAAAGCCCGACGACTTCTCCGACTTTCCGCCCATTTCATTCCAGGAAGGAGTATACTTTCTCGAAAGCGAGATCAGGGCCGATAAACAATTCTTTTTGCGTCCCGGTATACATATATCCCATTTCAGAAACAACGAGTTTAAATACACTTCCTGGCAGCCCCGGCTGTATGCCACCTATCGCTTGAACAAACACCATCAGTTTAGCCTCTCCTACAACCACATGACCCAATACCTGCACCTGGTAACCAACCCATACCTCGGCATCAACGGCGATGCCTGGGTACCCAGTACCAAAATGTTGAGTCCGGAAGAAAGCGATATGATCAACGTAGGATACACCTGGCGCGATAATAAAAAACTGATCATTACAACAGAAGTATATTACAAAGAACTCAGGAACGTTACCAACTATGTAGAAGGAAAGAACCTCTTTTTGAATACAGCCGATTGGGAGCAGAACGTACAGTCGGGAAGAGGATGGTGCTATGGCATAGAAACGAAGATGGAAAAGACAGCCGGTAAATGGTACCTGCAAATAGGCTACACCCTGTCATGGAACTGGCGGCAATTCAAAGGCATTAACAACGATGAGAAATTCCCCTTTAAATACGATCGCAGGCACAGCCTGAATACGGCAGCAACCTATAACCTGAATACACATTGGAATTTCTCTACGGTATGGACCTTCTCGACAGGCGATGTATTTACCCTGCCCGACAGAGGCTACCCTGATTTTGATGACGCCCAACAAATATTCAATCCCCTGTCGCCAAAAGAATACCGGTTGATCTATCACTCATCCGCCGTCAACCAGTACCGCACACTACCATACCACCGGTTGGATATGGCGGCCACCTATGAACAACAACACAACAGCAAACTCCTGTCACGCGTTACCTTTGGTATATACAACATATACGGTTCACCCAACCAATATGTGTACGACCTCGAAGGCACCATGGGCAAACGCTCACTGGTAGTATCTACCCAATACCAGTTCTTCAAGATTACACCCTACGTATCCTATACACTTGTATTTTAAACCATGCACACCAAACAACCACCATATCATACAAAACAAATGATCAACAAAAGTTGGTGGTGGATCAGTATGATATTACTGATAGCAGGAGCATCCTGCAAAAAAGGATTTACATCCGATCAGTTTGAAGACGATCAGCTGGTAATACTCGCTGAGATATCAGCACTCGATTCAGTAAAAGTGCCGATTGGAAAAACGATCAAAGTGGGCAACGGCAGCCTCATACGATTTGAAAAAGTAAACGATGCCACAGTTACATTGACAGAAGAAAACAGCCGTACCTGGTTACTGCAACCCAGCTATGCCTGGCAATATGCAGGCAATCCTACCACCATATTCACCAACAGAAAACGATACAAGGCCGGCACCCGTTATTCCATCGAGGTAAAACATCCCACGATGGGAGTCGTTACGGCTACTACTCAAATCCCCCAGATACCTAAATGGACAATAGTCGATACCAGCACCGAAACATTCCAGGGTAAAAAAGTGCTGGCAGTAGACATTACATTCCAGGATCCGGCCGGTAAAGAAGACTATTACATAATAGAAGCAGTAAAAGAACTCCTGAAGCCGGGTCGTAGCTTTTTTTACCGCGGTATACGCTACGATTACAATACCCCACAGGGCAAAACCTTGTATGATCAGGTAAAAAATACACCCGGCGTGTATTTGTTCAATGATACCGTATCCATCAATAAATACCTGCGGCTGGAACTCCATACCCAGGACGCTGCTACCGAAAACGCCCGGCTGGACAACCTCGATAATCCCTTCCGCCGTTTGTTTTTGACCGACAAAACCTTCGATGGTCAATCCTACACCATACGATTTTACGTAGATAAGCAGTTTTTTATAGCCAACGAACCCATGCAAAAAGGCCGGGTTCATCTCCAGTTCAAAGCAGCCAGCAAAGAACTATTCGATTACCTCCTCGAATACGAAAAATATAAAGCAGACTTCGGTTCCATCCCTGCCAACCAACTGCCATCACCCAGGGGCAACATTAGCAAAGGCGGCCAGGGCATATTCGGCGGCTCTGCCAAAAGAGAGCGCATCTACTATTTCGACCAGCTTTGGTAAGATAACAGAGGGCGGCTCACCCTCAAAGGGCGGCTCACCCTGTCACACTGTCGCCCTGAGCCCGTCGAAGGGCAAAGCAAAAGGTCTCACGTTTCACGTCTCACAAAAAAAAATTCTCCCTCCAATAGGGGTATCTCCCTTTTACCGGTTTTCCTCCCATAGACTATAGGTGGGTTGGTCCAATATTTAACGTAAACCAGGCATTACACAATTGCTTCAGCACCTTACACTTATCCTGCACGCCCACCTGCAATATTTTAAAATGCCCTAAACGTTCACACTATTATGAGCCTTCCAAAGCTTTCACCGGTTATTATTAAAATGCCCGGACTAATGCAGGTAAGTACACCCGAGCCCACAGAGCTTAAAATAAGCGCAGTGATCATTACCTACAATGAAGAAAAGATCATACGCAAAACACTTTCCCGCCTGTCATGGTGCGATGAAATAATCATCGTCGACAGCCACAGTACCGATAAAACAGTAGCTATCTGCAAAGAATTTGGATGCGATGTGTATACCCGCACATTCGATGGATACGGTTCACAGAAACAATTTGCCATCAGTAGAGCTACCAATGATTGGGTACTTTGCCTCGATGCCGATGAAATACCTACCGAAGAGCTGGTACAGGAAATCAGGAGCATCCGCCCCGATACAGCCTATGCAGGCTTTTCATTTCCCATGAACCTCGTTTTCCTCGATAAAGAATTCCGGCACGGGAAAGAAAGCGGCCGCTATTTCACACGCTTGTTCAACCGGCAGAAAGGAGGCGTAACAGGTGATAGAGTACATGAAAGCTTCAGGATAGAGGGCCAGGTAAAAAAACTCGAACATACCATCCTCCACTACAGCTACACCAGCATACACCAGTGCATCGAAAAACTCAATCGATACTCCGCTTTATCAGCCGAAATAGCCTATGGAAAAGGAAAGCACAAATCGGCCCTGGCCGTATTCATGGGGCTTCCCTTTAATTTCTTCAAATATTATTTGCTGGAGCGCAATTGCCTCAATGGCATGAAAGGATTTTACTGGTCGGTCTTTTCCGCCTACTACCACTTTATGAAATATGTGAAATTGAACGAGTTGAATCAAAGGCGGATCATTCCAATATCAGATACAGCTTACGCATAGCCATTAAACCAACTTATCCCTATCCACCCAAAAAGAACACCTTGTTTGTTGCAGTTAAGCACCCCCTGAGGGTTTTAATGTACCATAAGATCTCTGCCCACGGAATAGCCGACCCACTTACCGTACCGGTGAACCACCTCGAAGCCCAGCTCCATTATTTGAAGCAGGAGGGCTACAATACCATACAGTTAAGCGACCTGGTAAAATATATCCGGCAGGGAACACCCCTGCCCGAAAAGCCGGTATTGATCACCTTCGATGATGGCTATCGGGACAACTTTACCGCCGGCTACCCCGTATTCGAGCGATATGGGCTCAAAGCCAATATTTTCCTGGTACCAACTTTCCTGAAAGAGCGAGCTGCAGATGCGTCAGACTACCTGAGCCTGGAAGATATGCAGGCAATGGACCCCCGTCTGGTGGAATACGGTATGCATTCATACGACCATAAAAGCTATAAAACACTGTCCCCTTCGGAGGTGGAGACAGACCTGCGGCAATGCAAAGAGATGCTTACCCGGATGGGAGTTGCTTTCCAGCCCTGTCTGGCTTTTCCCTACGGCGCGTACCCCAAAAAAAATGCAGATGGACATCGTGAATTCCTCGAAATACTGGCAGCAGGAGGGATAGTAGCAGCCTTCCGCATTGGCAACCGGCTGAATACTTTACCCCTCCGTAACCCCCTTCTTATTCAACGACTTGATATACAGGGAAACAACAATTTTAAAAAATTTACCCAGCTTCTGCGCAGTGGAAAGACCTTGTTTGGGTACCTTTAGCGGATGAAGAGAGACTTCGGCCCCCTTAATTCTTTTTTCGACAAGATTTACATACTCACCCTACCACGATTGCAAGACAGGATCGAGGCGTTTACACGTGAATTGGACGGATTGAATTACGAAATTTTCTACGGTATAGATAAAGAACAAGTAACCCTCGATGCACTAAAGCAACAAGGCATTTACAGCACAGCTGCATATACGGACTTCTATAAACGACAACCCGACATGGCCACCGGCATGTTATGCTGTTCGCTGGGTCACGTCAAAATATACGAATCCATCATTGCCAACCAGTATGAACGCGTATTAATACTGGAAGACGATGCCTTTCCCCTTCCCGAAAACCTGCCCTTTTTTTCTCAGATGATGAAAGAACTTCCGGCAAATTGGGAAGTATTCTACCTCGGCTATGAGAACAATGAAGTCTTCGGGTGGAAACAAACAGTGAAACGGATGTACTACCTGACATTCCCTTTCCATACATCGTTGCGTTTGTCCCGTACAATATTTGCCAACTATTATCCAAAACCCCTTTCCACCCATGTTGCCAGAGCAGGTTTTCATGATTGCACCCATGCCTATGCGGTGACCCTGGAGGGCGCTAAAAAACTGTTGAAGCTTCAAACGCCGGTGGTCTACAATGCCGACAACCTGCTGTCATACGCCATCACCACCGAACAAATAAAAGGCTACATAGGAAGACCCAAACTATTCAAACAACGCACAAACACCTACGAATTCAGCTCCCTCACCGGTAGTTAAGTATTACTATCTTTTGTCATTTCGGACAGAGCCCTTCCTTTCTGTCGTTTCGAATGAAGCTCACCCTCCTTGTCATTTTGAAAGGAGTCCTCCCTTCTTTGTCATTCCGAACGCAGCGATAGCGAAGTGAGGAATCTGCCTGCGAAGCAAAGGAAAATCGAAGAAGAGATGTCGAAGTAAACGTAATTGCCCGGTCCTTTAGGGCCGGGAAAAGGATCACCCTCTCTTTGGGCTTTAGCCCAATCAACTAACTGGATTTGCGCACAATCAACTCCGTTTTCAACACCCGGATAATAGACTTCCATTCCGATATATCCCGGTTGATCTGATCCACGAGCAATTGCGCAGCAGTACTGCCGATCTCCTTCACAGGTTGCGATACGGTCGTCAATGACGGCTCGATCAATCCCGAAGCATAGTCGTTACTAAAACCCACAATAGCAATATCCTTGGGCACCTGCAATCCCTTCTTCTTGACAATTTGCAAAGCCTCGATAGCAGTAGGGTCATTGATGGCGAAGATGGCATCAGGAGGATTGTCCAGCCGCAACAGGTGATTCACATAGATCTTCACCTTGGCAATCGTAAGATCATAAGGAATGATCAGCTCCTCATCGATGGGAATATTATACTTCTTAAGCGCATCACGATAACCCCGCAACCTTTTTACACTGATAGGCAAAGTATCCGGACCAGCTAAGTGAGCGATCCTTTTCTTCTTGCGTTTGATCAGATGCTCCACAGCACGGAAAGCCCCCTCATAATCATCCACTACAACCTTGGGCACATTCATATCCTCACACACGCGGTTGAAGAAAACAATGGGAATACCCTTGCGTTCGAAAACCTTCAGGTGATCGAAGTTTCTGGTCTCCTTGGTCAGCGATACGAGCAAACCATCCACCTGGTTGGCGAGCATCAAACGCGTGTTGGCCACTTCAGTTTCATAAGTTTCATTAGAGTGACCGATGATGATATTGTATCCCTCTTTGGCAGCAACCTCCTGCGCGCCCATGATCACCTGTGGGAAATAAGAACTGATAAACTCGGGAACAATAATGCCGATAGTATTACTCTTTTTATTGAGCAAACTGATCGATAACATATTCCTTTGATAGTCGAGCTGCTCGGCAAGCTCAAGAACGGCCTTGCGGGTTTTTTCACTCACACTGGGATGGCCGGTCAATACGCGGGATACAGTAGATTTGGACAAGTTGAGCTTTTCGGCAATGTCTACAATCGTTATCTGGTGACGTTTCATTAATGGCGATTTTCGATTAATGATATTTTAAGAAACCCGGATACAAAGAAAAGGTAAATTACATCAATATGGGAATGTTCCCGTAAAATGGGAATGTTCCCACAAATAAATAAGCCGTACTTTTTTTGCTTTACTGTACCTATTCGGCATTTTTGTTTAAGAAGTTTCGCCGTATGAAAAAAACATTGCCTGCAATTCATCTTGCCCTGCTTATGCTTGTAGTACTCATCACTACAGGCGCTTATGCACAAACACCCGCTACATCAAAAGTCATTACCGGTAAAATTACCAACGCAGAAAATGAACCGTTGGAAGGAGTGACCGTACAGGTAAAGGGAAAACAACAATCAGTAATAACCAACGAAAATGGTATCTACAGCATTACCATCGACAAACCCCAGGGTATCACATTAGTGTTCTCCTCCGTGGGATTTTTGGAGAAAGAAGTAAAGCTCAATGCCAACACTACATTATACAATGTAAAGCTCGATCACAATCCCAAAGACATGGAAGATGTAGTGGTCATTGGTTATGGAACCGTGCAGAAGAAAGACCTTACCGGGTCGGTTGGCCAGGTAAAAGTGGCGGAGATAAAAAAAGCACCGGTAGCCTCGTTTGAAGATGCGCTGGGTGGCCGCGTAGCAGGCGTGCAGGTAGGCGCTGTAGACGGTCAGCCAGGCAGTAGCAACCTCATCACCATCCGTGGTGGGAATTCCATCACACAAAGCAATGCACCATTATATGTGATTGATGGATTCCCGGTTGAAAATCCCAGCAACAACGTCTTCAACCCCGACGACCTTGAATCCATCGAAGTACTGAAAGACGCTTCCGCCACGGCTATCTATGGAGCTCGTGGAGCAAATGGAGTTATCATCATTACTACCAAAAAAGGAAAAGCAGGCGCGCCCGTTGTCACCTATAACGCCTGGTACGGTTTGCAGAAAGAGATCAACCGCCAGGAAGTAATGAGCCCTTACGAATTTGTAAAATACCAATTAGAACTACAGCCTGCACAGTCTACCGATCTATACCTCAAAAACGGAAAAACACTCGACTACTACAGGAATGTCCCCGGCATTAACTGGCAGGATGAAATATTCCGCACGGCGCCCATGCAAAACCACAGCCTTTCAATAAGCGGCGGCAGTGGTGGAACACGCTATGCACTTTCCGGAAATATACTCGATCAGGAAGGCATTCTTATCAATAGCGGGTTTCAACGTGCTCAGGGAAGAGTAGTATTGGACCAGACAGTAAATACGAAACTGAAAGTAGGCGTCAATATTAACTATTCATCACTGAAGACAACGGGCCAGATCGCTACCAATGGTGGAGACAACGGCATCAATGCCTCCTCCTATTTATTCTACAGCGCCTGGGGCTATCGCCCGATAACAGGAGATTCATTGAGTGACCTCAGCTTTTCTGAAGATGCGTTTGATGCAGGCATCACCAATACGTCCGATCTGCGGGTGAACCCGATCATATCAGCTAAGAACGCTTACAACGTTGCCTTTACCAATGCCCTCTTTGCCAATGCCTACCTTGAATACAAAGTCATGAAGAACCTCACACTGCGTATCACAGGCGGCATAACAAGAAATGCGGTGCGCAGGGAGATCTTCAACAACTCACAAACAGCCGCTGGCAATCCACGTACCGTCTATGGAGCTACCAATGGCGTCAATGGCTCCGTTAACAACAACGTTTTAAGCAGTTGGCTCAATGAAAATACCCTTACCTGGAATAAACGCTTTAATAAAAACCATGTATTGAATGTTGTAGGCGGCTTCACTTTACAGAAGACGAAAACACTGATAGATGGTTTCTCTGCCAATAAAGTCCCCAACGAATCCCTTGGCATCAGCGGCCTCGATGAAGGTACGCCGCTGATAAACATATCTTCTGAATCCGAAGCTGCACAGGCATCATTCCTTGGAAGGATCAACTATACCCTGTTCTCAAAATACCTGTTTACAGCATCCTTCCGGGCAGACGGTTCATCCAAGTTTGCAAAAGACAACCGATGGGGTTACTTCCCCTCAGGCTCGGTCGCCTGGCGCATCAGTGAAGAAAATTTCATGAAGAAACTGCCCTGGATTTCAGACGCCAAGCTGCGCGTGAGCTATGGCATCACCGGCAACAACCGGGTATCTGATTTCTCCTACCTCTCGGTGCTGAGACAAACAGGCTTCACGAATGGTAGTGCCAATACCACACCTGGCTACTATTTCAATGGCATACACATACCTGGTTCGGCACCTGTAGAAGTCGGTAATAAAGACCTGAAATGGGAACGCACAGCACAGACAGATGTGGGCCTTGATCTTGGCTTCCTCAACAACCGCATTGCCCTCTCGGTAGATTATTACTATAAGAAGACGAGCGATCTGCTGCTGAATGCAAACCTTGCTTCTTCTTCCGGTTACCTCAATGGATTTAAGAACATCGGTAAAGTATCCAACCAGGGACTTGAATTTACCCTCAACACCGTCAACATAAATAACAAGAACTTTGGCTGGAACACCAATTTCAATATAGCCTTCAATCGGAATAAAATACTGGAGTTGAACTACGACCAGCCAAGCATTACAACCCGCCTGCAAGGCTGGAACGACAACTTCAACAACTCACTCCCTTACCTCGCCAAACCTGGAATGCCGGTAGCCCTGTTTTTCGGCTACCTCGCAGATGGGTTATACCAGGTGGATGATTTTACGCAATTGCCCAACGGCTCTTATGTGCTGAGAGAAGACGTGCCCAATAATGGCCAGGACAGGGCCCTCATTAAACCCGGTTTTGTAAAATATGTAGATATTAACGGAGATGGCGTTGTGAATGCCAATGACCAGACCTTTATTGGTAATCCCCTTCCTGTTCATATTGGAGGTTTCTCCAACAACTTCCGCTACTACAATTTCGATCTCAACGTATTCTTCCAATGGTCCTATGGCAATGACATCCTCAATGGTAACCGCACTGTATTTGAAGGAATGGAAGGAAGACCCTACCTGAATATGTATAAATCATTCGAGAACAGGTGGACACCAGAAAATACAAACACAGATATGCCGGTTGCCGGCGTCACCAGTCCCAATGTATATTCCACACGCCTGATTGAAGATGGTTCCTTTCTGCGGCTCAAAACAGTGTCGCTCGGCTATAACCTGCCGGCACAAGTACTGAAACGCATAAAAATTCAGGGTATCAGAGTATACGCAGCTGCGCAGAACCTGTACACCTGGACCAATTACTCCGGCGTAGACCCGGAAGTATCTGTTAGGAATTCAGCATTGACACCGGGCTTCGACTGGTCAGCCTATCCCAAGGCAAGAACACTCACACTGGGACTTAACGTAACATTCTAACGAATAAAAAGCTTCGAATATGAACGCCAATCATAAATCATCAATTGAGAATCATAGAATCCAAAAGCTCGCCGCTCGAAGCTCGTGGCTCGTAGCTGTAGCGCTGGCAATAGTGATGCTGAGCAGCTGCAATAAATTCCTCGACACCAAACCCGTCGACTCTATTACGCCCGATACGTATTATAAAACACAGGAAGACCTCAACAGGGCCCTCGCAGCTGTATACGACAGGCTGGGCGACCGCCGCACCTACGGTAGCGCCTTATATGGATACCTCGCCTTTAGCGACGAGTTTTACCTGAAGAGCCAGTTGACAGGTTACATGTCCAATACGATCGATGCATCCATGCTGGAACTGAACCGTTGCTGGGAAGCATTGTATGTCGGCATCGAACGCGCCAATATGCTGCTGGATCACCTCGATGGTGCGCAGGTAAGCGACTCTTCAAAGAACGAAGTAAAAGGACAGACGTTGTTTTTAAGAGCCTTCTACTACTTTAACCTCGTAGACAACTGGGGAGCTGTACCATTAAAGCTCACCTCTACCAAATCACCAACAGAACCACCCCTGCCACGCACCCCAGTTGCAGATATATATGCCCGGATTGTGAAAGACTTAAAGGATGCAGAAGGATTGGTGCGTGATATAACCTACTATGGCTACAATGGCCGCATTTCCAAAACTGCTGTGCAGGCGATGCTGGCAAGAGTTTACCTTACCATGGCAGGATATCCCTTACTCGATGAAGCAAAATATGCGGATGCAAAGACGTATGCAGAGAAAGTGATCACATCCAATGTACACGCTTTGAATCCGAGCTTTTCACAGATATTCATCAACCTTGCACAGGATAAATACGACATCAAAGAATGCTTGTGGGAAATAGAGTATTTCGGCAATAACCAGGGCATTGTACGCGAAGGAGGTTATGTAGGTTCCTGGATGGGACTCTATTGCCCAAACATCGATACAGGATTTGCCTATGATTATGTACATGCTACCCGCAAATTGTATGATGCTTATGAAGCCGGTGATCTCAGGAGAGACTGGACCATAGCACCTTACCGTTTCAATCCCAGCGGCACAGGCGGCAACCTTGTCAAAGTAACAAGGACCAATTGGGGACCCACAGAAATATATGAACGAAGCGCCGGTAAATACAGAAGAGAATATGAGCTGTTCAGGCCAAGAGACCAGGACTTTACAGCCATTAATTTTCCTATGATCCGTTATTCCGACGTATTGCTCATGTTTGCAGAAGCCGAGAACGAAGTCAATGGACCTACAGCAGCAGCCTATGATGCTATTAACAAAGTACGCAGACGGGGATTTGGAAAAGCGGTAGAAGTACCTGATCCTGTGGCCGATCTGCCGGCCGGACTTGCGCAGGTTGATTTTTCTGAAGCCGTTAGAGCAGAACGTTTCCGTGAGCTGTCCTATGAAGGCATCAGAAAACATGACCTGCTCCGTTGGGGAAACTATGTGTTGACAATGCAACAAATGGTAACGGCATACCAGACGAACATGCCCGCTACTCTTTCGCCAGCTGCAATAGGACAGGCCAGCAGAATAACTTCCAGAAGTGTTCTGTTCCCGATACCCAACAGCGAAATAGCAGTCAACCCCAATCTGTCACAAAACCCCGGCTGGTAAAACCAGCTTGTCACCCTGAGCCAACCTTATTGTCACCCTGAGCTTGTCGAAGGGTCCCTGTCAGGTTGAGCTTGTCGAAACCTTCCTAAAATCTAAATAGTATGCACAAAATATTTTCCTTCTTCGCAATATGCCTGCTGGCAGTTTCCTGTACCAAACGGGATACCATCAGCACTCCGGTATTTGATGTAACTACCGCATCCACCACCTACAAAGTAGGCGATTCGATCATATTCAAATTTACCGGCGATCCGCAGAACATTGTATTCTGGTCGGGCATGCCAGGTAGCGTATACGAATACAGAGACCGGTTATTTACTACTGGCAATAAACTACTGGTTAAATTCAACACCTACCAGCAGTTTGGCATCCGCAACAACATGACGGTACTGGTATCAAATAACTTTAATGGTACCTACGATACTACAAACGTAAAAGCGGCTACCTGGACTGATATCACCAACCGGGTCACACTGTCGCAAGGCGCCGACCAGGTACAATCAGGTACAGTAGACATGTCGGAGTTTACAGATGGCAATAAATCAGCCACCATTGCATTCCGGTATATTACTACCACCATTCAAAGCCAGAACAGGTGGGTGATCCGTACCTTCAATGCCGACAACCAGGCGCCCGATGGTACCATTACGCCCATGGCCAATATGACTACAGCAGGCTGGAAAGCAGTAAGTTTCCAAAACCCGGCAGCTGTGTGGTCGATTACCAGCGCACAATTGCTGTTGCAAGGCAGTGCCAATGCACTCGATGACGATTGGGTATTGACAAGAAGCTTTAATCCCAATACGGCAGTGCCTGACAAAGGCGTAGCCATTAAGAACATTACTACCAGCCTCACCCAATATGCGGCCACAGGCGTATATACAGTACCCGGCACCTATAAAGTAGTATTTGAAGCCACCAATGCAACCTATGTAAATGATAAAGTAGAAAGCACGCTGAAAGAAATTACGTTAACCATAACACCCTAATGAACCAAACAATAGATACTACCGTCATTGTTGTCTTTTCCATCTTCATCATGTTGATCGGATTCCTGTTTGTCCGTACCGGCAGGAACCTGAAGTCATTCTTTGCCGGTGGAGAAGCAGTACCTTGGTTCATAGGAGGCTTGTCATTATTCATGAGCTTCTTCTCGGCAGGCACGTTCGTAGCCTGGGGTTCCATCGCCTACCAGCACGGCTGGGTAGCCATCACCATACAATGGACGATGTGCATCGGAGGTTTGATCACGGGTTTTTACCTGGCCCCCAAATGGAAAGCGACGGGCAACCTTACTGCCGCAGAGTTTATTCGTGAGCGATTGGGAGTTGGAGTACAAAAGAGCTACATCTATATCTTCATGCTGGTATCCTTGCTGATCAAAGGATCGGTATTGTACTCAGTAGCTAAGCTGGTAAGTTCCTCATTGGGTTTCCCCTTGGTGCCGGTCACGGTAGTATTGGGTTTGTTCATGATTGCCTATACGGCAGTAGGAGGATTATGGGCGGTGATGGTCACCGACATACTCCAGTTTGTGATCCTTACTGCTGCCATCCTTATCATCATGCCACTGGCTTTTAAAGCAGCAGGAGGAGTAGACCATTTCCTCGAACAGGCCCCTGCAGGATTCTTTAAGCTGGTGAATGGAGAATACACATGGGGATTTATCCTGGCCTTTGCACTATACCACATCTTTTACATAGGAGGCAACTGGACCTTTGTGCAGCGCTACACCAGCGTAGACAAGCCAAAGTCGGCCTCCAAAGTAGCCTACCTCTTTGCAGCATTATACATCATCAGCCCCATACTGTGGATGCTGCCCCCGATGATATACAAAACCATCAATCCATCGCTGTCGGGGCTTCAAACAGAAAATGCTTACCTGATGATCTGTAAGCATGTGTTGCCTGCAGGATTAATGGGCCTCATTCTTACCGGCATGTACTTCTCTACATCAGCTTCAGCCAATACAGCCCTCAATGTTGTCTCGGCCGTATTTACCAATGATATTTACAAAGGATCCATCAATCCCCGGGCATCCGATAAAAAACTAATGAGCGTAGCACGCATCTCCTCCTGGTTCTTTGGGCTCGGTATGATCGGCGTTGCGCTCATAGTACCACGCATTGGAGGCATTGTTGAGTTCACGCTGAGCATTGGCGCTATTACGGGCGGCCCCTTGTTGGCGCCACCGATCTGGGCCTTGTTCTCTAAACGATTAACAGGCAAAGCCACGATATTGATCACCCTCATAAGCCTGTCGGTAAATGTGATATTCAAAGTGATACTGCCCCACACCATAAGCTTTAAACTGGATCGCGCCACAGAGATGCTGGTAGGAGTAGGCTTGCCATTTATAATGTTGGCCTTGTATGAGCTTTATGCGATGGCGAAGAACCTTGGCAATGAAGATTACATGCAATACCAGCAACGAAAAGCACAACGAAAAGAAGCTGCACTGGAAGCTACAGAAGAAGAAACACGGGAGATCAGGAAGCAGAACAAATTTGGCCTGCAGGTCATTGCCTTTTCCCTCGCATTCATAGCAGTGCTGCTGTTCGTACTAAGCCTGCTCACAACATCAGGGGCAGACATTGTAGCAGGCATTGCTGCAGTTATTTTAGTGTGCTCAGTAATCCCATACCGCGCAGCCCGTAAAGTAAAAGTGCCGGTGGCTGCGTTGGTGTCACTCATCATGATGGGATTGTTACTGCCACAAGCCGAAGCTACGGCACAAACAGTAACCGGTACAAAAGCTACGCTTGCTTCACCCACCTTGCAATTGAACTGGACTAAAAACAACAACGGCTGGCAATTGCAAAAACTGGCAGTGAAGAAAGGCACACAATGGATCAGCCTGTCCGGCACAAGTGGCGAATACACTGTGCTGTTTTCAAAACAAAAGCCAGACACTATACCACAACCCATATACGATGCAGCAGGTAAACAAGTGATCTTTCCCGAATCCCATTATCGATATACGATTCCCGTATGGGCAGAAGCCACTACACCCGTGGCAATGAATACGGCTGGCGAAGCTGTCCGCTTTTATCCCGGAAATGCTCAATCCACCAACAACGAATTAACCTTTACACAGGATACCAAAGAAGCAACCATCAACGCCACCTGGCGCATGGATTCCCAATACCAGGGCGACATACTGGTCACCCTTACATTGATAGCCAAACAAGATGGATACTATTCCATTGCATCCCCTTCACTGGCCATTGTCGACAATAAAGAAATGACCTGGGGCATGGTGCCCGGTCACTTCCAGGGTACTGCCGTCGAAAAGAACTTTGTCAAAGCATTCGCCTACGGACAAGGCATTCCCGATAAACCGGTAGTGAGCCGCGAACGTTCAGCTTCTACACTGTCACCATTGATCAGCACAAAACAAGGCATTACATTCGCCGTGATACCCGAACCAGGCACAGGCCGTGATCCATGGGAAAACAAGAACAGCACACAAACGATCTGGCAACTTGGCCTGTCGTTGATGAACAGGCAGGCACAGCTAACACCCACAGCCTGGCATCCGGTATTGGGACAACGTGGCTCCTTCCTGAAGACAGGAGAGACAACTAACTTCTCCTTCCGTTATACAGTACAACCAGCTAACTGGTATACTGTATACAAACATGCAGTGAACGATATCTATAAGCTGAAAGATTTCCTTGCATTAAAAGAAACAAAACAGTCCCTCACGGACCGCATCCTGTCCATGCATAAATACGTAGTAGACGACAGCACGTCCAAATGGCGCACGATGCAATACCAGGGACTCACTATCGGCGCACAGGATTACCTGGGCGGTGTATACGGCGGTGATGGCGACGCGATCAAGAATGCGGACTACGGCGCGATGTGGATGCTGGCCCGCATTACCAACGATCCGGTATTGAAACAAACCCGCTTGCCTTACGCACTCAATTTTAAGATCACACAACAAGATAGAACACCGGGATTCTTTTACGGTGCAGCAGCAGGGCAATACTACCTGCCCAGGAGCCATAAATTCACCGAAGAGTGGGGGCCTTATGTAGAGCCGATCGGCACGACTTATTACGTATTGATGGATGTAGGCAACGTATTATTATTCAATCCCGGCGATACCGCTTTGAAGCGCGAACTAAAAGAGGCTGCTGATAAACTGCTGGCCTGGATGGGCAAAGATGGACAATGGCAGGTAGCCTATGATCATATTACTCATCAGCCATTATTTGCCGAAGTAGAAGACCTGCGCCCTACATTCTACGGATTAGTGATTGCCTATAAAATGTTGGGCGATAAAAAGTATTTGGAAGGAGCCGTAAAAGGCGCAGAATGGTACATTACCAATGCAGTTAACCGCGGACGCTTTACAGGCGTGTGCGGCGATACGCGCTTTGCACCCGACTTCGCTACTGGCCAAAGCGCGCAGGCCCTGCTCGACTTGTATGACATCACTAAAAACCAGCGATACCTGCAGGCAGCTATTACTACAGCAAAGTTGTACACCACTTCTGTTTATACACATCCCATTCCCAACCGCACAGTGAAAACAGCAGGAGGTAAAGAACGGCAGGATTGGGAGATCAGCCAGGTGGGCCTGAGCTTTGAACATGGCGGAAGTATTGGCTCTGCAACGAAACACGGACCTATCTTATTAGCCAGCCATGCGGGAATGTTCATTCGTATGTATTCCCTTACCCGCGATTCATTATTCCTCACGATGGCGCGCGCTGCCGCATTGGGTCGAGATGCATTTGTTGATCCTTCCACGAGTGTAGCCTCCTATTACTGGAATGTGATGAACAAAGGAGCCGGCCCCTATCCACACCATGCCTGGTGGCAGATAGGATGGATTACGGACTACCTGTTGTCCGAAGCGAGCTTGCGCACTAATGGAAAAGTACAATTCCCACGTGGGTTCATCACACCTAAAGTAGGGCCGCACCAATCCTATGGTTTTGCACCGGGCAATATCTATGGCGTCAAAGCTGAGCTGTTGTTGAAAGACGGTATGCTGGATGCCGGCACGCCTTACCTCGATTACTTTGGCGCTATCAACAAAACACAGAAAAAGCTATTCCTGCTCTTGCTGAATGACGATGACGCAACACTATCAACCACACTGAAAGTTGATTACAGCAAAGTATTGGACAACCAAACGATACAACCCAAAACGGTTTGTGCCATCGACGCCAATGGCAAAAGAACACCACTGAACAGTACCAACAACTGGCAAACTGCCATACCTGCTTATGGGATACAAGTAATTGAGATCAGTTACTGAGTTAAAAGTTTCCGGTGCCGTTAGACACCGAAGCTTTGTAGTCTTGAATTTGTGCGTTAGCCACAGCCCCTTTAGGGGCTACAGCTTTGTAGCACCGGTTTTGTGTGTTGGCCTCGACCCCTTTAGGGGTCACCTTCCAAACGAAGAATATGAAAACTTCTCATAAATATTCATTGACCGTCATCTTGACCATAATGGTTGGCCTCATTGCCCGTGCCCAAACCAATTACCTTCTCGAAGCCGAAGACTTCCAGTTCAAAGGAGGCTGGACCATCGAGCAGGAGGGAGGCAAAGGCTTCCTGAACAACCAGATACTGCGCGTACTATCCACTAAAACAAAAGCGGTGGACGCACTCACGGTGATGGCGGTAAAACAGGCAGGCACTTACGCCGTATGGGTGCGTGCTACCGATTTTCCCAACGATCGTCCCGGCACACGCCTATTTCGTCTCCTGGTTAATGAGCAACCCATGGAAGAAGCAGGTAAACATGGCAAGCCCGGCTTGTATTGGGAAAAAGTAGGACAAGTTTCCCTGCCTGCGGGAGATGCGATCATGCGCCTCAACGACAGCCGCGGCAACTTTGGCCGCTGCGATGCTATTATATTATCATCAGTTGCCGACTTCGATCCCAATACACAAGCCCTTACAACGCTGGTGAGTTATCGCGTAAAACCCATTATTCAGCAGGCAACACCAGTAAAATATCCGGTACTGCCACAGATACACACAGATCCAAAAACCACGCCGGCAGCTTCCATTGTTAACGACCAGGTACAACTTCGCTTTGTACCAGTTACGGGTAATAACGAAAAAAGACTGGCTGCTAAAACAGCGATCAGACAACAAGGCAGTTGGAGGAGCATGAACGATCAGCTGGAAGACCATAAAGTATACATCATTCGAGCCGACAATCCCCAACTGGGCTTTGGCAACTTCTTTCCTTCCTGGAATGGCTCTGTAGGGCTCACTTCCTTTACCAACAATGGTAAGACCTACAGCATACTGGAAACAGATAATACCTTGAATCCCTTTTTATCTGGCCAGCTCACAGAAGCGATCCCCGTTGCAGCAAAACAAATAAACAAGCAAACGATAGAAGTAGATTATGCAGTGGGAGGAGAGCAGGTGTTGAAAGGGTGGTGGAGTTTGGCGCCGGGCGCACGTCACATCACAGTGAAGCTGCAGTTCAAACCTTCCGTAAATGGTTATTACAGCATGGGTCTGGCTGCCTTTCAAAGCATGGCCGCAGATAGTGTAACGAATATCCAGTTACCACCTATGTTTCAGTACAGGCGCCTGTCTCCACAACCTATTTTGGTACCGTCAGGTATGATGCCCCAGCCAATGGCGATTGCCGAAACCAAAACAGGCAATGGTTTGTTTAGCACCTTTGTCAGCAGTGTTGCGCCTGCCTTCAAAGCATCCGATTGGGGTAGTGCATATGGCAGTCCTTTCGGCTTCAGTATCAAAAATGAGGTCAATAGGGTACAGCCAGTTGCCTTTGCGCCGGTGATGGGATTGGATGATTCGAAACTCACAGCCGGACAAACAATACAACGGGAGTTTGTGATCGGCGCTATGGCCGGGGGATGGAATGAAGTGTTGGAATACGTATCAGACAGCATTTATAAAGTAAAAGACTATCGCACACAACACACGGCCTCACTCACAGACGCCGCCTTCAATATGATCGACCTGATGAAGAATGATTCCGCATCAGGTTGGGACACACAACTCAAAGGCTTTTACGATATCGAGGCCAATCCGGCTGTTGTGCCTACAGTGGTACATGCATCCCCGCTTACCATTATCTCCGCTGCTGTGTTGGGTCGCGATGAAGACTTCTATATTAGCCGTGCATTGCCTACGATCGAATATACGTTGTCACGCAGCGGATTTCGTTGGGCAAAAGCGGTATCAGGAACGCCCTTCAATAGCGATAAAAAGTCTTTACAATTGAGCCCCTTCGGTTCTCAGTTCACCACCAACTACTTCGAAGGATTGTACCAGCTGCTCGGCGCAGCCAATCCCTGGCTGAAAGATATTGCTTTGCCCGAAGGTAAAGTACGTCCGGCAAGAGGATACTCTGTAGATGTACCAGCCTGGACACAGGAGCTGGCAGCCTGGCGCCTCACCAAAGAAGACAAATGGTTGGCCGCTGCCAAAGCCGGTGCCGATCAATACCTCGCTACACAGGTATACGGCAACCTCACCAAACCTTTATCGAGATTGCCTTTCTACAATGCAGCCTTCTATGCTTATTGGTGGGACCTCACCGATCTGTATGAAGTAACGAAAGACAAACGCTATCTGCAGGCGGCCGATATTTCTGCTTACCACACCTTGATAGGCATTCGTTCCTACCCACAGGTAAAAGACACTTTACAAACCATTCATCCCGGTAATGAGTTTGAAGGCAATACCACTATGTGGTGGAAAGGCGATAAAAAATACCGGCTTGGTTTCCCGCGTGTAAAAGGAGATGCACCGGAGAAACAAGTACCACAAGGACTGGTATCACCGGTGGGATTGGGTTTTGAACAGCCATTCACTTACTTCGATGTGGCCAAAACAGTAAGACCGGTATTCATGTCCAGCTGGGCGCCCCACTTACTGAGGCTCCATCAATATGGCCACAAAAAGATATTTGAGACCTACGCACGCAATGCAGTGATTGGCCGCTTTACCAACTATCCCGGATACTATGCAACAGGCTTCACTGATATTACTTTGAGACCTGACTTCCCTTACAAAGGGCCTGATGTAAGTTCTATCTATTACCACCACATACCACCCCACTTATCCTTCACCCTCGATTATGTGGTGACAGAAGCCATCGATCGCTCCAATGAGAAAGTACAATTCCCCTACGGCAAGCAGGATGGATTTGTGTGGTTCAACAACCGGGTTTTTGGAGCTGGTAAAGGACAGGTGTTCGATGATGCTGCAGTAAGTCTGTGGATGAAGAAAGGACTGATCACGATCGATAAACCCGAAGTGAATTATGTAACCGCTATATCCGATAACCGTTTCTGGATACTGTTGAGCAGTGAAGCACAGGCGGCTGTGCAAGTAAATATAACTATGGGACAGGAAGTACCTGTAGCTGATGCCGGCACAATTACCATATACAATGCTGCAAACAATAAAAAAGAAACAGCAGCTGTAAAGAACAAGCAGGTTACAGTATCGCTGCCGGCAAAAGGTTTTAAAGCCCTGTCATTCCCGTTGACAGCAAAACAGGAAGTAGCCACGCCATCCCCCGTAGCCAACGGCATGAAGGTGATCGACATGGGTGCACCCTTTGGCAAATGCTATGTATTCAGGATACGCAGCCCCTTTGGTTGGGATTCCTTTTATGGTTACCTGGAAGCAGCGCCCACAGAGGGCATTGCCATCACAGCTACCCTGAATGGCAAAACAGTAACAAAAGATACATACCCCTACGAATGGTCATTCTATAAAATAGCTGCCAACCAGCTGGCCAAAACTGTACTACAGTTAAAAACCGCTGATGGCAAAACCAAAGAAACAACCATCGAATTTGAGTAAGATATCTGTCACCCTAAACTTTTGTCAGGCTGAGCCTGTCGAAGCCCAATGTCACCCTGAGCTTGTCGAAGGGTACGAAACTAAACAACATTGACTATGCGTAGTTGTCCATATATCTTTACGCTCCTGTTACTATCCACCGTTGCTTTCTCCCAAAACAACTGGACAGGAGATTCCTATGAAGAAAGGATCAGAGCGGCCTCACAGGGAGGAGCTTCACCCTTATTCTTCGATCCTGCTGCTGCCGACATACCCGTCATCAAGCCACTTGATTTTGACAATACCCGGGAATGTACGGTGCGTGATGGACTGCCCAACTTCTTTCGCAAGGCCAAAGCTGGCAAGCCGGTTACTATAGGTTATATAGGAGGTAGCATTACCCAGGCCATCTATGGCTACCGTACACGGTCAGCCAGGTACATACAATCCCTCTACCCGGCAGTTCCAATGAAAGCCATCAATGCCGGCATATCGGGCACAGGTACCGACCTGGGCGCCTGCCGTGTTCAGGAACAACTACTCCAATACCATCCTGACTTGATCTTTGTTGAATTCGCCGTTAATGGCGCTTACCGCGAAGGAATGGAAGGCATTATCAGACAAATATGGAAGTACGATCCATCCATCGACATTTGCCTCCTTTACACGATACACCATGAACAACATGCTATATATACATCCGGTAAAGTGCCGGACAATATCCGCGGCCTGGAAGAAATAGCCAGCTACTATGGCATTCCCTCCATTCACCTTGGAATACAACCTGCCTTGCTGGTACAGGAAGAAAAGCTGGTGTGGAGATCCGATCAAAAAAGCATTCCCGGTAAAATAGTTTTTTCCAACGATGGAGCACACCCCCTGCCCGAAGGCGGCGACCTATACGCCGGCGCCATTGCCAGGAGTATGCTGACCCTGCAAAAAGCAGACGGCTCCCGCAAGCACACTTTACCAACCGCACTCCTGAATGGTAATTGGGACGATGCCCACATGCTCGCACCCACAGAACTGGCTACATTCAGCAAAGGCTGGAGCCGTATCAACCCCACTGACAGTATTAACCTGAAACAGTTTGCCCCTTGGTTCCCGTATATCATGAAAGCGGAGAGACCTGGCGAATCCTTCACCTTCAGGTTCAAAGGCAATATGTTTGGCTTTTTCGATATCGGCGGACCTGAAGTAGGTCAACTTAGCATAGAACTGGATGGACAGCCGGTAAAACTGACCCCGGTGCTACCAGGTACGCGCATCGCCAGTATTACCAATGCAGCAGGCATGGAACTGGTGAACAGGTTCAACAGCAATTGCAACAACCGTTACCGCGGTCAATTTGAATGCATTAGCGTACCGCAGGGCGAACATGTGGTTACCATTACCCTGTCGCCCCAAAAGGCCGACAAAGCCGCCATCCTCGGCCCTCAACAACTGGCCGACATCACCGCCAATCCCGCCAAATACGACAGAACAGTCCTGTACATTGGCAAAATCCTGATCCGCGGCGAAATCATAAAGGAGGTCAGGAGGTGACACCTTTCCTTGGCGAAACAAAAGAAGGTGTCACTTCTCCTCCAGTGAGTTGGCGAGCAAACGGAATTGCCCGGCCCTGAAGGGCCGGGAACACCAAAGAACAATATCTATCTGGGCTTTAGCCCAATGGAAAAGGGGGGGGTAAAAAGTGCTTACCGCCTCAACGCCTTTCCGGCCATAGCTCTTGGGAACATTCCCGCAAATTGGGAACATTCCCACGCTTTTTAGAAACGAAAAGCCTTGATCATAGCTGGTACAGGGCGTTAAATTTGAGGCTGATGCGTACAATGCTTGTCATATGTTTCCTGATCGCAGGTCACTGCCTGCAGGCGGCCGGTTCCCACCAGTTGCAAAGCCCCAATAAGCAATTGCAGGCACGCATCTTCCTGGAAAATGGAACAATCAAATACCAGGTCACAGCCGGTAAAACCGTGTTGATCGAACCAGCTACACTCGGCATACAATTCAGCAACCGCATAGTAGGAAAGGGCGTTAAGAACCTGTCCATCGCACGGCAATACGTGATCAACGAAAAACAATCCTCACGCCTCAACAGCAATGAAGCAATCAATCATTGCAAGGTATATGTAATAGCCGTGCAGGGAGAACAAACAACAGATACGATCGAATTCAGGATGTTTGATAATGGCTGTGCCTTTAGATATATCCTCACAGGCAATGCCGCTCAACTACAGGAAGAACATACAACATTCACGTTACCGGCTGCATCCACAGTGTGGTACTTTGAAAGAAACAGCGATTGGAAACTGAAGTCCTACGCAGGGCTTTGGCAAAATGCTACTGTTGAAAAACTGCCAGCCATTTCTTCACAAGGCCCCATTCAGGGCAAGCCATTGGTGGTAGAATTGCCCACAAAAAAATACCTGGTACTGACTGAAGCAGCCCTGTACGATTATAGTGGAATGCGGTTAAAAGCCATCGGCAACAATACGGTACAGGTCAACTTTACAGAAGGTAAAGCTGGATTTGCTATAAAGGGTAAACAAACAACACCCTGGCGTGTGATCCTATACGCCAACGACCTCAATGCGCTGGTCAATAATAAAGTAATTGAGAACCTGAACCCTGTACCCGATACAAAGCTATTTGCACAGACTGATTATATCCAACCCGGTAAGTCCGTGTGGAGCTGGATCACCCGCGATGAACAATACATGCAGCCGGCTTCAGAAAAACGGTTCATTGATGCGGCATCGTCGCTGCAGTTTGAATACACCCTGCTCGACGAAGGATGGGAAACCCAATGGCCCCGCAAATGGGAACAGTTGCAGGAACTTTGCACCTATGCAGCCCGGCGCAAAGTAAAAGTATGGGTGTGGAAACATTCGAAAGACATCCGCGATACAACCGAACGCAATCATTTCCTCGATAGTGTCAGCCTTGCCGGAGCCGTCGGCATCAAAACCGACTTCATGAATAGCGAGGCCAAAGACCTCATTGATTTTGAAATAGGTCTGCTGAAAGCAGCTGCCCGTAGAAAACTGATGGTGAACTTTCACGGCTGCCAGGCGCCAACAGGAGAAAGCAAAACATATCCAAATGAAATGACGCGCGAAGGCATCCGGGGCATGGAGCTCAACATTATGAAAGAGCCGATCCCCGCTTGGCACAATGCAGCATTGCCCTTCACCCGCTTGCTGACCGGACACGGCGATTATACACCCGGCTTCTTTAGCAACAAAGCCAGCACCACCTACACACATCAGCTGGCATTACTGTACCTGTTTAATTCACCATTCCAGTGTATCGCAGAAAATCCTGTGAGGTTGTTGAACGAAGCCCTCTACCAGCCGGTATTGCCATTATTGAAAACATTACCCGTAGTATGGGACGAAACCATAGTGCTGCCCGGCAGTCGTATTGGAGAATTGGCAGCCTTTGCCCGCCGCTCAGGAAAAGATTGGTATGTAGCAGTGATCAATGGAACGGACAGTACAAAGTCATTCAGTCTGCGCCCCTCTTTCCTGAAAAAACAAAAACAGTACAAAGCATATAAGATCACTGATGCAGCGCAGGATAAAGGATTTGTAGCACAGCAACAAAGCATCGATCAGAAATACAGTCAGCAAATAGATATCCCTGCCACCGGAGGCGTGGTCATTCAAATCAAAAGCGAATAGCCATATGAGGAATAGGAAGGTTAGCATATTATTGATCACGTTACAATGCTGTCTGCTGGCAAACAGTATACAAGCACAGTTGCGTGTACCGGCTGGACAGAGCAACATGATCATCACCAGCGGGCAGCGTAGCTACACCTTCACACCTTCATTTGTAGTATTATACAATGCAACCGATCCCGGCATGGCATTGAAACCTGCAGGCATAAAGAAAGTAGAATACAATGTACTTACCTGGAAAGTGCAGGACAGCAGCCGCGCCGACTTTGCCCAAAAGAAAGTGAGTGCTGCTGTGGCAGGCGATGGCTTCGACGATCGCATCCTGCGTAGCAAAGCAGAATGGAGAACGGCCAACATATACAATGCAGGCGAGAGAACAGAAATACAAGCCACCGGCACCCGTAAAAACGGTGACACCATATATTTCACTTTCCCTCCATCCCCCAAATTCGTACTATCCGTCTATCTTTTGACAACTGCAGAACCGTACCCTTTATTGCAGTATTCCTTCAGGCCCTTGCAGCCTGGTTATTATAGTATAGGTTATACTGGTGCGCCTGTTTGCTCAACCGACAAGGCAGTAGCAATATGGCAACCATTGATCTGGCAGGAAAAGCGAATACCCGATGCAGCCTATCTTACCCCGGCCTTTATGGCTACCCTGCCATCTACCATGGTGTATGATGGCGCCAATACGATTGGTGTGTTGGCGACGCCTAAAGAAATTCCCTTTCAGCCATTGCCCATGCTGCCCAACAGCCGCTTTGGCGTATCACTGCTGAACCAGCGACACCAGCTGCAGCCACAGGTATACGCGCCAATTCCCGGAGGGTATCTGTCGCAAATGAAAGCCAATGAAGAATTCACCTTCTCCTTCTACCTCGTTACAGAACCTCGTCCGGTCAGCGACACTTACCAGAAGATTGCACAGCAGGTATTCGGGTTCAAAGATTATCGCCACAACGATATCGCTTCCCTGAATACAGCGCTGGACAATATGGTCGGTTATTCCCTGTCACAATACGCCTGGTTTATCGACAGCCTCAAAGGTTGCGCCTATTCTACGGATGTGCCCGGTGCGGTAAAGAACGTATCGAGCCTCAACCCATTGGAGCTGGCCTTGGTGCGCGATGATCCGGAGATGTTTGAGAAACGTGCCTATCCACTCATTGAGTTCATGCTCTCAAGGGAGAAGTTCCTGTTCAGCCTCGATAGCAACCAGAAGATACAAAGCCCCTCACGTAAGCTGAAAGGGCCTATTGCACCATTATCAGAGTTGACAGCCCTGTACAATATCTTCCATAAACAAAACAACTTCTACCTGCAGATGGCACAGCAGGAGTTTGGTAAAGACCGCGTGCGCAATATGGACGGCAAAGAAAAAGGCAACACCTGGATCAATGCCATGTACCTCTATAATGCAACAGGCGATAAGAAATACTTACAGGATGCGGTCACCAAAGCCAATCAATACCTGGCCCAACGCATCGATAAACCACAGACAGCTTTTGCTGATCCACTGCAAACCGGTTATTTTTTCTGGCCCACTTTTACAGGCCGGTGGATCGAGTTCCTGCAACTATATGAACTCACTGGTGATAAGCGCTACCTGGATGCAGCCCGGCAGGGCGCTCGCCAGTACACAATGTTTACCTGGATGAGCCCGCAGATACCCGATAGCATGATCACGGTAAACAAAGGTGGCAAAGCACCGATGTACTGGTACCTGAAGTCCAAAGGCCATAAACAAATGTATTACCCCGAAGAGCAGGCGCCAGCCTGGCGTTTGTCGGAGATGGGGCTTACGCCTGAATCATCCGGCACATCTACTGGCCACCGCGGCATTTTCATGGCCAACTTTGCACCCTGGATGTTGCGCATCGGTTACTATACCCGCGACACTTTCCTCATGAACGTAGCCAAAGCGTCGATCATAGGCCGCTACAGAAGCTTTCCGGGTTACCACATCAATACCGAAAGGACCACGGCCTATGAGAAAGCCGATTTCCCGTTGCATGAACACAAAGACCAAAGCGTAAACTCATTCCATTACAACCATATATTGCCAATGGCGTCTATGTTGCTCGATTACCTTGTGACAGACGCATACGTACGCAGCGGGGGCAAGATCAGTTTCCCCTATGAGTACATGGAAGGCTATGCCTACCTGCAAAACAACCTGTACGGAGCGCAGAAAGGGAATTTCTATGCAGAGAAAGAAGTACAACTCTGGATGCCTGCACGCCTGTTAAATATCAATAATACTGAACTCAACTACATCGCTGCACGCAAAGAGGATAAAGTATTCCTGGCCTTTACCAATCAATCAGCCAAAGCTGTTACTGCAATGGTAACGATCAATCCTACCTGGGCAAAGCTGAATCAAAAAGCAACCATAACAGCTTACGCAGGTAAAGTAGCAAACGCACTAAAAGACAGCAGCTTTACCATTACTGTTCCTGCCAATGGCATAGCAGCAATAGCTGTAACGGGCGCCACCATTCAATCATCATTTCAGCAAAAGATATTGAATACGAGTGGAGGAAACACAGGTCGCGATTATGTGAAGCTGGCCGCCGGCAATGCACACGCCCTGCTGTTCAACCTGGGCGAATACGGTCGCCGCCTCTACACGTACCTCGAAGACGACGACAATAAATACCGGAAAGCAACACTGGTATACAACCGCAATGGAAAAGAAGAAAAAATAGAAGATACAGCTTATCCATTTGAATTTACCGTACCGGTAGATAAACAGCCGGTGACCTTCCATCTATTACTTACAGGCGTGGATGGCAAAGAAGTGACAGGAGAAACAGTAACGATGGGAGTTGTAAAATAACAGTAGAAACATGTTCAGAAAACAAGTACTATACAGCTTATGCATACTATGCCTGCCGGTGCTGGTAGTTGCACAGGGCGTGAAGCGGGTATCACTCAACGATATCTGGACATTTGCACTCGACCCGGTGAAAGTAGGAGAGGCAGACAAGTGGTACACAGCTGACTTTGCCAGCGGAGCGTTCGATAAAATACAGGTGCCACACAGCTATACAGTCGACAAGCGCTATTTCTTCTATACGGGCACTGCCTGGTACTTTAAAAAATTCCAGGCAGCCGCAGTGCCATCGGGTTACCGGGCTTTCCTGCACTTCGATGCAGTCTTCTACAAAACGGCTGTATGGCTCAATGGCAAAAAGACAGGTACACATGAAGGAGGCTATACCCCTTTTGAAATAGACGTAACCACCGCACTGCAAAAAAACAATACACTGGCGATCTCCGTCAACAACGAGTGGGACACCACCACGATCCCCGGCGCCAGGACTGCCGACACAACCTTGCGTTCCAACGCCACACAGCTATACCCCTGGATAAACTACGGCGGCATCACGCGGCCCGTCTATCTTGTTATACGCCCGGAGGTATACATCTCCAGGGCACACGTCATCTCCACTCCCGATCAACCCAAAGGAGACACCCGCATACTCGTTAAAACATTTATCAGCAACCAGACGACGCAGAACACCAATGTGCCGCTGACTGCCAACATTTATTTTGGGGGACAGAAAGTCAACGCTAAGTTCAAACCAATAACCACCGCTTTGGCTGCCAACAGCAGTACACCTGTTGTGCTGGAAGGTGTGCTGCCTGCGGCAGCCGTAAAACGCTGGTACCCCGACGAACCCAATCTGTACACAGCAGAGTTGATTGCAGCCAGTGATACATTCACCACAACATTTGGTATCCGCACGATCACGGTGAAAGGCACCCAACTGTTGCTGAATGACGAGCCCATTAAAATGGGGGGCTGCAACCGGCCACTGGATTATCCGGGCTATGGCTCGCTTGATCCGGATAGCATACTGGATAAAGACCTTACATTGATCAAAAATGGTAACCTTGAGTTTTCCCGCCTGAGCCATTACCCGGTATCGGAAAGTCTCCTCAACTGGGCCGATAAAAATGGATTACTCATCATTGCCGAAGCAGGCAACTGGCAGTTGACACCGAAGCAAATGGCCGATCCCCTGATGCGGACCAAATACCAGGCGCAGGCCACCGAAATGATGGAGCGCGATTGGAACCATCCCAGCATTATTGCCTATAGCCTCGGCAATGAATTTCAATCCCAGACACCCGAAGGACAGGCATGGGTTCGGGACATGAGCGCCTTTGTAAAAACAATAGACACTACCCGCCTCATCACATTTGCCAGCTTCAACGTGTGGCGCGATTATGTAAACAAACCAACAGATGAAGCCTCCCAATACGTGGATTTCATCAGCACCAATATCTATGGCAACCATTTGAAGAACCTGCAGAAGATTCACAGCGTATATCCCAACAAACCGATTTACATCAGTGAGTTTGGCATACGCCTTACCGCCGCCGGCAAAGAAGAGAACAGGCTCGACTATTTTAAGAAAGCCATAGAAGCATTCAGGCAATGCGATTACCTCGTAGGCGCATCCGTATGGACGTTGAACGATTACATGAGCCGCTATCCGGGCACGGATGCTGATGGCTACAGGGCCTGGGGCCTCATAACGCCCGACCGCTCATTAAGAAATACATATACATACCTCCAGGAAGAATTTGCACCGGCGACAATGGAAGTAATGAAAAAAGAGGTGGGTAAAATCACGGTAGCAGTTACAGCCCGTAACAGCTTCCCAGCCTATACCCTGCGCAATTACAAAGTGAAATATGGCAATACAGAAATAAACCTGAAGACCCTGAAACCCGGCGAAAAGCAGGAAGTGGAAATACAGGCACAGGCAGAAGGCGTAAAGGTATCATTGATCAAGCCAGGAGGCTTTATAGCAGTAAATAAAACATTTAAATAATTATGAGCAATGAGCTAAGCATAGTGAAGACTTTTCAAAGCTCTGGCTCGCAGCTCGTAGCTCACAGCTCGAAGCTGCATTCAAACCTTATCATTCAATATTAATCCGGCAAATGATGAAATTGGACAACAACAGTAGTAGCAAGCGCTCTTTTGTAAACAGAAAAATAGAAGCAGATCTGATCGTAACAGGCGGAGGCCTTTCCGGTGTATGCTGTGCCATCACAGCCGCCCGGCAAGGTTGCAAAGTTGTGTTGGTGCAGGACAGACCGGTATTGGGAGGCAACTCCAGCAGTGAAGTGCGGTTGTGGATCTTAGGGGCTACCTCACACATGGGCAACAACAACCGTTGGGCCCGCGAAGGAGGAGTGGTAGATGAAATTCTGGTAGAAAATACCTATCGCAACCCCGAAGGCAATCCCGTAATATTCGATACGATCTTACTGGATAAAGTAGTCAGTGAACCCAACATCAAACTATTGCTGAATACGGCCGTATATGAAGCAGAGAAGAAAGACGAATCTACCATCAGCTCTGTAAAAGCATTTTGCAGCCAGAACCAAACTGAATATGAATTACACGCACCCTTGTTTTGCGATGCTTCAGGAGATGGTGTAGTTGGTTTCCTTGCAGGTGCAGCTTTCCGTATGGGTGCAGAAAGCAAAGAAGAGTTCGGAGAACTGTTTGCCCCCTCTGCAGAATACGGTGAATTACTGGGCCACACCTTATACTTCTACAGTAAAGACACGGGCAAACCGGTAAAGTACACACCGCCCTCTTTTGCGTTGACAGACATTAAACAAATACCCCGCTTCAAAACATTCAATGCAAAAGACTTTGGTTGCAAACTGTGGTGGATTGAATATGGCGGTCGCCTGGATACAGTCCACGACACAGAACAGATCAAATGGGAACTATGGAAAGTAATATATGGGGTTTGGAACTACATCAAGAATTCTGGCAACTTCCCCGAAGCGGAAAACCTCACGCTGGAGTGGGTGGGTACTATACCCGGAAAGCGTGAGAGCCGCCGCTTTGAAGGAGACTACATGATGATACAGCAGGACATTGTAGAGCAGCGCCTGCACCATGATGCCGTGGCATTCGGTGGCTGGTCTATTGATCTCCATCCTGCCGATGGCGTGTTCAGTGAAAAGCCGGGCTGCAACCAGTGGCACAGCAAAGGCATTTACCAGATTCCTTACCGCAGCCTGTACAGTAAAAACATTACCAACCTCTTTTTAGGTGGCCGTTTGATCAGCGCTTCACACGTAGCATTTGGTTCCACCAGAGTGATGGCCACAGCGGCGTATGCTTCGCAGGCGGTAGGCATGGCCACAGCCATATGCCGCGAAAGAAATATACTGCCGGCTGCCATCATCAGCAATCAATACATTACCCACCTGCAGCAACGCCTGCTGAAAAGCGGACAATACATACCAGAGCTGTTTTTAAATGATCAGGAAGACCTGGTACAATCGGCCACCATTAAAGCTTCCAGCGAACTGGTAATTAAAGAATTGCCGGAAAGTAATTTCCTGAAGCCATTGCAACTGTCGGTAGCGCAGATGGTACCATTACAAAAAGGGAAAGTAGAGCCATTTGTTTTTCATGCACAGTCCGACATCAACACCACCCTGCAGGTAGAGCTGCGCATCAGCAGCAAACCTGCCAATCATACACCAGATATCACGGTGGCTACGAAAGTGCTGGACATTCACCCCGGCAGAAATTGTATGCAGCTAAACTTTGATGCGGTGCTCGATGATGCCGCCTATGCCTTCATCACCTTCATGAAGAACCCGGACGTACAACTTCATTTTACTACTAAACGGGTAACAGGTATCCTGTCGGTGTTCAACAGTGTGAACAAAGCCGTATCCAACTATGGCAAACAAACACCGCCTGAAGATATTGGTATGGAAGCATTTGAATTCTGGTGCCCACAGCGTCGTCCCGAAGGACACAACATCGCATTTAAGTATGCTGCCGGACTAAATCTCTTTAATGCAGAAAACATCCGCAACGGCATCGACAGGCCAACCAATCAACCCAACGCCTGGGTGGCCGATTGGAATGATGCACAACCACAATTGGCACTCAACTGGAATACGCCACAGGAGATCAGCCAGATCGACCTGTTCTTTGATGCGGATTACGACCATCCGATGGAATCAGTATTGATGCATCACCCGGAAACCGTAATGCCGTTCTGCGTACAGAAATACCGGGTCAAAGACGAAGCAGGCAATATCCTGGCGGAGAAAAAAGACAATTACCAAACATATAACCGTATACAATTCGGACAACCCATAACCACTAAAAAGCTGTTTATCGAGGTCGAACATCCTTCTCCAGAGGTGCCGGCTGCCGTCTTTGCAGTGCGTTGTTACAAGTAAAGCGGAGAGAAACCTGTTAAAAAAGGGGCATTTCTCCATGCTTTTTTTGGTTGTAAAAGGGTCATTTAGTTACAGTTAAAGCAGGTAATAAGATCATTATGGATTGATTTACAATCGCATATTGATGTCGTTTAGCGGTTTACGCAATATTTAATCCCAAACAGTAGGAGATTCCTTGATTTTGGGATATTTTGTTGCAAATCCAAAGACCGTGAAAACACCCATTATTACCTGCTTGCTGGGACTCATAATGCAGTCTGTATCAGCACAACCAAGCGCCCGGGCAACTGCTGACTCCGCTGCCGGGCTAAAGCAGCAAAAAGACAATATTATTACTGCGAACACCATTCTCAAGATCGAGAACTTGGGTATTAACATCAATTCCGATTTACCGGAATTGCGTCCCACGATCTCTGCCGATGGTGATCTGCTATTCTTTATTTGCGAAAACCATCCGGCCAATACGAAGTACAATTCCATTCCCAACTCACAGGACATCTGGTATTCCGAAAGAGACAGTACGGGTAAATGGAGCGAAGCCCGTCACCTGAAAGACCCGTTGAATACTACACACTACAATGCGGTATACTGGATATCGCCCGATAAGAACCGCATATTGATACGCGGTGCATTTACAAATGGAGGCTATCATGGAAAAGGAGTGAGCATGAGTTACCGGAAGGCAAACGGTCGTTGGAGCGATCCGCAAATGCTATACATAAAAAATTATGAGAAGTACGATCGGGGATTGCTTTCCGGCGCTTCCATGACACACGATGCCCAGGCCTTGTTGCTGTACATGACACCGGTCAAAGGTAGCAGCCTGAATGACCTGTACGTTTGTTTCCGGCAACAGGATGGCTCCTGGTCCGAACCCAAAACACTGGGCAAGCAGATCTGCCTGCCGGAATATGATGAGATGACACCCTATATAGCAGCAGACGGCGAAACGATGTATTTCAGTAGCAACCGGCCTGGCGGATTGGGAGATAACGATATATGGATGACGAAGCGGTTGGATAAAAGCTGGCAGAAGTGGAGCGAGCCGAGGAATCTGGGCGCGCCTATCAATACTACCGGTTGGGATGCCTTCTTTACGCTTGATGCCGGAGGAGAATATGCATACCTCACTACAAACCTGAACACTTATGGAGAGAGCGATATCGTACGCGTGAAGCTGATGGAGAAAGAGAAACCCAATCCTGTGATATTGGTAAGCGGCAACGTATACAACCAAAAGACAAAAGAACCACTGAGCGCTTCTTTGATATACGAAACACTGCCCGATGGTGTGCAGGCAGGTAATGGAGTGAGCAGCCCGGTGGATGGTGCCTTCAAGATCGTACTGCCCTATGATAAGAATTACAGCATTCATGCAACAGCCGATAAATTCTTTGCCGTATCCGAAAACCTGAACCTCGACTCGATGGTGAAGGCCGGATACAAAGAGATACATAAAGACCTGTACCTGGTGCCCATTGAAATAGGCCAGGTAGTGAGACTGAACAATGTATTCTTCGATTTCGACAAATGGGACCTCCGTCCGGAGTCATTCATAGAGCTTGACCGGGTAGTCACCATGCTGAAAGAAAACCCGACGATTGAGATTGAAATGAGCGCCCATACCGATAGCTATGGTACCGACGAGTACAACGTGAAGCTGAGTGACAACCGGGCTAAATCCGTACGGGAATACATCCTTTCCAAAGGCATCCCGGAAACCCGTATCATATCGAAAGGTTACGGAGAAACTAAGCCTGTAGCGCCCAACGATACCGACGAAAACCGGCAGTTGAACCGTCGTGTGGAGTTTACGATTCTAAAGAATTGATTATAAAACCTTAGAGCAATATCAGTCCTGTGCCATCCTTGTGTGAACCATGTACAAAGTGCGCTTTAACCCACATGGTCCACACAAGGATGGCACACCTTTTAGGAAAGTCTGGCATGTCCAAGTTGCCCCTTTAGGGGCCACAGCTTTGTAGAAAATAACGTTGGTATTAATTCGGCCCTGTAGGGGCCGCACAGATATTAAGCAACCGCTTTCCGGTTATATTTATTGCGGTATTGCACCGGCGACAGCCCGGTGAGTTTCTTGAAAGTAGTACGGAAAGCCTTGGTATCGGAATACCCTACTTTGTACATTACCTCATTCACATTCTCACGGGAAGATTCCAGGCTCAGCTTGGCCGCCTCGATCTTTACCCGCTGTATATATTCTACAACAGTATTGGAAGTTGCTTTCTTGAACCGGCGCTCCAGGTTCCGGCGTCCCATGGCAAACATGCCGGCCAGCTGCTCCACGGTGATCTTATCCTGGAAATTCTTTTCAATAAACAACTGCGCCTGCTTGATAGGTTCATCCTCATGCTCCTTCTGGCCGTTGAACATGATGAAAGGCGATTGACTGCCACGATCGATCTCGATACCGAACACTTTTGAGCAAAGGATCGCAACATCACGGCCCGCATATTTTTCTATGATATACAATACGAGGTTGAGATAAGAGTAAGCCCCACCGCTGGAATAAATGCCTTGCTCGTCGGTAATGATCTTGTCAACTACCAGGTCGACGTCGGGGAACAAACGCCTGAACTCGTTGGCGCTGAGCCAATGCGTGGCGCACTTCTTACCCTTCAATAAACCGGTGGAGGCTAACAGGAAAGCACCGAGGCAAAGACTGGCTATTTCAGCACCCTTCCTGTATTGCTGCATGATCCAGGGAATGAAAGCCTGGTTGATTTGTATAGCTTCTTCCAGGTTGCCGGCTACAGCAGGTATGATAATAAGATCAGTTTTAAAATCATCCTGAATAGTAAGTTCGGGATGTACAGTGAACAACCCCTTATTCAGTTTCATGGAAGGAGCGAGACCTACCAGCTGTACTTCAAACAGCGGATCGCGACCCATGCCGGCAAGGATACCATTCACTTCAGTAAACAGCTTGTGAGGCCCTTCTACGGCCCCCATCATGGCGCCTTCCGGCACAAGGATAGATAAGTGTTTCATACAATAAAAGTAAGGAGATGCATTGTCGCGATCAACCCCTTATAAAGCCGTATTTACACCCCTTGTAAATGATTAGATAAAGTTAGGTTTGTATTTCGCACCTGAATAACTTGTCAGTCAGAGCCAATCTCCTGTCACCCTGAGGCAACCCCACTGTCACCCTGAGGCAACCCCACTGTCACCCTGAGGCAACCCCACTGTCACCCTGAGGCAACCCCACTGTCACCCTGAGGCAACCCCACTGTCACCCTGAGGCAACCTCACTGTCACCCTGAGCTTGTCGAAGGGAGACAACAACAAGCTCAACCCTACAAACCGTGTCACGTATTAAAAGTATAGCAATGAACAACACCACTCAACAAGAAACAGTGGCGGTAGCGCCTGCGCCGCCCAAGGCCACCCGTAAAGATTGGTGGGGATTGGCAGTAATAGCCCTTCCCTGCGTATTGTACTCCATGGACCTCACGGTACTGAACCTTGCAGTGCCACAATTGAGCGCGAGTCTTAAACCTTCCAGCACACAGCTATTGTGGATCATGGATATCTATGGGTTCCTCGTGGCAGGGTTTCTCATTACCATGGGCACATTGGGCGATCGCATCGGACGACGTAAACTTTTAATGATAGGAGCGGCCTTCTTTGGTGCAGCTTCTATACTGGCAGCATTCGCCGGTACGGCCGGCATGCTCATCGCTGCACGCGCTATACTTGGCATTGCAGGCGCTACACTGGCGCCTTCCACGCTGTCCCTCATCCGCAATATGTTTCTCGACCCACAGCAGCGTACCATGGCCATTGGCGTATGGGCAGCCAGCTATTCGGCAGGCGGCGCTATCGGTCCGTTGATAGGTGGCCTGATGCTGGAACATTTCTGGTGGGGCTCTGTGTTTCTGCTGGCCATTCCTGTTATGATATTATTGCTCGTACTTGGTCCTGTGCTACTGCCAGAGTTTAAAGATCCCAAGGCCGGTAAGCTTGATTTGTTCAGCGCCCTACTGTCGCTGATAGCCGTATTGTCCATTATATATGGGCTCAAACAAATAGCTTCCGAAGGATTTGGATGGTTGCCGTTGGCCTTTATCATCGCGGGTATTGTCATTGGAATACTGTTCCTCAAAAGACAAGGTAAGCTGAACGATCCCCTCATTGATATCCGTTTATTTAAGATACCGGCCTTCAGTGCTTCCCTGCTCATTTATGGTATGGGCTGCTTTGTAATGTTCGGTTCATTCTTCTTTACCTTTCAATACCTGCAATTGGTGCTCGGACTGTCGCCCATTAAAGCAGGCCTGTGGTCATTACCTTCCTTTGCAGGTTTTATGATCGGCGCAATGTTAGGGCCGTTCTTCTTACGTTACCTCTCACCAGGCAGGTTCATGGCGGGGTCGCTGTTATTGGCGGCTGTCGGTTTTGTAATACTCACCCAGTTAACGCCCAATAGCAACATAGGCACTGTCATAGCTGCCTTACTTTGCTTTTCTCTCGGCTTTGCACCGGTAGTTACCATGGCTACCGATCTCATCATTGGTGCTGCGCCGCCCGAACGGGCAGGAGCTGCCGGGGCACTCTCGGAAACAAGCGCCGAATTCGGTGGTGCTTTGGGAATGGCCATCCTCGGGAGCGTAGGTACAGCGTTATACCGCAGTAAAATGATAAACACCATTCCCGAAGGAGTGCCGACGGACGTAGCTGAGCAGGCGCAGCAAACCTTGGGTAGCGCGGTAGCTGAGGCCAGCCAGTTATCAGGGAACGCTGGAGCTGCTTTATTGGATGCGGCGCACAACGCATTTGTATTGGGCCTGCAAGTCGCGGCAATGGCCAGTGTAGGCATCATACTCATATTGGCTATCCTTGCGGCTGTGCGCCTGGGAAAAGTACAACCGGCAAAGCATTGATAAAAGACAGATAGGTATAAAACATCGTTTTTAAAGAGGTGGCACTTTCGTGGCTCGCGCATGAAAAGTGCCGCCTCTTTTGCATTCATCACACATCTTGATATTTGTCAAAACAAAAAACAGTAGATGCACCCATCTCTGATAAATAATAATTCCTTATTATTGAAAATATAGAATACCGATATCCGTGATAGCCGCTATAAGTATAATAAACCTTATCTAAATAGTCGGATATGTCCAATAAGAACGTTTCATTGCAATACAATGATATTGACAAGGCATTGCAGAAATATAGGAGTACTGTTAAGTCTGGGATTGTCAAAGAGAAAAAATTAGAGGAGTTTAGAAAAGACTTGCAGAGCTTTGATCATCATGAACAATGGTATTTTGAGATGGATTTAGTTTCACAGAGCATCACTTGGTCTTATGCCTTCGAAAAATGGCTGGGATATCAGGATGAAGAGCCTAAAGGAAAGCCACTTGACTATATTACCCGCTATATGCATCCTTTTGTTGCAGATTGGTATAAGTGTTTTTTTAGGGCTATGATATTGTTCTTTACGCAGAAAGAAGGAGTGGTGCATTTAAAACCCCGCTTCGTGATCAATATACCTTTACTTCATGCCGATGGCCATTACCTCTTAGTGAAGCAGATGATTATGCCGTTTGGGATAAATGAAGATAAAAAAGTCGTTCGCTTTATTTCCTCGTTTTCCATTTTTGATGAGTTTCAGGGCGAGCCTCTGCGACCAAGGATTTATGGAGTAGATCTAAAACCTGATGATCAGGCATGGCTTACGATCAGGCAAACGGTTTTTTCTTGTATAAAAGCTGCGAAAAATTTTAAATGGAATTTAGATCCTTACTTGATTAATGTGCTCGATAGTATTCAGCATTTAAAAAAGCAGGGGGTTAAAATTACTGATACAGCTATAGAGGATCATTATTTGCAGCTGAGCAAAAAAGATGGGCTGTCACAAGGAACAATGCATAAGTTTTTTGCAAGAATTATCAAACAGGTAATGGACTTGATGAATAATGCCAATCTCACTGAAAAAGACAAGCATCTTTTTCCAGACGTCTTTTATGCTGCGCAGGCCCGGAAAAAGGGCAATCAGGAAAAAGGGGATCAGAAAAGGGCTATTAAGTTTTTTTATGAATCCGGTATTATAGGTGTAATGTTGCATCACCATTCCATAATAAGGCAAGATCAGAAGCAATAGATGATGATTAATTATATATGTCGCTTCGATACCACTCTCTTAGGTTCTAACCACGGTATCTTCGGTTTGTCTTAGTTAAGACATAGATGCTCACAAAAAATTGAAGAAAGAGCGATTTCCTTGCGTCTTACACGAAACGCCTCATAACTAGGGTTTGTAAAACCTATACCGTTACTATTGGTGCTTTGTCAGTATGTATTTCATTTGCTTTGCGGGCCTATTCTTGTCCGGAAAAGAATAGGATGTATGCTATAAGCAGGTGGTTACACACAGTCATAGACATGTCCTGGCTTATTGAGGCGCCAGACTATAGAGATCGAAACTTTAAACAACATTAGCAACTCTAAAACCAGGATTTATGGATGCACAAGCAACTCCACAGCAAGATCCAAACCGAGGCATGGAGCCCTATCTCATAGGGCTGGTATGTGTGGCTTGGGTATGTATGATTGTTTTATTATACCTTAAAAACAAAAATGATGTAAGCATCTTATTAACTGAATTAGGTGTTTATGGAGCAGGAGCAGGAAGTATCTTCCTGATAATAGATCGTGTTAAAAAACAAAATCGTTTTTGGAATATTCTCAGGAATGTCTTGTATCTCGGATTATTTATTTTGATTGTTCTTCAAATATTTAATATCGCTCAGGTCATCTTAACGAGTGGTAATAAAGAGAAAAATATTCCGGAGATTATCAAGGAGGTCGAAGAAAATACAAGGGCGTATAAGCAAGGGATATATAGTGAGAGGATATGCAAGGATTGTAAGGAAGTAGGTATAGATATAAAGCAATACCGGGATAATTTAACTGATAGTCTGCTGGCTCGCGAAGGCATTCATGGAAAAAGCCGTGAAAAGTATAAACTGAAAATAGATAGTATTCTCATTGATCCGGTAGCAGAGTCGTGCCATTTTGCTCAATACCACGATAAATTCGTAAAGGAGCTGAGGTTATTGATAAGGCAGAAAGATATTACGCGTATAGATAAATTTCTACAAAAGTATAATATCGCCCAATCCGCAAGGTCTATAATATTAATAGAGGATAATCAAAAAGTATCATTTAGCACTTTCAGAAATCATATTATAGATATTATCCAAGGCACGCGAACGATGTTTAATGCCACATACTTGCCCGCTTATTCCACTAATAAGATGGTAGAAGAAGTGTTCTTTATTAACAATTAATTTGAAAGACTATGAGAATAATTATTTGCATAATAATCACTTTTCTGGTAACGGTGATAAATAGCCATGGACAGCCAGAAAAGCCAGCAAAATCATTTCCTTCAGCAAAAGCGATGAAAAGTATTGCAGGAAGTATGGTTAACCAATTCCAGCAATCAGTGCGCAAAACCTGCGATTGCCCCCTGATGATTTTGGATGGTGTGCTTGAACTGTTTTCTGAAAATGCAAGGATAGAAGTTACTTCCCTTAATCGTACTGATAAAGTAAAATATAAGCCCAGAGACTATTTTGAAACAGTCAATAGCTTAAAATGTAGTAACGATCCGGTCTATGATTCCATGAGCTTTGATTATTTACCCGTTGATCCGGAAGACGGCACTGTTTCTACATTCGATGGAAGCTATACCATTACTTATAATATCACTCAGACATTTAACGGAAAACCTGTAAAAAAGAAAAGACGGCAACGGTACTGTGATATTACTATCAAAAAAGTAGTGATTAATTTCTGGTTTGACCGGAAAGGAATACTGATGGCAAAAATTATAGGAGTGCTTGTTGAAAAAACCAAAAACTGCAATGGAAATGAAAAACTTCAAATTGAAACCGCTGCTAAATAGTAGGTTCGGGAAAATAATTATAATAATAGAAGTGATTTTGTTGAGTCTTCAGGTCACTGCACAAATGGATCAGGCATACGAGAAAAAACAATTGATGGACTTCGCTCGCCAATACCGGTTGTTCTACAACCTGATCCCTATGCAGCCATCTGCTAACTCCCTGAAAGATAAATTCTTCAGGTTGTTTGTCGACCAGCCGGTGGTGCTGTACAACGATTACTTCGATAAAGGCACTGAAAAGTTCAGCGATCAATACCTGTACTTTGAGGACATTACCAGTTTCCTGATCCGCAACAATCCGGTAAATAAGCTTACCATTACCGTGTCCGATGCACCATATATCTATTACGCCCGGAAGGGGCAGACCTGTTTTGTGTGGCTTCATAAATCTTTTAACTATGACTATATAGGAAAGAAAAAAGAGATCGAAGGGTGGATAAAATTGCACGTTCGGTGGATAACGGACAGTACTGCTTTCAAAATTGTGGCTGTCGAGGAAACAGTGCAACCGGCAGATACAGACCTCGACCAGGTACCCGATGATTACGACAAATGTGACGATACAGAATTGAATGCTACTACCAACCTGTCGGGATGTCCGGTGGTTCAGGCGCCTGTTCGTAAGCCGGATAAATTAACCCAACCTGATAATAGCATTATTGTCAGGCAGGAAAACGTTATTCAGCGATCCGATACCGTCCGGAATATACCACCACCACCACCAAAAGTAAAAAAGACAAGGAAAACACCCCGTCCACCTTCTTCCCGTTTTGGTATGGAAGTAACGTTTGGCGGCCTGAGTACATGGCCTTTCAATACATCCTTTTCCCGAAGAGAGTTGTTGGATGAACGTACCAATAGATGGAGCGACAGTGGGGCAATGGCCTACGATGTAGGTTACACAGCAGGGCTATCCATACACTATAACCTGGCGAGATGGATAGGAGCAGGCGTTGGGTATCAGGGATTGTATGCACCTATTGTAGTGAGGGAATTATCCAGGCAGGTTAAAAATTACCTGGATTATAACCGTGTGAATGCCCGGGATGTTACGGTAAATGCAAAAGGGTACCATATGCATTTACTATATGCTTCGCTTTCCCTCGGTTATTTGCGGGGCACAAAACATGCTTTTAAATTTGAACCATTGATCGGACAGATGTATACAGACTTTCTATTGCCCAATTCATTGGAAGTGGGAGTTACATATCCCCATAAACAGGAAGTCCAAAAGATTTCATTGAAATACCCGCCTTTTAGGGTTTATGGTTTAAAATTTACTTTACAATGGGGGCTTGGTCGATATAATGAAGGGCGTGTGCGCTTTCAGCTTACGGGTCAATACCTGGCTGGGAAGTCAGATCAACCATCTCAGCAGATTAAGTTTGAAAACTTGCCTGCTGGAGTTATTATACCATCACCGGATCTTAAAATGGCAACACTACAGGCAGGCTTCCATTTCACGCTTAAAAAACCGAATAACTTTTAATAACGGCGGATCATACTTGTCAACCCTTATGATAAAACCGGTATGGGTTTTCCATACCGGTTTTTTTACTGGCTATGATATGGGGTCGATACGAACATACTTTCTATTCACGGATCTGAGCTCACTGCAAACTCAACGGCGCCACATTATCGATAAAAGGCTGAATGATCGCCCACAACTTTTGCGTTTCCATCATCAGCGTTACATGCGAAGTGGCAGGAACAATGGCGAGGCGGGAGGGAGGAACGCCGGTCATATCCGCAAACACACTTCCACCCACCAGCTTGTAGGATTTGAAGATATGCTCCTTGTCAACCCCGTCATTATCACCATTGATGATGAGCACAGGTTTCCTGATATTCCTGATCTTGTCCTCTCCGAGGTCAAAATCCTTTTTGTCGAACTCGATGAACTTGGTCAGGAAGGCGCGCCAGTTGCCGGGTTTGGGACTTGTCCTTTCATATTCAGTCTTCAGCGGAGTAGCATCCAGAAACTCGGGACTCATCGTTTTCAATATGTCCAGTACTTCAGGCTGCCAGCCTTTGTATTTATATACACTGGAAATAATGATGAGCTTGTTGACCATCGTGGGATGATCGATGGCGAATTGATAAGCAACCGTACCGCCAAGGCTGTAGCCCAATACATCGGCACTGTCGATCTTCAGGTGCTTTAGCACACCTGCCACATCATCGGCCAGCGCTTTATAAGAAGGCGCCCGGTCGATATCGGCAGTGTGACCATGTCCCTGCATTTCTACCGCAATAACTTTGTGCGATTTAGAAAGCTCAGGCATCAATTGGCTCCAGTTCAGGCCGATGGTCATATAGCTGCCATGCAGCAATACGATGGGCTTGCCTTCACCATAAACTTCATAATACATTTTAAGGCCATTCACAGGTGCATAACCTGTTGATTTGGGTGTGCTTTGCGCATGGACGGAAACAGTGGAAATAAACAAACTTGTCAGCAACAGGATCAACTGCTGGATAAGGGAGATGATTTTCATTTGATGGTTTTTTGTTTTCATGACTATACTGTGGTAATTGACAATGCAAACATAAAATCCTTCCTGCGCAATGATCGTGTGCGATCACGACAATCAGCGGTGCTTTTACGACATTAAGTTGAACATCAAAATTGATCCGGTAATTACCGGTTAGCACTGCATATTCAGCCATTGTCAATTTGTGTAATTCGCTTTAATGCGTGTTTAAGCAATAATCGGGTATAAAGCGTTAAAAAACGCTAAGTCCAACCACCCTAATAATGATAATTTTATCCCAGCCAAAGCGCCACTCTTATGCATAAAATACTGTCCTCCCTGTTATTGGTAGCCCTTTTGAACAACTCGTCCGTTACGGCACAAACAGTTACCCGTTTTCAACCCACTAAAGAACAATTGATACAGCGTTACCTGCGTGCAGCCCGGATAGACGATGCCACGAAGAATTCGGTATTCAAAAGCACTGTTGCCGTATCCTGGTTGGCAGGCGGTAAAACAGGCTGGTACAGGAATCTGTTGAAAGACAGCGTACAGGAATATATTTATGTAGATGCGGTAAAAGCGAAAAAGCAACCATTGTTCAACCGGCAGCGATTGGCAGATGGGTTGAAACAAATAGGTATTACTGTCGATTCCCTGCGCCCTTCTGTTACGGAGGTGGAAGTACCGGCAGGCAAACAACCCCTGCTGCGTTTTACAGTACAGGGACAACGCATTGAATGCAATACCAGCACATATGCCTGCTCCAAAATAGCTGCGTCGGCGCCGGTAGCGGAAGTTGGCCGCGGTCGCTTCCGTGGCGGTGGTGGTTTCAACAACCCCTTTCCCAATGGCGCCACATCACCCGATAAACAATGGGAAGCATACCTCGAAAAAGGGAACCTTTTTGTAAAACCGGCAGCAGGAGGCACACCCATACAATTCACTACAGACGGCACGCCCGATAAATCCTATGGATCGGTATACTGGAGCCCCGATAGCAAATACCTCATGGGCTACCACATCAACCTTGTTAGAGATTCATCGGTATACTATATCCTTACCTCGCTTCCAGGTACCATGCGCGGACAACTGCGTTCCCAATCCTACAAGCAACCCGGGGATCCCTGGACAAAATACACACCCTTCCTCTTCAACCTGGAGCAACGCAAAGCCATTAAGGTTGATGCTGAACCGGTCGATTTCCTCAATGCGCCACAACCACATTGGCGCAATGGTGACGCCCGCTATTTCACTTACGAGAAAATGGATCGTGGTCACCAAAGATTCCGTGTGATAGAAGTAGATGCGACCAATGCATCCACCCGCAATGTGGTAGACGAACAAACAAAGACCTTCATCTACAACACCCGCAACTATACCAATTACCTCGCCGCCACCAATCAACTGGTGCGCACCTCAGAAAAAGACGGTTGGAACCATATTTACCTCATTGATCTTGTTACTGGTAAAGAACAGCCCGTCACTACCGGAAGCTGGGTGGTACGTGGTGTAGACAGCATTGATGCTGCTAAAAAAGAAATATGGTTTCGCGCCAGTGGCATGAACGCAGGCGAAGACCCCTACAACATACATTATTACCGCATTGGCTTCGATGGTCAGCACCTGAAGTCGCTTACGCCTGCCAAAGGTCATCACGCTATGGTGCTCTCCGATGACAAAGCGTATTATGTAGATACTTATTCAGAAGTGAACATAGCACCAAGAACAGTACTATACCGCACGGCCGATACCAAAGAGATCATGCTGCTGGAAGATGCCGACCTGTCGGTATACAAATTGGCAGGCGTAAATCCGCCGGAAGTATTCGTGGCCAAAGCAAGAGATGGCGTTACCGATATCTGGGGCATCGTAAGCAAGCCTTCTGATTACGATCCCACTAAAAAGTACCCTGTACTGGAAAACATCTACGCAGGCCCCCACGACGCTTTTGTTCCCAAAAACTTCGTGCCCTACAGCGAAATGCAAAGCCTGGCCGAACTGGGCTTCATCGTAGTAATGATCGACGGCATGGGCACCGCCAACCGTTCCAAAGCCTTTCATGATGTGTGTTGGAAGAACCTGGCCGATGCTGGCCTGCCCGACAGGATATTATGGATAAAAGCACTCGCCCAAAAATATCCTTGGGTAGATGCCGAAAGAGTAGGCATTTATGGCACCTCCGCAGGGGGGCAAAGCTCAACCGGTGCCCTGCTATTCCATCCGGAGTTTTATAAAGCGGCCGTATCGGCCTGCGGTTGTCATGACAACCGTGTCGATAAACAGTGGTGGAACGAACAATGGATGGGATTCCCTGTCGGCAAACATTATGATGAACAATCAAATGTGACCAATGCCCACAAATTACAAGGCCATTTATGCCTCATTGTAGGAGAAGCAGATACCAACGTACCACCCGAATCTACTTATCGTGTAGCAGACGCATTAATAAAATCAGGTAAGTCCTTCGACCTGCTTTCCATCCCGGGCATGGGCCACAGCGATGGAGGCGTATACGGCAGGATGAAGAAACGCGACTTCTTCATCAAGCACCTGATGGGTGTTGACCCACCCGATCGCAACGCAGGAGAAGTACCCGCTTTTGCCGAAGTAGGCAGAGAAAGATGGAGCTTTCAGTAGGATGTTGTAGTAATGCTGTAGTAGTAAAGGCCATAATTGTCCGTAAAAAACCCATTTGAAGTAGTAATGACGTAGTCTGTTTTTGTCATACTGGCATCCACCCTTTTAATTTTACCCTCTCTGGGATACCGGAGCCAACTCTCCCAGGTAAAATATTAAATTGCGTGAATATGAAGACGACAAAAATAACGATAGCTGCTATTTGCATGATGGTGACAGTAACTACGTATGCACAGCCATCACCCATCCGCTCGCAGGATGTACCCGTAAAAACAGAACTACGAAAAACAACCGAAGGATACCAGCTTTACAGAAATGGACAGACCTATTTTATAAAGGGAGCGGGTGGCAGCACATACCCCGCCCGCATAGCAGCCTATGGAGGCAACTCCATCCGTACCTGGGGCTCCAGGGGCGCAGAGGCCATTCTTGATACGGCTGCCAAATACGGTCTCACCGTATTGCTAGGCCTCGATGTGGCGCGCGAAAGACACGGTTTCAACTATGATGACACGGCAGCCGTAAGAAAGCAGCTCGACAAAATACGCGCAGAAGTAGTAAAATACAAAGACCATCCGGCCTTGCTGGCCTGGGGCATCGGCAATGAGCTGAACCTGCAATACAAAAACACCAAAGTATGGGATGCCGTCAACGACATCTCTAAAATGATACACAGTCTGGATCCCAATCACCCTACAACTACGGTACTGGCAGGGGTTAACAAAGACCTGGTGGACCTGCTCAAAGCAAAAACAACCGACATCGATCTGTTAGCTATAAATACCTACGGAGGATTGGCTGGTTTGCCACGTACACTTGCTCAGTCGGGTTGGGATGGCGCTTACATGGTTACAGAGTGGGGGCCCACTGGACATTGGGAAGGCTTGCAAACCGAATGGAAATCTTCCATCGAAGAAACCAGCAGCGAAAAAGCAGCCGTATACAAAAGCCGTTATGAATATTCAGTAGAAAAAGACCGCGCCCGTTGCCTGGGCTCCTATGTTTTCCTCTGGGGCCAAAAACAGGAACGTACACCTACCTGGTACGGACTGTTCACCGAGAAAGGGGAAGAATCGGAAGTAATGGATGTAATGCAATACCTCTGGTCAGGCAAATGGCCTGCCAACAAAGCGCCACATCTCTATTCCATGCAGCTCGACAATAAAAAAGCACTGGACAATATTTACCTCAAACCCGGCGCCAGCTACAACGCACTGGCAGTAGCCTTCGATCCGGATAAAGACAAACTCTCATACCGCTGGGAAGTGATGCCCGAACCTACCCAACTGAGTGAAGGCGGTGACTTTGAAGCGCGCCCCAAACCGATGGAAGGATTTATTACCACCAGCGGAGAAGGCAAAGCCACCCTTAAAACACCGGAGAAAGAAGGGGCTTACCGCATTTTTGTGTACATCACGGATGGCAACAACAATGTGGCCACTGCCAACATACCCTTCTACATTAAAAAATAGTTGGTAGTTTTTTGTACATTCATGGAGTGCATTAAATACTCCATGATGCGAAACGATTTTCATTGCCGGATAATACTGCTCTGCTTCATTGCTATGACCATTGCTGTAAACGGCCAGGCACAGGGTGTGCGAAAGAAAGGACATGCAGTGACATTTAAAAAGCATGTAGTAAGCAGCGTGTTCGTGTCCGAAGGAGCAGCCACCGGTGATGTCAATAATGACGGCCGCATCGATATCCTGGCCGGTCAATATTGGTACGAAGCACCTTCCTGGAAGCGGCATACCATACACAAAGATACCCTGAATCCACCCAAAGGATACAGCACGAGCTTCCTCAACTTTTGCATGGATGTAAACAATGACGGCTGGGTCGATCTTATAAAATTCGACGTGCCCGGCGGAGAATGCACTTGGTATGAAAATCCCGGGAAAAAGAATACAGGTTGGAAACGTCGCCTCATACTTACATCAGCAGGCATCGAAACGCCATTGCTTACAGATGTGGACGGTGATGGAAGGAAAGACATCATCTGCAACGACGCAGAGCAGAAACAAGTGATCTGGCTTAAATCACCCATTGGCAAAGGCGATACTGCCTGGCAACGCTACCTCATCAGCAGCCACCCCGACCGCGCTACCCACCGTTATACACATGGCGTGGGCTGGGCCGACGTAAACCTTGATGGCCGAAAAGATGTGATCGTGAGAACAGGTTGGTGGGAAGGACCAGCCGATGTAAAACAACCGGAATGGACATGGCATCCGGCCAATCTTGGAGATGATTGCGCCAATATGTTTGCACTGGATGTAGACCTCGATGGCGACATAGACATCATGAGCTCATCCGCACATGATTATGGAATATGGTGGCATGAACAACGGAAGAACGCCCAGGGCGAGTCGACCTGGATCACCCACGACATCAGTAAAAGCTTTTCTCAATCACATTCCATGGCCATGGCAGATATCAATGGAGATGGCAACCCCGATCTGATCACGGGTAAACGATTTGGCGCCCACAACGAAAAAGATCCCGGTGCCGCAGAACCGGCCGTGCTATATTGGTTTGAATGCCTGCCCGGCAAAACACCCCGCTGGATACCCCATGAGATCGACAACAACTCCGGCATTGGCAACAGCTTCGAAGTAACAGACATCAACAAAGATGGCCTGCTCGATATCATCACCTCCAACAAAAAAGGCGTATACTTCTTCGAACAGGTAAAACAGTAGCCTAACAATAAAAACGTTTCTCTCTCTTCTGTCATTTCAAGCCCTGCCAAACGTCCCACTCCCCTCAACAACTCCACAGGGCGGGAAATCTGCTATCGAAGCAAAAGACTTCGACTCTCGACTCTAAACTCTCAACTCCCACCGTGGCATTCTCGCCACGCCCTTTGATGTATGTCATAAATCTGCTATCGACCCCGGAAGGATTGTTCTTTTCCGTTAAATTCATGTATAAACTTATCACTTATGGAAAAGAACCTTGCCTATGGTCTTGCCTGCCTGTTGCTCATTGCCTCCTGTAAAAAATTTGATGGCATACCCATCCCGCCCAATGCCAATGAAAAAGAGTATACACTGAAGAAACTGGTACACGGAACAAAAGAATACACTTTCTACTACAACAAAAAACGTGGACTGGATTCAGTAGGCATCACCGATGTAAAAGAAAAAGCAGTATATAAAATAGTACGTAGCAATAACAAGATCGATTCAGTGATCTTTATACGCAACGGCTCAATCCAGTGGTACAATACAAATGTTCAATACGATAGCGAAGGAAACATCATCCGGTTCGAGAACCATGCTATACCCCCGCAGCCCTTTCCTGAGCCAGGTATCATTACTTACGATCAGGGAAAAGTACATACCATTACATTGATCAATACTTACCTCTCATTCCAGAGTAAGTATGATACGGTAACCTACAATTCGCAGAATGATATCACCCGATGGGCTTCCGCAATACCGCGTTCCATTTCCGTCGATGTAAGAAACTTCACCTATGACAACAAATACAATCCATTGTATTTTCTGGAAGACCTGCTGATAGTGTTTTCCGAAGAGCAGTTCCTTTGGGAGTTTTTCTTAAGTCAGCACAACAGCCTTACCCAATACTTCCAGTTATACAATGTCACCGTTAATTATCAAAACACCTACGACCGGAAGAACCGCCTGATAAAGAAAGTCTTTAACCAGCGGTTCGATGCCAATGCACTCGACAGCCTGACCTTTCAGTATATGAAATAAAAACACCTTTCCGTCATTTCGAACGCAGCGAAGCGGAGTGAGAAATCTGCTGTCGAAGTAAATGTCTATTGACCTATGGTTGCATACCAGTTGCGCAACCTTACGTCGATAGACTTGCCGCCTGCATCAACGAGGCTTTTAAATCCATTTACGTCGCTTAAGCCACCCTGTCCTCTATAGTGGTAAGGATAAACGATTTTAGGTTGAAAAGCCAGTACGGCGTCAGCGGCTTCTTTCACATCCATGGTGAAAGGGAGGTTCATGCATACGAAGGCAACATCTATGTTTTTCAGCCCACGCATTTCGGGGATACCCTGCGTATCGCCGGAAATATAAAAACGTTTGCTGCCGATGGTCAGCACATAACCATTACCCCGGCCCTTGGTATGCCGGGACGTTTCACTTTCCGGAAGATTGTACATGGGAATAGCTTCAATGCCAATACCGGACTGAGTGGATTTATCGCCATTCTTTAATACAACGGCCTTGGCTTTATCTGCCTCGGATAATTTATCGGCTACCACCTGGGGAACCACCAGGATAGTATTGGGAGTTTTAACCGCATCGATCGATTTAGGATCAAAGTGGTCACCATGAATATCACTGATGAGAATAATATCAGGCGCAGGGAGGCCTTTGAAGTTATTGGCGCCGAAAGGATCGGCATAAATAACCAGCTTGCCTACCTTTAAGATCAGGCTGGCATGCTGAACAGGTTGAATAATAATATTCCCCATCTTTTTATCGGTAATAGTATCGGGAGCGGCGGGTTGAGCCTGAACCTGGCAAAGCATAAGCAGCAGGAACAGGGAAGAGACAAAGGTTTTCATTATAAGTGAGTTGAGTAATGTAAATATACTTGAAATTGCCTATCTTTTGTTATATATCAAACAGCATATGAAATTCAACAAACGATGCCTTGCCACAAGCATTATTTGCTTGATACTCCTGACAATACCTTACAGCGATCTGAAAGCCCAGACACCGGCAAAAACGAAACGCTACCTCTACGTTGCTACACCGGGCATTCGCGACTACCTGGGCTATGGCGGGCACGGTATCCTGGTATTCGACATAGACAATAACCACCGGTTTGTAAAAAGGATCAAAACTGAGGGCTTTCATCCCAATGGTAAACCCTCCAACGTAAAAGGGATTGCAGTCAGCATACCCCTCAATAGCATATACATAACCACGCTGGAGTCGCTGCAACGCATCGACCTGACTACTGAGAAAATTGTCTGGGAAAAGAAATTCGAAGGCGGCTGCGACCGCATGGCCATTTCACCCGACGGGCTGACCATGTACCTGCCATCTTTGGAAAATACTTTCTGGAATGTGGTGGATTGTAAAACGGGTGACATCCTTAAAAAGCTCACCGTGCACAAACGGGCACACAATACGATCTATGGACGCGATGGAAAAATGGTTTACCTCGATGACATAGCCAGCCCCTTTCTGCACATTGCCGATGCACAAAAACATGAACTGATAGGAAAAGTAGGTCCATTTGCCAATAACGTGAGACCTTTTACCGTCAATGGCAAAGAAACCATAACATACGTTACGGTCGACAGCTTGCTTGGATTTGAAGTAGGCGACCTGAAGACAGGAGCAAAGACTGCCCATATAGCAGTAGAAGGATGGGAGCGAGGACCTGTCAGAAGACATGGCAATCCCAGTCATGGTATCGGACTTACCCCCGACGAAAAAGAAATATGGCTCTGCGACGGCCACAATATGCGGTTGCACGTATTCAGTGCCGAAGCACCCTATCAACAATTGACCACGATCCCCCTGCAGGATATGCCCGGCTGGATTGTGTTCAGCATGGATGGCAAATACGCCTACCCATCGAGTGGAGAAGTAATTGATGTTAAAACCCGCAACATACTTTCCTGCCTGAAAGACGAAGCTCATAATAACGTAGCCAGCGAAAAAATGGTAGAGATCCAATTCAGCGGCAACAAAGCCATTCGTGCCGGCAACCAATTTGGTATCGGAGCGCGGACATTTTAAGACAGCATCACTAAATATTTCCCGCTTTTATTCCTTCTCGAAAACAGGCTTTCGCGGAGGAGGCCTTGTTTGCACTGAATTATACAATAATAACCCGCAATTTGCCATTGCTGCCGCGCCCGATCTGTACAATATTTGCAGACCCTGCTCTCCTGCCAACATGAACTGCAGTAACACCGTTGTTGCTGACAGCCTTCCGTTTCCCGCTTACATACAGATCATAAACCAAATAAGTAAAGCCATGCAACCAGTTGTAGTGCCAATAGACAAACCGATGGCGGAAGTGAATGCAACAAATGCCAGGACGCAATGGGCCGCGATCAGTGGAAAGCATATCGCATACCGTTCGATCGGGCATGGCGATCCCATCATCTTTTGTCAACGCTTTCGTGGCAACCTCGACGATTGGGATCCTGCTTTCCTGGACGAATTGGCAAGGCATTACCGGGTCATCACCTTTGACTATACGGCCATGGGATCTTCAACCGGCAGTCCCAACAGGGATATGTTGATGTTTGCTTATGATGTTATTGACCTGGCAGACGCACTGGGCATCGATAAATTCATCATGGGCGGTTGGTCGTTTGGTGGCTGGGTAGCACAGATCGTTACCACTGAATTTCCTGAAAGAATACGACAAACCATACTATTAGGTACAAGGCCACCCGGAAAAGTGACACATCCGATGGAAGATATTTTCCTGGCAACAGCTTATATGTCCGACAATTCACTGGATGATGAAGTAATACTCTTCTTCGAACCCATTTCAGCAACGAGTAGAGAAGCTGCCCGGTTAAGCCATGAACGCATCAATGCCCGGACAATCGATAGAGACAGAGAGGTAGAGCCGGCATCATGGCAACACTACAGTGAAGGCGCTGAAGATTATATCAACGATCCATACGATGCAAGGAGGAAATTGACAGAAACCAACATACCCATCCTGGTGATATCAGGCGATCATGAGATTTGCTTTCCGCCTGAAAATTGGTTTGAACTGAACCGCCAATTACCTACCACACAAGTTGTTGTTATCCCACGGGCAGGCCATGGCCCTCACCATCAATACCCGGCAATGGTAGCGAACTATATACACGCCTTTATCCGAAACAGTAAATAGCCACTTCTTTTATGAGAATCATATCATTTAAACATATAATGCAGAGGAGTAAGTGGGGAGTTTTACGCCGACCCATAAGCTTACTCTTTCTGCATTTTTATCACGTAACTTTATGCCATCCGGCAAAAGCGATTGGAGTAAATAATGAGAATACACTACATACAACACGTGCCCTTTGAAGGGTTGGGGTATATACAAACATGGATAGCAGAAAATAACCATACCCTCACTGCTACCAAAGTTTGGGAAAAAGCAGTGTTCCCGTCAATGGACCACTTCGATGTGCTCATCATTATGGGCGGCCCGATGGGCGTTTATGATGACCACCAGTACCAATGGCTGTCCGAAGAGAAGAACTTTATCCTCAGCGCTATTAAAGAAGAAAAGAAGATCATTGGTATTTGCCTGGGCGCTCAATTGCTGGCATGTGTATCAGGCGCTACTGTCTACACCAATAAACACAAGGAGATCGGTTGGTTTCCGATCCGTATAGAAAGCTCCTTCAAAGAATGGCTGGGAACCGATGTACCCGAAGAAATGTTGGTCTTCCATTGGCATGGCGACAAATTTGATAATCCTTACGGAGGACTCATCCAGGCAAGTTCCGAAGCCTGCAATCACCAGGTATTCACCTTTGGCGACAACAGGATCGGGCTCCAGTTTCACCTCGAAGCCAACAACGAAAGCATCCAGGGCATGCTGCAACACGGCAGTCATGAGTTGACAGCAGCACCTTACATCCAGGATGCCGTCACCATCTCACAGCATCAATCCTTTACAGCGCCCAACCAGCTAATGGGCCAGATCCTGCAGAAAATGTGTAGCTAAGAGACCGGTTTGCCCCTCAGGTAAGTATTTCGGTAAGACCGGAAGAACCAGTAATTTCGCGGCATTATACTAATATTATGAAGTTTCGGTTATTGTATATCCTGGTCTTTTCCATTTCATGCTTGGGTCTGAACGCCCAGAGTGCAAAAGATGCGTTTGAAGCAAGGAAAGACATTTTTCTCGCCAATAATATTTATGTGGTGTATACAGGTAATGCTGTATTAGATAGCGCGTTTAAAGAGAGTTTCAGTAAATATTGGACCATCAAACCCATTAAAGGATTTATTACAAAAGATGAGTTTAAAGAACTGATCAAGGATAAAGGAAATTCTTTCTTTTACTCTACCGACTATCATTATAGTGCCAGCGGAGGTGGTAACCATAGTAGCAGATCAACTACCTGCATATTTGCATTCAATGGAGGCAGGAAAAATACAGGGAAGTATAATTTAATGTACGAATCAACCTCCATCCAATATTATGACGCCTTTGGTAGCGAAAAAGACCCGGAGAATGCAGCTTACAGATTACCATTGATCGTAACCGATTTTCAGCATGATATTAACCTGAAATACGACACCTCCAAAAAAGCTGTGTTCGTTAAAGAAAAGATCCTGTTGGTAAACGAAAATCTGGTAAAAGGAAATAAGCGATCGAACAGTTTTCAGGAAGGAGCTTTAGCTGCCTGGCCTTGGAAGTATGAATTAATGTCTCCTGAAAAAATAGCCAGCCTGATCCGTGCCCGTGACAGCCGTTATCTGTTGATCACGCCTGTATTATCCGATGCCAGCGCCTACATAGTTGTTCATGACCTCGCTTCTATGAAACAGCTTGCTATTCGTGGCAGGTCGGCCATTATGGGTTTACCCTGGGTACGTGAAAAAGAAATGAAGAGCATGGTGGATGCGCTTTCCGAACTCCCGAAAAAATAATCTGCTACATGGACGGCCAATACAGAAAAGATATCTATCCGGGACAGGAAGTAGCGATCATCCTTAAAAAGGATCAGCGAACAGGCAAGTTGACGTACGGTATCGTCAAAGACCTGCTTACTTCAGCCGCCTTTCATTCAAGAGGGATAAAAGTACGGCTGGAAGATGGACAGGTTGGCCGCGTAGCAGAGATAGAGGTAGTTGATCCGGATGGTGAATAAACTCCGGTGCCAGATACCATCCAATAAACGAACGATAAGCATCATTGCGGCAATTCCGGCCTGCGCATTTTATATTGAGTAGCCGTAATGGCATGTAGAAAAGCGATGAGATCATCCTTTTCTGGCTCTGTCAGCTGAAGCGGGCGCAGGATAACGTCTGTCCTGGGATACAACGGATCATTCTTATCCTTCGCCTTATCGTCCAGCATGTGCATGCCACTGTTGTATATGTTTACGACTCCTTTAATATTATCAAACAGGCCATTGTGCATCCACGGATTCGTTTTCATCACATCGCGCAGGGAAGGCGTTCTGAACTTACCTACATCCTTAGGGTCTTTGGTTACCTCGTAACGGCCCAGGTCCTGGTACTTGCGGCCATAATACGATAATCCGATGTTGTGAAAATCCCCATCCGTAAAATAAGTTCCGTTATGACAGTTCATGCACCGTGCCTTTCTTCTGAAAAGATCAAGCCCCCTGATCTCCTGATCGGTCATCGCTTTATAATCCCCCCGCACAAAACGGTCGAAGTCGCTTTGCCGGCTCTTGATGATCTTTTCGAACGCGGCTATAGCGCCTAATATCTTATCTATATTAACACGTTCATCACCATATGCCTGCTTAAAAAGAGCACGATACCCCTTGATCTCCGCTATTTTAGAAGGCAATAAAGGTGTTTCCATATTCATTTCGTGATGGGTGCCCAGCGGGTTCAGCGCCTGGTCTTCCAGGCTTTCGCTGCGACCGTCCCAAAACAAAGAACGATGTATCGATACATTCAGCAGGGAGGGTGTATTCCGTTTTCCTTCAAGGTGATCATGGCCCACAGAAACACGCCTGGCATCACCCCAGCCGATCTCCGGATCATGACAGCTGCTGCAGGATATTTGGTTGGAGCTGGATAAGCGGGGGTCGAAAAAAAGCAGTTGACCCAGCTTTACCTTCGGGTCTTTGTCCACCAGCAGCCAGGAACTATCATAAGGCAAGGCATCCAACTCGGTGTACCGGATATTACTATCGATAAAAGGACGGGGCCACTCCCTGACAGGGCGTGCATACAACTGTCGCAAAGAGTCCTCCCGCAATTGACTGGCATCATCCCGCTGAGGAGCCGTTACTACCCACGATGCTAAAAACAATAAACAGGCGATCATCATGAACATCTTGCTGACAGTACCCATAACTTCCTGAATAAATAAAATGGTGTTTAAAAATTACAACCCGCCGTAACCAATACGGAATGACGATAATGACCCGTATACGATACATCGAAAGCTTTGGTATAAGTATAAGCCAACCGGAGGTATGGAGCAACCCGGCTATCGGCCTTGTAAGCGTACTGCAGGGCCGGGCCAAATTGCACACGGGGTTTCGTCAGGTATTCGTATTCCCGGTAAAGATACAAATCTCCCGATGCCGGCGGCGTTTGACCAGAAGCAGGAGGAATATATAAACCATCATGCTGAGGAGTGCCGCTGCCACCGCCGTAACCTGCGGAGAGCGAAAAACTGTACCTGTTATTGCCTTTTATGATATGTCGTTCGCCGGCTGCGTAAACACGGTAGCCCGTCAATTGCTGTTTCCTGAAAAACGGATACCGGATGGTTGTTTGTTGCCGGTCTTCATAACCAGCGCCACCTTTGATCGTCCACAAAGAACTATTATTGGCGACCTTCAGAAAAGCAGTATACTCAAGCGTAAGCTGAGTGATGTCCTGCGATAACAGGTCCTTTTTCCCATAATACACGATTACCTGATTACCCGCCGGTGATGTTTCGGAGCGGTACACATTCTCCTTGTTTGCTAAGGTTTCATAAGATCCTTTCAAAGTAAAGCTGTGCAACGTGGTTCCTTTTTGCCAGGATAAAGACCCCTCATAGCCATACAGGGGAGCTGTATGCTCTGTAAAAACGATGCTGGTGGTTCCCTTTTCACCGTAGTATCCATGCCGGGCACTATAGTATATCCTGTTGTACCAGGTAATGGAGGGGCTAAGCCGCATACCGGCATGCAAAGAGGCTGTGTGGGTAATATTGACAAGAGGCCTTACCTCGGAAGTATATCCATGATCGCTGAACAATTCCGCAAGCCCGTAAAAAGAGCCGAAATTGATGAGCGAAACATATTGCCGGTCGGTGTTGCCTTGTGTCTCGAATTTCACACTTTCTATACGGCGATGATAACCATAGCTGGCGCCTATGCGTGTACCTTTTCGGATCGTTCGGCTTACTTCCGCTTCCGTATTCAGGTCGGTGAGGCTGTTGACGTGCCGCAAATCCTTTAGTTTGGCAAAGTTGGCAGCCTCGTAAGCAATACGGCCACCCACTGTCCAGCGGGGATGAACTTGCGCACTTACGGTCGCTGTAAGAAAATAACGCTCCAGCTTTTTATTCCCCCGGTTGCTATCCGCAAATTCGTCGATATCGACAGGGTTCCTGTAAGGATTGATCAAGGCAGAACCATTCATATTCCTGCCATAAAAATGTTCGTACTGTACCTGCCCCTCCATCACTACATGCGGGTTGAGCCGGTATACAGAATTGCTGGCAGCAGTGATACGTTCACTATTGTCCGACTCATGAAAGTTGGCGAAAGGACCTTTTACTTTATGGAATGATAAAGTGGCATTGGATAGCTTGGTTACAGGCATATACGATAAGCCGGTGATAGAATGGCTGCTCAACCAGGCATTGGAGTGATAGATATAGCCGGCATCCCACCAGGCGCTATCGCGTTCCTGTGCAAAAAGCCTGGCGGAATCCAATATTCCGCCAGGCAGGATCAGAGAACATAATACTATTAAAAAGATATTCCGGATACGCATTCCTTCACGTCTGTTAATTCGTTCTTAATGAAGCCTTGCTGCGCATGTGAAAATCATTCGTGGAGTTATTGGAATCCTTGTACACCACTTTAGCCCCGTTTTTAATAGAAGCTTCAGCGTCGATGCCGCTCGGATCGGTCGTGCCGCCGATGGATACAGTGCCCAATTGATAGTTGTACACGATCTTGCCGGCATTGCCTGGTATAGCTTCGGTGGCAGCCTTATCGACATTCCGGTAAATGGAATACCCCTGGTTGTTCAGGTGATACACATAACCTGCATCGATAGTAGGTGTAAGACGCTTCTTGTTGCCCGTATTATTAAGCAGGTAGGCATCCACGCCATCTACTACCCACTCTACAGGCACCTTTTTGCTGGTGTAAGCACCCAGTACATCCGTAAGCGTTGCATTGGCCGCAAAAGCAGCGGGTGTAGTTCCCTGCGGACTAAAGATAAACAAACCAGGGCTGGTAGTGCTGAGTGTCCAGGCGGTACCAGTTCCATATTTTTCTGATTTCAGGTAGTGGCTGGTAGGTATAGAGGCTGCAGGACTTGCATAAGTTGCTGCATGAGAAAAATCATCGATGTCATACATGCAGTAGTAGTTCGGATTGTCAAAATTGATCGACTTACTGTAGGTAGTTGTGTTATTAACGGCATTGGTAAGTGCTACCACTATCTGTTTGTAAGGCTCTATAGTAACTGCTGTTTGAAAATACCAGATGCCTTGTGCAGCCGGTACCCAACCCTGTGTTTTATAGGTCAGCTCACCATCGGTCCCATAATAAGCATTGCTTGCGTTTGCGTTGTATGGAGCAACCGTTGCAAAACATAAGTCATCCAGGTTGGCAGGCGTTGCTGAATTATTATAGAGCAGCACATACCTGTCATAGATAAATGCGCCGGAACCATCATCTTTAGGCGTACCGCCTACGAATACTTCTTTGATGACAACCTGCGAAGCCTTCGATTCAGTCAGGGTCAGGGTTACTACATCGGTGCTGATCCAGCTGCCGGTAACAGTAACGCCCGATTTAACACCGTTGTAAAGATAGGACGTGCCCCCTTCAGAGCGGTTGTCGGTAGCGGATAATTCATAAATACCTACCGGTAATTTGAAAGAAGCAAGCCCATTGGCGTCCGTAGAATCTTCATAAACAACCGTACCGGAATTTGCTTTTACCACCACATTGGCAGCTACACCAAAACTACTGCCGGCAGGATATGCCAACTGTACTTTTACCTCGCGTAAACCAGCATTGGGGTCGTCATTCTTTTTACAGGAATAAGCCAGTACTGTTACGCACAACATTAAGTACAATACTTTTTTCATAAACACCTTTCTTTTATAGTTACTAAAAATTGTTGCTGCTATACTTTTATCCGCAGGGACAGTCCATAATAAAATGCCGGGATATTGCTGCCGCCAAACAAAGACACGGCTGCATTATTCCAGCTGGAACGCACCCTCGACAAATTGTTGATGAAATTGGTGGCATTGAAAGAGAGAGAGGCGAAACGCCCGATCTCCTTCGTAATACCGATATTGGCTGAATAATAAAACGACACCCTGTTGGGGTTGAAATAATAATTCGTATTGCTTTTGACGACCATCTTGGCCAGTTCATTATATAAAAACTGATCATTGGTCTTTGCCCAGGAAAACTTTTCCGCAAAAGGAATGGGCGTATTCATATCGTCCAGGCTTACGTAGTAATCCGGATAAACTCCTGCAAACTGGTCGCCGGCATAAATATTGGATTTGGAGACAGAGGGGTCATTGGCATTCCTGTTGTCCAATACAAAACCCCGTTGCTGCCCTTGTATTTCACTCAGGTTTTGAGAATAATCATACAATGAACATTCTATCCTCGCGGATACGATCAACCGGATAGCCGGGATATGCGTAATAGTGGTGAAGTTTACATTGACGCTTTTCGAAACGCTGCCATTGGCCGAAACAGCTCCACCGGTGAAAAAGCCTACAAACTTATAAGGATTGCCATCCGCCATGGTAGCATTGTCATTAGGCATATACGTTGTTACCGTTTCTTCTATGCCTTTATAATAGTAATAATTGCCATCTACCCGGATAGAAGTTTTAAGCGCGGCAATTTGCCGGAAATCCACAATCCAGCTCAGTCTTCTACGCAATACGGGAGAACCATTTACTTGTTTTCTGTTGGATATAAAGCGTGTGATCTCCCGATAGGAGAGCGTTTCTGTTGGTTGTGCCCCCGTTTTATCTGTCACCGTAACTACACCTGTTTGTTGGTCTACCGTATATGTCCGGTTACCGATCGGAATATGCGATTGTTCCAGGCTCGATTGACCGGTAAACTTATAGGTGAATGGTGAGTAAATACCAGTTGAAGTATAAGCGTCCCTCGTTTTATCCTGTTCGGCGGTTAGGGTGATCTTTGTTCCGTTTACATTGGCGTTGACAGCCACCTCCTGGTGTATATTTTGCTGCCATCGCAGATCAGGATTGAAAAGCCTTGTCGATGGCATCGTATAATAAGCATAAAAAGTTTTCCCATCGGAAGTAGTACCCGGTGCAAAAGTCAGAAAGTCACGGTAGCCGATCTCCGGATACAGGACACTGAAAGAAGGCAGTTTCACTGTTTTGCCCCAGCCTGCCCGTACACTCAGGTCCCTGACCTTTTGCCTGGCTTTTTCCCAAAACACCCATTCGCCGGTGATCCTTGGTGAAAGACTGTTCACCCCGCCATATTCCGAGCCGCTGACAGATACCAGGTCGCCACGCACACCAGCAGCCACCCGGAGCAAAGAGCGGCCAGATTGCCACTGTACCTTGTCTTCTACGTACCAGGCGTAATTGTTGATGCTGGAAATCTGATCGTACCGGTATTCCCGCCAGGTGGGAGCATACCGCATATCGGCATAATATTGCCCTGCCCCTTTATTGCCACTGCCCGCATATTCGCCACCTGCCAGTACATTGTTGTTCACTGCTCCCCATTTGCGGCTCCAGTTGGCCTTGAAACGCGCAGAGGTGTTGAGCACCTTGCTGTCATCATACGACCGCTCATACCAATAGCCCGGCTCGATCAGTATGAGATCCGCTGCAGGGTTTTCATCATGCAGTTGACCCACATTATACCCTTCTCTTCTGGCGTGTATGGCTGCTACAGAGGAAGCAGCCGATCTGTTTCTACTGACTTCCGATAATTGGTTGTTGTAATTCACCGTACCGGTAAATTCTATATTCGTGATCCAGCGTTTGTTCAGCAACCATTTAAAAGAAGCATTGCCACGCAATACCTGATCCTGTTGTTTGGAATAAGTATTTACAAAAAGATCGGGGTCCGATTTAGAGTTATAGCCGCCCAGGTTGCCGGTAACGCCAAAATCAATGAAGATAGGTTGCCGCTGTTTGTCCTGCAGTGTATTGGAATATTGCAGTGTCAAATTATTCCTCACATAAGTAGTATAAGGCGAAGTGAGGCTGGCAATAGACCGCGTGTGCTCCAGGTTCATATTCAATACCCCTCTTCCATGTCCAACGCCAAAACCCTTGCCCGCCGCTACCTGCTTGGTATTGGGCTTGGTCATCATTTCGATGGTCAGGGGCGATTTCCCTCTCCGGGTAGTGATGCGTACCATACCATTCGTCATATCACCATGCTCCACCGAGGGAAGACCGGTAATGATTTCAATACTCTCCACGTTGGAAGAAGCAATGTTGCGCGTGTCGGAACCGGTTTTTCCCGGAATGGCATTATTACTCAGGCGCACACCATCCACTTCCACCGCCACGCCAAAAAGAGCATTGCCCATTTCACCACTTGTGCCATTCACCGCTATCGGTTGGGCGGAAGATGTGGCGAGGTGATTCGTTTGGTTAGTCTTGCCTCCTGGCAGCAGGCTGGTAGCATCCCGCACATTCAGCATCTGCATGTGGTCGAGCGCCGTGCGGTCTATTACATAAGAAGTAGTGAGCGAGGCTGCCTTTTTCCTGGCGGTAACCAACACCTCATCCAGTTGCAGGTTGAATTCGTTGAGGATGAATATCAGGTCTGTCGTATCACGGCGGAGTATGAATTCGTACGTTTTCTTTTCGTATCCAAGGTATTCTATCGTGAGACTTACATTGCCGGCAGGAACTTCTTTGATGCTGAATTCCCCTTTGGCATTGGCCGTGGCCCATAGATCGAGAGCAGGTATAGATACGATCGCAAAAGAAACAGGCGTCTGCTTCCTGCCACCCAGCACCTTGCCGGATAGGGTATACTGGCTGAAGGCTGTCTGGATCAATCCGGAAAATAAAACAATAAAAATGAGACGTTTTCTCATTGATGTGCTGCTATATAAGTCTAAAAAAACAGCGTACGGGTGCAAAAACCTGCAACGCAAATAAATCATCAGGAGATTGGTTGATTTCCGGCTGCGTTGGATAAGGGAAAGGGCCGGAAAGGATGCGCAAAACTCTATTTTAACATGCGCCTGAGGTTACGAGATCGGGAAAAATAACCTCGCATTCCGATATACTTTGACCTTCCAGGATATGTATATTTAGGGTAAACCATGAGAATGCAACATTATTATAATATACTTTTCGAATACATCTCTCTGATAATCGATATTCCGGAGCATGACAGGGATCAGTGCCGCAATACTTTTAAGCCATTGTGGGTAGCGAAAGACACTATGCTGGAAGTGGCTGGTAAAGTACCCTTGCACCACAATTTTATAGTGTCGGGTTTTATGCGCAAGCTTTATATCAACGATAAAGGAGAAGAAGTAACTGTCGACCTGAACAACGGACCCCGTTTCTTTACCTCCTATTATGATTTTATGAGGCAAACAGTCTCCAATGAATACCTCCAATGCATTACGGATTGTGAACTGCTCAGGATCACGAAACCCGATGCAGAAAGCTCTGCCAAAACAAGCATAACGCAAAAGGACTATACGATCAAACTATTCCAGCAGATACAGGAAGAAGACAGGGAACGGATGGATGACCTGGCCACGCTCACTGCCGAACAGCGATACGTGAAACTGATGAAGAACAGTCCCAATATCATACAAAACGTACCCCTTAAATACATAGCCTCCTACCTCGGTATAAAACCGGAAAGCCTTAGCCGTATAAGGCGCGAGATCATTTCTTAACAATTGTTAAGTGGCACTCGGTAGGCCTGAAGTTATCTTTAACCAATCACTTCAGCGCCATGACACCAAAACCCCAAACAGCTGCCATACAGGTTTTTAAGCATGTTACCCGCTCCTGGTTTGTAGTAACGTACGCAGGACAGTTGATCTTTGCTTACTATATATTGATGCTCTATTGGAAGTCCGCGGCTTTCGGCCACTTTGAGAAATGGAATACAGCCAGTCACTTTTACGTCAAAGGCGATATGGTCGGCAATCTGGTCTTTGGCCTGCACGTGGCATTGGCTGCTATCATCACTATCCTGGGTCCATTACAGTTAGTGCCAGCCATCAGAAATAAAGTGCCCCGGTTGCACCGGATCAGTGGGAGGATATACATCTATTCAGCTTTTATAATCAGTGCGGCAGGCTTATACCTCACCTGGGTAAGAGGTACGGTGGGCGGATTGTTTAGTGCAATCGGTATTTCCATCAATGGAATTATTATTATAGTCTGTGCATTCTTCTCCGTTAAATATGCTCTACAAAGAAAAATAAAGCTCCACAATCAATGGGCAGTGCACCTGCTATTGGGAATGAGTGGCGTATGGCTGTTCCGCGTATTCTTTATGCTCTGGATGGTTATCCATAGAGCGCCGGTTGGTTTTGATCCCAAAACCTTTACCGGCCCTTTCCTGAATGTACTTGCAGTCTTCGTTTACATCTTCCCCCAGGCAATAGTTGCCTTATACTTTAGAGCTAAGTTTTCAGGTTCACCCAGTAAGAAGTGGGCCTTTTCAGTACTCTTGTTGGTGATCACGATTGCCATTGCAGTAGGAACAATGGGCGCCATCAAAGGCATGTGGCTCCCCCGGATATGATAAATTTTTCTTAGATTCATTGGCAAATAGCCAGACAGCATGTATCCGCAACGTTTAAAAATTGCCCTGCGTACACTTTGGAAACAGCGGTTTTATACTGCTTTAAATGTATTGGGTCTGTCATTAGGCATTGCCATTGGTATCATCCTGTTCCAGTTCATACGTTTCCACTCCAGTTTCGATAACTATCATCCCGATGCAGGACAATTATACAAAGTAGTGACAGAAGTGCACCTGCCAGACGGCGCTGTGATCAATGAAGGAGGCACCCCTTTGGCACTCACCAAAGCGTTGAAAGATCAAATTCCCCAGGTAAAGAAGGAAACTGTATTGCTCTCTCTGAAGACTGCGACCATCAGTGTGCCATTGGGCAACCAGGTAAAACATTTCGCGGAGCATGGAAACATTGCATTCGCAGATGCGAACTGGTTCAATATGTTTAGCTATATAGGAGCTGCAGGTAATGCAGTAAACCTGTCACCCGAACCGGGCGCTGTAGTGATCACACAGCGGCTGGCAGAAAAATATTTCGGCAGCACAAATGCCATAGGAAAAGTTGTACGGCTCGATAATACAAATAACCTCACAATCACCGGCATCATAGAAAATTACCCTGGCAATACAGACCTTAAGTTTGATATGTTCATTGCAGGTTCATCTTTCCGATCCTTTTATCCCCAGCAGGAAGCAGATATGAACAAGGCTTGGGGTTGGATAAACTCCACTACCCAATCC
>JAGIBF010000150.1 GCA_017744515.1 Niastella sp.
GTGTAAGCGTCGTCGCATAAGCTGCTTCATAGCGTTTGATTAAATCTCCTTTGATCTTTTCATTCTTGTCAGTATAAAAGCGAAATTTTTCATAGGCTTCTTTAATAACATACCAAGCCAAGTCATGGACAATGGGGAACCTTCCTCCCTGCGGGGATGTCTCACCTGTCATATCCAGCGAGAGTAAATGGTTAGTCGGGGGATATGGCGGCATTGCTCGTTTGAACTGCTCCTCTGAACACTCACCGAGCCGGTAGGCTTTCTCTACAACAATACGGCAGGAGTGTCGAATAATTACATCATGAAACATCTTAATCTTATCCCTTGCAAAAACATTATCATCTATCCATTTCACCAACCACTCCAAGCCGCAGCCCGCTTTGTGTATCATGTTGGCAACGGCCGCCATAACGACCGCGAGGTCTTGCTTTATCTGAATATCATTACAGGGAAAGACGAGTTGTAACAACTCGATAAAATACTTAACCTTGTCATGAGCCCATATCGCCAGCTGATGCCTTGCCCATTCTCGGTATGGTCCATCAACGGAGGAGAAGCTCCATGCATACAGCAGCGGCATGCCTGTATGCATATGATATGGTGCGATTGGGATACGCTGCAGATAGGACGCGATGCGCAATTCACGCGAGGGACTAAAGTGATCTGGTCCCGACCAGACAAGATCCCGTGCAAAAGCAGACGGAAACGCATTCAGGAGATCATGTATCAAATCCGTTCCGAGCGAAATGTCTGGGCGGGAAATATTGGGCAGCACGAAGCGCAGAAAGATAAGATTGCGGTTCTCGGTCGTCTCAAAGAACTGCTTTTTGATCGCTGGCAAATATTTGTCGATGTTTTTTTTACCGCTCACTGTCAGTACTTCCAACTGCAATTCCAAGAGCTGGTTAGGTCGAAAATCACTCGTCCAATAGCCGTCCTCTCCTACTAGGATATGGTTATCTGCCAGCAACGCTGTCGCGGTAAGGCGAATAGCATAGCTGGCATAGGGATAGTGAAGCATGGCTGGAAGCACTTTTTCCCGCGCCCTGATGATTTGGTTAGTTGCCCGGATGGCGGTGAAATAATCTATATACGACTGATAAGTCATATTGTAGAAATATTTAACTGGTGAAAGACCATCATCCGGCTCAACGCCATAACTCTGCAAGATGCCGAAGTCGCAAAAGGCTTCCAGTAGATGCCCTGCCCAGTGATGGTCGATCAGTCCCGGAAAGGACGTTATGAGATGCTTTGTTAGTTCTTCTTGCGTGCGGTCCCCGCGGATAGTAAAGAGCTCCGCCAACGACAGCAGGCTGTTTCTTTCGACCTGTTGTGTTCTCGTCCATGGCGGCTGTTGCCTGTCACTAAACTCTTCCTCAAATCTTTTTATTTTGGCATCCAGCAAATTTCGCAAGCTGGTAACAACCGGGCTTGACAGGCTGCCCAGGTCCTGTCCCTTGTATTGCTCACAGAAGAGTCTTAATGACAGGGCGTTATCGAAAGCTTCCAGAATCCACGGCACCCCTTCGTATCGGATGTCATATGTTTTGAGGTACGAGGGGACCAAGGCGGATACAGCTACATCACCTTCGAGGTCCAGATATACTGTCTTAATGCCAGCGTCGCCAAAGTTCCACTGAGGCGATTCGTCCTCCTCTAGCTCTGTCGACCTCACGGTGAACACAAAATTGATGCGGGGAAAACGCTGCCGGTATACACGGAGCTCATTGATCCGGTTTTTCCAATTCGTGTCATCATGACGTTCATCTAATCCATCAATACAGATCAGCACACTTGTTGGCTCGGGCTGCAGTGCGTCAACTTTCGTATCCTTGGCCCGACGAATGTCCGTTGCCACTGCCACCGCTTCCAAAGCCCTGAATATCTCTAAGTCCGTCCAACCCTCCATACCACCCAACCCATGTTGTAAAATAGAGGCCCAGTCAGCGGCGTTGACCGCCTTGGCCTGGATGATCATGGCTGGCATCTTCGCTGCAAGACGGCTCTTCACCGCATCTGCAATACCATGCGTTTTACCAGTGGCGGGTCCGCCGACGATGATGCAGCTATGCAGTTGCCAAGCTAACACCATCCCCTTTAAATCCCACATGTCAAGATGTGAGCTGAACGCATCAAGGGAGACCAGTAAAGCCGGCCGAATGTTTTTGAAGGTAACCGGCAGCCGAGCTGTTTCGACTTCATCCATCGCGTCCCCTAAATACAAAAAACTCGGAGGATCGACTTCTGCCGTATATCGCCCGTTAGTCAGATGCATCTGAAGCTGCGTACAGGCTTGGTTGTAAGTTAGAATGTCCTCAGTTATACGTTGTAGTGTTGGTGCCAGGGCGTGACCTGCGCCAGCCATAGACATAAACGTTTCGATGGCTTTCAACACTCTTCCGCTTACACCCATGTAATCTTTTAGCACCTCTACCACTTTAGACCGGTATTCTGGCGTAAAGAGCAGTTGATCGATAGTATCTTTGATGGCTCCTTGTGTGTGCAGGGCGGGTGTATAACGCTCTTTCAACCAACCGGACTCCGCCAGATCGAAGCGGTACTGTAAATACGCCAACGCAATGACTTCCTTATCAAACCAATATTTTGCAATACCGTCGTTGAGAGGCTTTTGCAGTTCTTTCAGCAAGCGGCTCGCGTACCATATCTCAAGGTTCAGCTCAGGATAGCTTTTAGCTACCTGTGTTTTCATTTTATTGATCCTACTTTCTTCCGTTTTTTTAACGGGCTTCCCACCCCGTCCCATCTTCTCTGATTGGGGATTGCGCGGTAGACAGATAATGTAATGGGTGATCTGAGGACGTATCTTCATGGCCGTGATTATGGATTTCTTGATTTGTCTGATCTGGCTGTCATCCAGACTGTAGAGAAACCATTTAGCCTGCATTCCAATGATGCTGCCGTCTTTTAAATTGGCACAGCTCTCTACCCCACCATCACCACCTGAACCGTTGATGGTCTGTAGGTATTCCACGTTACCTGAATGCTCGTTGGTTACCCATTGTTCGAAAAGTTGGGTACAAAGAGCTTCGAAAGCAAGTTCGTGTGAGCTGTTATAGGTGTTTAGGTTGTTGAAGTTCATATATCACTGTCTCGACAATCAAATTTAATACTTTAGGACCATCGCCATCGATGCCTGAAAAACATCCATACTTCGCACTATTACAACGAATAGAGGTAACAAACTAACCTATTGAACATTTATTAATAAGCATCAGTTCCAATGTTCATTCGTTAAAGACAACCAGAAATTTTACAAAAACTGCCTTACAATACAGTAATAACATACGGGAGAATAGTATGCCGGTAGGTTTCTCCAAATGTAGGGCAAAGCATATTGGCCAAGAAGTTTGTGGAAGGCATAAATACCATTATACAATTGGACGACAGCAAGGAGAAGGACAAACTGGGAAAGGCTAAAGCGGCCCTTACAGACCGCTTTACCAACATTATTATGACTTCTGAACTATAAGTTCCTCTGGCGCGAAGTCATGTTCCTCAAACTTATTAGTGATGTAATTCCAATAGGTACACATGTAATAATGATTTGATGTGATGTATTTAACCGTCATTTCTAATTTCAGGTGGGCTTTATGGACCACAATGGAACCGATTGGAATTTGTACTGATGGCATATAGCAATAGTTTAGTTAATCCTAAAGGTAATTGTTTGGTAGAGAGATCATGAGCGAAAAGTTTAAGTGTGTACGCTTAAATATGCTCAACACCTAAATATCCAATTAGTAGATGTTCCAAAATAAAGCTGAAAATCTTATGGGACAATAATTTCAGCCTTTTGTCCCGTCTGGGATTCGAATCCAGGATCTACTGATTAAGAGTAAGTAGCTCTAACCAAAAAGCAAAAGGTGACACCTTTAGAAAGGTATCACCTTTTGAGAGAGGTCCCGACCAGATTTGAACTGGTGTAGGAGCTTTTGCAGAGCTCTGCCTAGCCGCTCGGCCACAGGACCTTATTTCTTCCCATTTTACCGGCACCGGAGGTGCTCCTGTTGAACGGGGTGTGCAAAAGTAGGATATTTGTCGGATATTTGGCAATTACCAGCGACACTTTTTATGCAACGTATCCCGGAATCGGAACTGATTATCAACCAACGAGGGGCTATTTACCACCTGGATGTACGCCCGGAGGAGCTTTCGACCACGATCATCACGGTTGGCGATCCGGACAGGGTGCCCCAGGTAAGCCGGCACTTCGACCGGGTGGAAGTACAGCGTCAGCACCGTGAATTTGTGACGCACACCGGCTATATCGGACAAAAAAGGCTGACCGTCGTATCCACCGGCATCGGTCCTGACAATATTGATATTGTGCTGAACGAACTGGATGCGCTGGTGAATATCGATTTCGAGACCCGGAACATCAAACCTGAACTCACTCACCTCAACATTATACGCGTAGGTACTTCCGGCGCCCTGCAGGCCGACATCCCTGTAGACAGCTACGTGGTATCGACGCATGGGCTGGGTATCGACAACCTACTGAACTTCTACCGCCACGAAGAGAATGACGGGGAAAAGCAACTTTTACAGGCGTTTGTAACGCAAACTCAGCTTAATAGCCGTATATCCCAACCTTATATCGCCGCAGCCAGCGGCTCGCTGCTGAAGCATTTTGCAGGCGATGGTTTTCATGCCGGGATCACCGTAACCTGTCCGGGGTTTTATGGACCGCAAGGGCGGGTGCTGCGGCTGGGCCTTAGCAATCCCAATCTTATAGACCGGTTGACGGAATTCAGCTTTGGCCAGCACCGCATTACCAACTTCGAAATGGAAACGAGTGGTATTTACGGACTTGGGCGTCTGCTGGGCCACCATTGCCTTTCTTTGAGCGCCATCGTAGCCAACCGGGTTGTTAAGGAGTTCTCAAAAGATGGCGGAAAGGCTGTTGAGGGTTTGATTACAAAAACATTAGAAGTAGTGAGCGGGTTATAATTGTTGTGGGTTTGTTAGTAATTTTGAGGTGTAAGCAAGGGTGAGCCGCCCTTAACGAGGGGCCTTCGACAGGCTCAGTCCCGCAGAGCGGGATAAACTCTGACAAAACAAGGAGCCTTCGACAAGCTCAGGCTGACAGCCGACAAGCTCAGGCTGACAAGAAAGCTGACAAATGAGCGAAACAAAACCGTAGAGAAACATACTCCATGAAACTGAAATTCTACAAATACCAGGGCACAGGGAATGATTTTGTGATACTGGATAATCGTGATGGTCAATATGATGAACTGAATACCGAGCAGATCCGCTTTTTGTGTGACCGCCGCTTTGGCATTGGCGCCGACGGATTGATGCTGCTAAACGTTAAACCCGGCTACGACTTCGAAATGAAGTATTACAATGCCGATGGCCGGGAAAGCACCATGTGCGGCAATGGTGGCCGCTGTCTCGTAAAGTTTGCCTACCACCAGGGCATCAAAAAAAGTCTCTATCACTTTATTGCCGTAGATGGCGAGCACGAAGCCGAGATCGACGATGACGGCACCGTGAGCCTGAAGATGAAGGATGTGGCCAACATCCGTGAATCGCACGGTGATTTTATCCTCGATACCGGTTCTCCCCACTATGTGAAGATGGTGCCCGATGTGATGGCATTGGATGTGTATAAGAAAGGTATGGACATTCGCTACAACAACACTTTCAGTAAAGAAGGTATCAACGTAAACTTTGTAGAACAAAAACGGGAAGACGAGATCATCGTACGCACTTATGAACGTGGTGTGGAGGATGAAACGCTCTCCTGTGGCACCGGCGTTACTGCCAGCGCTCTCGTATGTTACCACAATGAACGTGGCTTCAACGATGTAACGGTACTCACCCGCGGCGGCAAGTTGTCGGTAGAGTTTGATCGCGTTGACGACGACACTTATAATAATGTATGGTTGTGCGGTCCCGCAGAAAAAGTATTTGAGGGAGGGATCGAACTGAAACCATGAGTTTACCCAATTCACTTACCATAGACGAAATCTTGCGCGAATCTGAGAAAGCTTTTCAACGATTCACAGCTTTTTGCCGTGAGGTACAGCCCGAACGCTTTTTCGAGGAACCAGCCGGGCAATGGTCCGTTGCGCAACATCTGCAGCACCTGGTGATCCATACCAAATCGGCTACGGCGGCTTATGCTATTCCCAAGTTTTTGGTACGCCTGTTTGGCGGCAAGTCTAACCGCACTTCCATCTCCTACCCTGCCCTGGTAGAAAAATATCAGTCGGTACTGGCTGCCGGTGGCAAAGCGCAAGGGCGGTATATTCCAAAGCACTTTAAGCCCGGCACCAATAAGGATGAACTGATCAATCACTGGCGGCAGTTTAGTGCCATTTACCTGCAAGCGCTGCGCAAGAACTGGAAGGACGATCAACTGGACAAGTACCTGGTGAAACACCCCTTACTGGGTAAAATCACCTTGCGGGAGTTGTGTTATTTTACCATTTATCACACAGATCACCATTTGGCGATTGTGCAGCGTAGTTTAGCTTCGTAAGCTGCGAGCGGTGAGCTACGAGCTGCAAGCCCTTCACTTCGATAACCAATTCTTCACATTCCAAAATTCACAATCTCAAAAGGTTTTTCCCCCTTACCTTTGCGCCGGCCAAATGATCCAGTACTTCAAAAATATCAATCACCAAACGGTCGCCATCGACAAGCCTGATAACGGGGCGTGGGTGAATGTATTGCCTCCGCTGAAGCAGGAAGAGTTTTCCGAGCTGGCTGATGCGATGGATATTCCATTGGACTTTTTGACGGACTCACTGGATATCGACGAAAGAAGCCGTTTCGAGGAGAGTGATAATGTGAAGCTGGTCGTTATTAAGACGCCCACCGAGAACAACTCTTTCAACGAGAGTGACGCGCTGTATATCACCATCCCGATCGTTATCATCCTTACGCACAACCAGATCGTCACCGTAAACTCTTTCGATAACGAGGCGATCAAGAAATTCCTGCACACTTTCCAGAACCGTCACCCCGACAACCGGAAGATGATGGCGCTGAAGATCTTCGAGAAGATCATTCAAACGTACATGGAATCGCTGAAGGAGATCAACCACCGCCGTAATATTGTAGAGCAGCGCCTATATGCCGCCAACCGTAATGAGGAGCTGCTGCAGCTGATGCGCATCCAAAAGAGTCTGGTGTATTTCGTGACAGCTCTTCGCTCCAATGAAATGTTGTTGATGAAGATCGAGCGTACCAGCTTCCTTGGCCTCAATGAAGAGGAAAAAGAGTTTCTGGGCGATCTGATCGTTGACAACTCTCAGGCGCTTGAAATGGCCAATATCTACACCAACATCCTGAGTAGTACGCTGGATGCCTTCGCCAGTATTATCGCCAACAACCAGAACGAGGTGTTGCGCCGCCTGTCGGTGATCACCATCGTATTGACATTTCCCGTACTGGTAGCCAGTATCTACGGCATGAACGTGCCCATCCCTTATAAGGATTCGCCTTATGCGTTTTATATCCCTGTATTCCTATCACTTGTCATCTCTCTTGTTATCGGCTGGTTCTTCCTCAAGAAGA
>JAGIBF010000151.1 GCA_017744515.1 Niastella sp.
ATTCAAACGTGTGGAGGTTGTTGTTGCTGATCTCTGTTTTAATATCCAGTGTACTGACCAGTAATTCGTATTTTTTAGTTAGCGGGATATCATCGGGGATATCGGTATCAAGGTTCCAGGTGGACATCATTTTACTGAACGCAGCGCATATTCGTTCTAATTGCAAGCTATTTAATAAATGAGCTGCCGGAAACTGCTCTTGCTGCAATCCGCAGTAATACCCGAATGTGTACTGAGGGTCGCTTTCATATTCATCTAATTCATCGTCTGGCACTTCCGGGAAAAGATAATTAAGCATCGGCATTGGCTGAACTGCGCGTTGCGCTTCCTGGATATCGGATAAAAGATGGGTTACATACGCTTCCATGACCTTGAGCTGTTTTATTGCCCTATACTGATATACGAGAAATAACGACAAAGGATTTCGGGTATAACCAATTAACCCGAAGAAAAGTTGACAACGTACATACGTGTTCACTCAACCACAATGAAGACGGTATCAACGAAAACCTTGATAAATAAAAGTAAGTAATTGCTTTGCAAGCATTTAAAGATGAAAAGAAGTTGAGTTTAATACGATGCGGGTATTCCCCGAAGCTGTGTATAGATTTTTTTACGGTCGGAAAAATTAGTACATCATTAAATAACGGCGACTCCCCATTGGAAAATCCAACAGTGAAACCAGGGACCTGGGAAGGCAGGAAAACTATATGTTGCGCACAGCTCCAGCGGGCAATTTGTTCATAGCACTGTAGAGGATCACTAACCCATATAAAAAAGAAACCCCGCCTTATAAAAAGCGGGGGTGCTCCCATTCATATGCGTTAACCATTAAACCTTATCCTATGTAATAAGCTACGGAACATCATGCCGGAAAGATTTCAAAAATGAAAAAAAAGATGGTTTGTGTGTTTTTTGTGGATAGGCTATCAGTAATGCACATGTTTTTTAGGGTATTGATCTGATGCGGGCATTTTTTGACCGTGTGAGGTGTCGAATAATTTCTATGCTGGAGTCGTGAATTTAGGAGCAAGTTGTTGCTCCTAACGGGGTAAAGTACTTGTAGTGGGTCATTGTTTGATGCCACAAAATAAAGAACCCCTCTACTTTCGTAGAAGGGCCCCTTTGCTTGTCATGTCAGTGTACCTATTTGATGATTGTACCTGATTATCTCAGGAACAACATTTCGCGGTATTTAGGCAGTGCCCAGAAATCGTCAGCTACCAACAGTTCCAGTTTGTCAACACTGTAACGGATATCATCGAAGAAAGCATCTTTCACCTGGCTTTGATAAGCGATGGCCTTTGTACGGGTATCGCTCATAGCATTGGCAGTTTTACGAGCCTCGATCATTTTCTCTACCAGTCCGCTCACCTTGCTGATGTGCTCAGAGATCTTTTCGAGTATTTGCTTTTGGTTGGCATAGGTCTCTTCCTTCAGGCCAATCTCTTTCAGACCTTTAATGTTCTCGATCAGGGTGTTCTGATACTTGATTGCTGCAGGCAGTACGTGGCTGGTGCAAAGCTCACCCATGATACGTGCTTCGATCTGTACGCGCTTGATGTATTTTTCCAGCTCGATCTCGTGACGAGCTTCCAGCTCTACGTGGTTCAGTACGTTCAGCTGCTCGAACAGAGCTTTGGAGCTCTCTGTAACCATTGCATCCAGTGCAAGTGGTGTAGTGCGTACATTGGGCAGGCCGCGTCTTTCTGCTTCGTGGTGCCACTCGTCGCTGTAACCGTCGCCTTCGAACAATACTTTCTCGCTGGCTACGATGTACTCGCGGATCACGTGCATGATGGCGATCTCTTTTTTCTCACCTTTTTCGATCAGGGCGTCTACATCCTTCTTGAATTGCTTCAGGGTTGCAGCCATGATACTGTTGAGGGTGGTCATTGCATTGGCGCAGTTTGCACCTGAACCTACCGCGCGGAACTCAAACTTGTTACCTGTGAAGGCAAAAGGAGAAGTACGGTTACGGTCGGTGTTGTCGAGCAACAGTTCAGGAATGCTGCGGTGCAGGTCGAGTTTCAGGATAGCTTCATCCTGCTCGTCGAATTTACCGCCTACTCTTTCTTTCACGTCAGCCAGTACCTTGCTCAGGTATTGTCCGATGAATACAGAGATGATGGCAGGAGGAGCTTCATTGGCACCCAGACGGTGGTCATTACCGGCAGAAGCGATAGAAGCCCGCAGTATTTCAGAATAATCATGAACAGCCTTGATCGTATTTACGAAGAAGGTCAGGAACATGAGGTTTGTCTTGGGTGTTTTACCGGGAGCCAGCAGGTTTACGCCTGTATCTGTAGCAAGGCTCCAGTTGTTGTGCTTACCGCTACCGTTGATGCCGGCAAATGGCTTCTCATGCAACAGCGCGCGCAGTTTGTGACGACGGGCAACGCGGTCCATGATGTCCATCAACAGGGTGTTGTGGTCAACGGCTACGCTAACTTCTTCAAAAATAGGAGCGCACTCAAACTGCGCAGGTGCTACTTCATTGTGACGCGTACGTAAAGGAATACCCAGTTTGTAAGATTCTGTTTCGTAATCGCGCATGAAAGCATACACTCTTTCGGGGATAGAACCGAAATAGTGGTCTTCCAGTTGCTGGCCTTTAGCAGGCGCGTGACCAAATACGGTGCGGCCGCTCATTACCAGGTCGGGACGGGCGTTGAACATCGCTTCGTCGATGATGAAATACTCTTGTTCCCAGCCTAATGTTGCAGAAACTTTGCTTACGTTCTTATCGAAGTAGTTACAAACTTCTACTGCGGCTTTGTTCAGGGCTTCGAGTGATTTCAGCAGAGGGGCTTTGTAGTCCAGTGTTTCGCCAGTATAAGAAACGAAGATGGTTGGAATACAAAGAGTTTTACCGGTGCCGATCTCCATAACGAAGGGAGGAGAGGAAGGATCCCAGGCAGTGTAACCGCGTGCTTCGAATGTTGCACGGATACCACCGTTGGGGAAAGAAGAAGCATCAGGCTCCTGTTGTATAAGTGCGTCACCGTCAAAGGTTTCGAGGGCACTGCCGTCGCCTTTCAGGGTGAAGAATGAATCGTGTTTTTCAGCTGTTGTACCTGTTAATGGTTGAAACCAGTGTGTATAGTGTGTAACACCTTTGCTTTCAGCCCATTGACGGAGGCCGGCAGAGATTTGGTTTGCCATAGCCCTGTCGATCTTCTTGCCGCCTTTGATAGAGGTCAGCAGGCTTTTGTAAGCCTCATCACTTAAGAATTCACGAGCTGTTTTAAGCGTAAATACGTTCTCACCAAAGATCCCGGTAATTTTGGTTGACCCGTCCACCTCCGTACCGTTCGAATGCGTCAGGTCGTTGATAGCTTTAAAGCGTAATGATTCCATTTCTTATTTTTTTGCGTGTTGTGCAAATAAACAATAAATGGAGGGGATAAAAAACTTTTTGGGTGTAATGTGCATTTTTTAAGAAAAATGTGAGGAAAAGCATGTTATTTTTGAATGAATTACTAAAAAAGGCCCCAAAATACCTATTAGATTTAATATTTTTCTTTTTACTAATTTAATGCCAGCTTTCAGGAGTCGGGAGTTCAGGGTCAAGAGTTTTGAGTCAAGGGTTTAAAGTAGCGTTTTGGGGTTGAAGTGCTTATACATAATATGGTTAGCAGGAAGAGTTCAGGGATGATCTTGTACCTGACGATAGCGCCGGGAAATGGTGTTATGTATCCAATAAATAAATACAGAGAAACGCTGAATATCAACATTATCAGTAGCAAGGGATGAGTCCTGTATTTGATACTTTTGTCGCGCCGCACTATTGCGCAGAGTATCAGCGCCCATAAAAACATGATTTCCAGGGCTGTCATAATTTGCAAAATGCCGTGGGCTTCCCAGATATAAGGCCGGAGAAATGTATTGCTTATCGCCTGGGGCAGCACTTGTAAGAAGCTGCCGATGGTGGGTTGGAGCGTATCGAGTTGAAATCGTGTATTGCCTTTCAGGGCCATAAACTCCTCCTGACGGACTACGATCATTGCCGGCAGGTTAGGTACACCGGATAGCCGGGTGCTTCCGAAAAATACTATAACGGCTATCCCATAAACGATTGACAATACATGTATTGGCTTGCGGTTGAACCGCACTATTATCAACCAACTGATCAATGCCGGCGCCAGCAACAGGATGATCTCGTTTCTGAGTATAAAGATACCCGCCAGGCCTAACAGCATGTGCAGGATAGCAGTCTTTCGGTGTCGTTCTATCCATTTCCAGGCATGTAGTAGTGATAAGGATAAGAAGACCAGGATCAATCCGTCGGCACGTATGCCACTGAGCCAGAATACTACCGGTGGAAAGAAGAATATGGCGGCTATCAGTAGCTTCCTTTTTTGTGGGAATATGCCTGCCAGCAGTTGGAACAGCCAATAATGCCCCCAGAAAGTAAGGAAACTGAAGAAGATGGCATTGGCATAATAATTTCCACGGCTGATGATGTTGAAGATGCCGAGTGTTTTGGCGATCATGCAATATTCAAGGTCAACGAGGTACAGGCTGAATGCCTGCCATATATGGCCACCCGAATTGCGCCATGCTGTGGCTGGCGTCAGTTCCCAAAAAAACTCGCCGGGATGCTCCATTAATAGCTTGTATTCGTGCAGGGATAGTTGGTTGTATTTCCATGTGTCATCGCCTCCGTAGTAGTGCATGAACAGGTAGCCGTAAGCGCAGGCCATGAGTGCCTTGAACCCAAAGGCCATGAGTGCTTCCGGCATGGTGAGGCCGGTGGTGGCGTGGCGTACCAGACGGACTATCAGGAAGGCAAACAATAAAAATAATAGCAATGTAATGACCATGTGAAGGGTTCCTGGTTATGGTAATTGCGATCAAATCTATACATTTGATGGAATATTTGCCAATGTCCGGTATTTCTGCTTCACATAAAAGTTGCATAGCCTTCGTGTCGAACAGTGCCTGGTCGGTGTATAATTTCCGGCTGGATGTGATCAATAACCTGCTTGCCCAGGGCTATGATGTGATCGTGCTGGCGCCGGATGATCCCTATTCGGATCTGCTCCGGGAAAATGGCTGCCGTTTTGTTCCTATCTCTTTCGACAATAAAACAAAGAATCCTTTTCGAGACTTTTTGTTCTACCGCCAGCTGAAAAAGCTGTATGGCCAGTTCAAGCCTGATTTTGTTTTTCATTATGTGGCGAAGCCTAATATTTATGGATCTCTTGCTGCTGCTGCGAATGGTATTCCTTCGGTGGCAGTGGTAACGGGGTTGGGGTATGCGTTTGCGCGGCGCAACTGGCTTTACCGTGTAGTGAGGAAGTTGTACAAGGTGTCATTGCGTAAGGCCAAGGAGGTGTGGTTTCTCAATAATGAAGATGCGCGTGTTTTCATCGATGAAAAGATCGTGAATATTGAAAAGGTGAAGGTGCTGCCGGGTGAGGGTATCAATACTGCTTATTTTGCTCCCATCAAATCGAACCGGCATGCGGATCATTCTTTTACTTTCCTGATGAGTACGCGCCTGCTTAAAAGCAAAGGGGTTGGGTTGTATGTAGATGCTGCCCGCATTTTGAAAAAGAAGAATTACGATGTTCGTTTCGAGCTTATCGGGTTCTTTGAAAATCATCATCCTGATTCCATTGCGCAGGAAGACTTGTCGCGTTGGGAGAAGGAGGGGCTTATTCACTATGGTGGTTTTGCTGAAGATGTGCGTCCCTGGCTGGCTAAGGCTGATTGTTTTGTATTCCCTTCTTTTTATAATGAAGGTATTCCGCGTTGTCTGATGGAAGCAGCTGCGATGGAGCTGCCTGTCATCACATCTATGAACCGTGGCTGTAAGGAAGTGGTGTTAAATAATTCGACTGGTTATATCTGTAATCGTCATGATCCTTTCGATCTTGCTGATAAGATGGAAAGGATGATCAATCTTTCTCTGGATGAGCGGGCGCGCATGGGGAAAAATGGCCGTTCGCTGGTCGTGCGTAAGTTCAATATCACGAACGTGATCGATGAGTATACGGATACGTTGCAGGGGGACCTGCCGGATTGAATGTGTGAGTAGTGAGCGGTCAGTTGTGAGCAGGCTTTGATCATACTCACTATTTCATCACTCACAACTCACAAACTAAACGCTTGCGGAAACTTCGCTTGTAAGAATTCTATTACGCCCGATTTTTTTATTTGTTGTTCCCAGCTCCATGTCGATAGGTCAGGATATGTGTAGTTGTATGCATTTACTTTTTCCCAGGTAAAGTTGGACAGGTCTGATTCCAGGAAAAAATAGCTGCCTCCGTACTGTTGTTGGAAGTTGTGCATCCAGGCGAAATGGGTGGTAATGATGGGTGTTTGGCAGGCCGCATACTCCAATAGTTTGGTGGAGGTTTGCTGGTTGTGAGGGGCTATATCGGGTTTATAGTTGATCGTGAAACGTGATTGACATATTAGTTCCAGTACTGTTGATTGTTGTACAGGCCCTTTAAAGACAATATTGGTTGTTAACCTGTACCTGGCTTGCAGGTGTTCATAATTTTTGCTCACCACCAATAGTGAATATCCGGCCATAGGAGCACCCGGCTTAAAATGGTCCAGTAAGGTATCTATGTGGGTGTCGGGTGTTACGGAGCCTACATAAATGAAGTCATATAATTTATTGGCAACGGGTGGTGCGGGTGATAATTGCTCCTTCCAAAGTCCCATATCGCGGAAGCCATAGGGCACGTTGTCCCTGAAAGAAAAGCGTTGTTTTACATATTGATTCAGGAACAACCGGTAATCCGGCCGACTGTTCAGGTAGCGTTTGGTCAGGTCTTTTAATTGACGGGCAGGTGGAACGGATGCGGATGCGTATTCATGGATGCGGTAAATGCCTTTTTGCCGTCTGGAAAAATCGGTTCCCATCAGCCACCAGTCTACTTCTCTTTTTTGTTCACTGAGCTGGTCCGGCGAAGCGGTTATGCAGGTAATGGGGTATCGGCTTAAAAAGCGCCGATAGGCTTCGATTTCAGGCAGAAATGCTTTGTTGTTATGTACAAATACGATCGTCATCTGGGTTATCAAACAGCGATAAAAATAAATCTTTCCATGTTAAAAGCAGGCAAGCTGCTTGTCAATCAGCCGCTTGTACTGGAATTTCAAACAGTGTAAGCTACTTTTTATCAACATTTTGCATAAAAAGAATGCTAAATCAGGAATCCTAAATCCAAAATCGGACGTACTTTTGCGGCACCATGGAAATATCAGTTAAAACGGCGCAACAGTTGCGCCTTACTCCCGAAGAATTTGAGCTCATTAAAGAAAAAATTGGTCGAACTCCCAACTTCAATGAATTGTGTGCCTTCAGTGGCATGTGGAGTGAACACTGCAGCTACAAGAATTCCATTAAATGGTTGAAAACGCTGCCCCGTGATGGTCAAAAAATGCTCGTAAAGGCTGGCGAAGAGAATGCCGGTCTGATGGACATTGGTGATGGCTACGGTGTAGTTTTTAAGATAGAATCTCATAATCACCCTTCTGCTATCGAGCCCTTCCAGGGGGCCGCTACCGGTGTAGGGGGTATTC
>JAGIBF010000152.1 GCA_017744515.1 Niastella sp.
GGGTTAACCTCACTCCTCTCATCGTGGCCGGGCAAAAGATGATCTTTAAATTCAGGAATATCAATGCCTGGGGCAACAATATCTTCATCGATGACATTGGGGTTACTGCTGCAGCGCTGTCGGCAAGGGATGCCACCGTGATCGCTATTAAGGGTGTGCCGCCTTTCCAGTGTAATGACTTTAGTATCAGACCTACCATTACGCTTGGTAATAAAGCCAAAGGTGCACTAACTACTGTAAAGGTTAATTACCGCATCGACAATGGCCCGGTAACTACACTTACCTGGACAGGCAGTCTTCCCAAAGGAGCAGTTACTGATTATGCATTGGGCACTATATCGAATATAACTGCAGGCGCCCATGTGCTTACGGTGTATACTTCGGACCCTAACAATGGCGCGGATGAGGATGTATCGAATGATACGCTTCGTTTGAGGTTCACCATCTTTACGCCCGTCGATGCGCCTATTACGCAGGGCTTTGAAACGGGTACCTTCCCTCCTGCCGGCTGGGGCCTCGTTACATCGGGCACGAATAATACATGGGAAAGAAACACGCTTAGTTCTACTGAACTTAGTGCTTCGGCGTGGATACGCAATTACCAAAGTGGCGGTGGGCAAACTGACCAGCTCTTCTCTCCAGTGATCAGGATTCAAACGGCCGACTCCGTGTATGCCCGTTTCGATGTAGCGCATGCTACCAAGGTTTATCCTGGCAGCACAGGTCTTCCGATGGATACGCTCGAAGTGTTGATCACTGCCGATTGCGGCCTCACTTTCACTTCTGTGTATAAGAAATGGGGTGCGGAATTGCAAACACTCGGTGATCCCAACACTGCACCGGTATATGATCACACTACCGATCCGATCGGCTTTGTTCCCAACAATCATTTCTGGAGAAAGGAGCATATCGATATTTCCAGGGCTGTTGCCGGTAAGAGCAGCTTCCAGGTAGTGTTCAAGAATACCAGCAATGGTGGTAACAATACCTTCCTGGATAATATCAACATTTTCACCGTAACGCTGCCGGCGAAACTGAAGTCGGAAGGGTATATCATTTATCCTAATCCTTTCAGTGATGCCTTTGAAGTGCGGCACCTGATACCGCCAGCCAACCTGAAGGGCATGGTCGTGATCAGCTCATCGGGTCAGGTGGTTTATCAGCGTTCTTACAGCGGAAATGCGGGTACCAATATCAGGGTTGACCTCAGCCGCTTCAGCAATGGCGTGTATACGATCCGGATGTTCTATGACGACAAAGTGGTTACGCAACGAATTATTAAAAGACCTCATTAAATCAGGCATATACCGATACATTTAAAGGTGGGCCGCTCTCTATGGGCGGCTCTTCTTTTTGCAGGAGGTAAGAAGTCAGAGGTAAGAGGTAAGAGGTATGAGGTCAAAAGCCGCTCGTTTGTGGACAGCAATCCAAAATTTGAAATTATCCAATATCTTTAGGCATTGGCCCTCTTCACAAAAAAACGCAGCTGCATCATGAAGTATCTTGCTTTGGCTCTTTTGCTTTTCTCTTTTCATTTCCTGCATGCTCAACAGAAACCAGATACTGCCGCGATCTCACAGGCGGCCCGGCTGATCGACTTATCGCTGACAGCATCGGAAAAGGATTCCATGGTGGATGGACTGAACGAGAACCTGCAGCATTACCGCAAGATGCACCAGGTGCCTATTGCCAATGACCTGCCTTACCCGTTTGCTTTTGATCCTGCTCCACATGGCATGGCCGTACCGGTAAAACAAACGGCCATCAACTGGAATATCCCTGCTAATGTATCGCTGCCGGCCAACAGGAATGAACTGGCGTTCTATTCCATCATGCAGCTGGCCTCGCTGATCAAGCATAAAAAGATCAGCTCGGTAGAGTTGACGACTTTCTTTTTAGACCGTCTTAAAAAATGGGGGGATACGCTGCAATGTGTGATCACGCTTACGCCCGAGCTTGCCATGGAGCAAGCCAAGGAAGCGGATGCCGCATTGAAGAAAGGTATTTATAAGGGTCCGTTGCATGGTATTCCGTATGGCCTTAAAGACCTCTTTGCCGTTAAGGGTTACAAGACTACGTGGGGTTCGGTGCCTTACAAAGATCAGGTGATCGATGAGGATGCTTTTGTATATACTCAATTGAAAAGGGCTGGTGCTGTATTATGCGCCAAGCTAACTCTTGGAGAGCTGGCTTATGCCGACCTGTGGTTTGGCGGCCGTACGCGTAATCCCTGGAACCTGCAGTTGGGATCCAGTGGTTCATCAGCCGGGTCAGCTTCTGCTACTGTGGCCGGATTACTGCCTTTTGCCATTGGTACTGAGACCTGGGGTTCTATTGTTTCTCCCTCCCACACCTGCGGGGCTACCGGCTTACGGCCCACATTTGGATCAGTAAGCCGCAGCGGAGCGATGGTGTTGTGCTGGAGCCTTGACAAAGCTGGTCCTATCTGCCGCAGTGCGGAAGATGCAGCTGTTGTGTTTTATTATTTAAAAGGAACGGATGGCAAAGATGCCGGCGCTATTGCGCGGGCATTCAATTATACCGGCAAGGCCGATCTTCCCAAACTGCGCATTGCCTATGCGGGAAACTATTTTAAGAACCTGCCGGCCAACGCACCTCAATGGGCCGTATTGGAAACGTTGCGCAAAGCAGGGGCCAATATCAAAGAGGTGAACTTTCCCGATTCGGCTATTTATCCTTTCAACATCATGGATGTGGTGATCAGCTCAGAATCCGCTGCCGCTTTTGATGAGCTTACGCGCACATCGCAGGATGATCTCATCCGCCGTCAGGACAACGGCTTTTGGCCTAATGGTTTCCGGGTGTCGCGCCTGATACCGGCTGTTGAATACATCAATGCCAACCGCCACCGGTATAACCTCATCGAGAAGCTGAATGCTTTTACCAAACAATATGATGTGATCATTGTGCCTACTTTCAGTGGCAGCCAACTGGCCATGACCAACCTCACTGGTCATCCTGTAGTGGTGTTCCCCGTGGGTTTCAACCAGAATGGATTGCCCAACAGTATTACTTTGATGGGCAACTTGTATGACGAGGCTACCATCCTTGCTGTGGCCAAGGCTTACCAGGATGCTACTGATTTTCATAGAAAGCACCCCGAAAAGTTTAAGCAATAACTACATTGTCACCCTGAGCTTGCCGAAGGGGCTTCGATAAACTCAGCCTGACAAATTTTATCAATTCATGCACATGAGACATATTTACTGGATTATCTTTTTAACTGTACTCATCTCTTGTAAAAGTAAGCAGCAAGCTGACCTGATCGTATTCAATGCTACTGTGTATACGGTAGACTCGGCATTCAGCACCGCAGAAGCATTGGCAATAAAAGACGGTAAGATATTGGCCGTTGGTAAAACGACTGACCTGCTGGCGCAATATGATGCCAAAGAAAAGAAGGATGCGCAGGGGAAGTTCATTTATCCCGGACTCATAGATGCGCATGCGCACTTCTTCCGGTATGGTATGGGGCTTAGAACCGCCAATCTTGTAGGCACTGCCAGTTGGGATGATATTCTCAAAAAGCTACAGGCTTATGCCGCCGACAATCCCGAAGGATGGATCATTGGCCGTGGCTGGGACCAGAATGACTGGCCTGTAAAGGAGTTTCCTACTAATAATCAACTCAATACTTTGTTTCCCGACAGGCCCGTACTGCTTGGCCGTATAGATGGTCATGCTGCTATTGCCAATCGGAAAGCTCTCGAACTTGCCGGCCTTCGTGCCGGTATTACCCTCACTGGCGGTACGGTAGAGGTAAAGCAAGGTAAGCTCACGGGTATACTGATCGATAATGCCATCGACCTCGTACGTGAGAAAGTGCCGGCTCCTACTCCTGAACAAATTGCCAAGGGTGTGTTGCAGGGTCAACAATATTGTTTTGAAGTTGGCCTGACTACTGTAGATGATTGTGGCCTCGATCATGAGGAGGTTACTTTCATCGACAGCCTGCAGCGTGCCGGCAGCCTGAAGATGCGCGTGTATGCCATGCTCAGTGATGCTAAAAAGAATTACGATTTCATCTTTGCCAAAGGCAAGATAAAGACTGACCGCCTGAACGTGCGTTCTTTTAAAGTGTATGCCGACGGTGCGCTGGGTTCGCGCGGCGCCTGTCTGCTGGCTCCTTACAATGACCGGCCCGACTGGAAAGGTTTCTTACTCAGCAATCCTGCGCATTTTGATTCGGTAGCCAACCTGCTTTTTCAGAAGGAGTACCAGATGTGCACGCACGCTATCGGTGATTCCGGCAACCGTACCATCCTGAATATTTATGGCAAGTATCTTACCGGCAAGAATGATCTTCGCTGGCGTATCGAGCATGCACAAGTAATCAACAAGAACGATTTCAATCTCTTTGGTCAGTATAGCATCATTCCTTCTGTACAGCCTACGCATGCTACCAGCGATATGTACTGGGCTGGTGACCGTCTCGGAGCTGAGCGTGTAAAGGATGCTTATGCTTTCAATGATCTGCTAAAGCAAAATGGCTGGATACCATTGGGCACCGACTTTCCGGTAGAAGATATTTCTCCTTTCAAAACTTTTTATGCTGCTGTAGTGCGCAAGGATGCCAAAGGCTGGCCGGAAGGTGGTTATCAAATGGAGAACGCACTCACGCGTGAGAACACATTGCGTGGTATGACTATCTGGGCAGCAAAATCCAACTTCGAAGAAAAGGAAAAGGGAAGCCTGGAGCCTGGCAAGCTGGCAGACTTCATCATCATCGATAAAGACCTGCTGAAAGCGCCTGAAGCGGAATTACTGCATGTGCAGGTGTTGTCGACTTTCATACAGGGAGAAAAAGTGTTTGAAAAATGAGGTAAGAAGTAAGGTCTGAACGTTCGCTTCGATTCAAGCTTCCGATCTTTTACTTCTGACTTCTATAGTCTATATTTGACATCAAAGTCTTCCACATATGAAAAAACTGTTCCTTTTTACAGCGCTCTCCTGCATTTTTATGGCTTTTACACTTCCTCAGCAAAAACAACGTATTGTATTTTTTGGTGACTCCATTACGCAGGCCGGTGCTAAACCGGGTGGCTATATCATGGTATTGGGCGACCTGCTGAAGCAAAAGAATAATCAAGATGAATTGATCGGCGCCGGCATCGGCGGCAATAAGGTGTATGATCTGTACCTGCGTATGGATGATGATGTGCTGGCTAAAAATCCTACTACTGTGGTGGTGTGGGTTGGTGTGAATGATGTGTGGCACAAGAAAACATCCGGCACCGGTACTGATGCCGATAAGTTTGAGAAGTTTTATAATGCGCTCATTAAGAAGCTTCAGGCCAAAAATATCAAGGTATACATCTGCACGCCAGCTGCTATCGGTGAAAAGACCGACTTTACCAATGAGCTGGATGGCGATCTGAATAAGTATGCTGCTATCATCCGCAACATTGCGCAAAAGAATAATGTGGGCCTGATCGATCTGCGGAAGGCTTTTCTGGATTACAATCTGGCCAACAATCCTGAAAACAAGGACAGGAACATTCTCACTACTGATGGGGTGCACCTCAATGAAAAGGGTAACCAGTTTGTGGCGGAGCAAATGTTAAAGGCTCTCTATAAATAATACTTCTTAAGCTGCGAGCAATGAGCTGCGAGCTTTGTTCTTAGTTATATTGGCAAACAATGCGCGGCTGGTGGGATATACTTTCCTCCAGCCGCTTTCTATTTAACACGGCTTTGGTTCTACACAATAAACTTCCTGTTTGGTCGTATGTTATTATAATAATCCTGCACATAAGAAAATGTAAAAAACATTATGTTTGCAGGCATGTATATGAGTGATAAGAGACAGCTACACATTGCAATTCTCGATCTCTATGAGGGCCAGCCCAACCAGGGGATGCGCTGTATCCGGGAATTGTTAACTCAATTCGGACACGCGAACCAGCTTCAGATCACCTGGGACGAGTTTGATGTAAGGCTGAAGCACGAACTTCCAGACCTCTCTTACGATATTTATATATCCAGTGGTGGTCCCGGCTCACCTTTAGACAGTGAAGGCAGCGAGTGGGAAAACCTGTATTTCAACTGGTTACAATCTGTTGAAGATTATAACAGTGCTGCTCATAATCCTGTTAAGAAGAATGTTTTATTCATTTGTCATTCTTTCCAGCTGGCCTGCCGGTATTTTAAAATAGCAGAGGTTGGCAAAAGAAAGTCTACCGCTTTTGGTGTTTTCCCTGTGCATATGTTGGAATCCGGCAAGGATGAGCCCGTATTTGCCGGCCTGCATGATCCTTTCTATTGTGTAGACAGCCGGGATTACCAGGTGATCAAACCTGACTCTCAACGTTTGCGTCAGTTGGGCGCTACCTTGCTGGCTATTGAAAAGGAACGTCCGCACGTACCGCTTGAAAGGGCTATCATGGCTATCCGTTTCAACAAGCACATGATCGGTACGCAGTTTCACCCGGAAGCGGATGCCTCCGGTATGAGTATTTACCTGCAGCGGGAAGACAAAAAGCAAACGGTTATAGAAAACCACGGTTTCGAGAAATGGGAATCCATGATCGAACAACTGAACGATCCCGATAAGATCCTGTATACTTACTCGCACGTAATACCTAATTTCCTTAAGCAGTCGATAGACAATCTGATTGCAGTAGAGGCTTAATGTTATCGTTTGTAGCTGTGTGGGGGGCTTTTCTTCGTATCTTCCCTAAAAGAATATTGCATGGTCCCCAGTCTGCGCAAAGTGTATAATGAGACGTTTACGGTTGATCAGTATGAGGCTTTCCTGAAAGACCTGCATAGCAGGTATCCGGGCGCCATCGAGTTTCGCCTGGCTGAGACGCCGGTATTCATCGATAAGGTTTTTGCACAGAAAGTATTCGATGCCTGCGAAAGTATCATCGATGTGATCACCGATGAAAAGTTCAAGGAGCTTACAGAAAGGGCTATTCCGGCTGCCGAGCGTGTTCCTAATGAGAATGGCCATGCTCACATGATCGCCTTCGACTTTGGCATCTGCACCGGCGAGGATGGTTCGCTGGAACCACAGCTGATCGAGATGCAGGGTTTCCCTACGTTGTTTGGTTTCCAGGTGTTTTATCCTGACCTGATGCGCAAGTACTTTCCCATCCCGGATAATTATACGCAGTATCTCAATGGCTTGAATCATGATAGTTACCTCAAGCAATTGAAGGAGGTGATCGTTGGTGACCTGAATCCGGAGAACGTCATTCTGTTGGAAATAAAACCGCATGAGCAGAAAACCAAGATCGACTTTTACTGTACGCGTGATTACCTTGGCATCGAGCCCGTGTGTATCACCGAACTGATACAGGAGGGGAAAAAGCTCTTCTACCTGAAGGATGGAAAAAAGACGGAAGTGAAGCGTATTTATAACCGCCTAATCTTCGATGACCTAAATGCGCAGCGGGCTTCGCTCGGCAGTTTTGTAGACATTACGCAAGACCTCGACGTGGAATGGGTGCCGCATCCCAATTG
>JAGIBF010000153.1 GCA_017744515.1 Niastella sp.
GGTATTACCCGGGCAAACCGCCGGCAGTCGGCATGCATGTGTGGGCGGGGCCCCACAATACTCATCTGTCCCAGCAATACATTTATGAACTGAGGCAATTCATCGATGTTGGTTTTCCGGAGCCACCTGCCTATCCTTGTTATGCGATGGTCATTTTCTTCTGCCTGCTTTTTATGCGCATCCTCATTCACGACCATCGTACGGAATTTGTAACAGGTGAAAGAGCGCCCACCTTTACCCACCCGCTTTTGAAGAAAAAATACAGGTCCGCGGGAGTCCAGTTTCAGCAGCAAAGCAACCAGTGGCCACAGCCAGCTGAAGATGACCAATAGGAAGATCGCCGACAATACAACATCTGTAAGCCGTTTAAAGAGGAAGTAAGATCTTTTAACTTCTATATAAGTCCTGTAGGATAAATACTTTTTTCCGGACACCAATTCCGGTGCAAGGCCAATGACTGGAGTAGGAATGCTCATGCCGTTATTACTTTAAAAGAATAGGTATTCACTTCATTGATTCTGCTATTGGGGCAACCTTTTTTCAAAAACAGCAGTACTACTATGTAGAATACGGGGATATCCTGAAAGAGTTGCTTCAACATTTATCTGCTCAATTCAAAACCTGTTTATATTGAAACCGGAAAATAGTGTATTGAAAGTACTTGCCTGGTTCGACCTGTTCAATTATCCGCTTACCCTGGCAGAAATTCAATGCTTCCTGGATCAGCCGCTTACGCAGGACAAACTGAAAGCTCAGTTGCAGGAATTGGTGGAACGCCATGTGGTATATCGTCCCGGAGGTTTTTATTCATTACAAAGCGATGAAGCACTGGCTACAAGGCGTAACAAAGGCAATCAACGAGCTGCACAACTGTTAGTCATTGCACATCGCGTTGCACGCTTACTATACTACTTCCCTTACGTACGTGGCATCGGTATATCTGGCTCTCTCTCGAAGAACTTTGCGGATGAGAAAGCCGATATCGATTTGTTTATTATTACCAGCTCCAACCGGTTATGGATAGCGCGTACCGCGATGCACTTCTTAAAGAAACTGTCTTACCTCGGAGGCTGGCAGCATTGGTTTTGCATGAACTATTATATCGATGAAGAGGCGCTGAAGATCGATGAACAAAATATTTTTACAGCAACTGAATTGATCACGTTGATGCCGGTTTGTGGTGACGAAACTGTTCACCAGTTTTTCAGGATCAATAATTGGGTCAGCAGTTACTTTCCAGGCTACACCATTAAGTCTCCTGCCTATATTGATTCCGGTAAAGGTCATCGCATAAAAAGATTCCTGGAATATTTATTCAATAACCGCATAGGCGACCGGCTGGATGACTACCTCATGAAACTGACCACGCGCCGGTGGAAAGAAAAAGAAGAAAGACATCGTCTTACTATGCGTGGTGTAAGAATGGGATTGAGCACAGGGAAGCATTTTTCCAAACCAAAGCCCGGCTTTTTCCAAAAAAGTATTTTAGAGCAATACCAGCAAAAGCTCGATGCTGCCTATGCAAAATGTGAGAAACAAAACGTGCATCTTGAACCACACGCCGTGGGGGCTGATGTTCGATAGTTGCATGTTCCCTACGAATCGGGGCTGGCAGCTCGTTGCCCGAGGCTCTTCTTCTCTTCTATTCTCATCTTTCGTTGTGCCAGCACTGACTTTAACTTGAACATAGGAATGCGGAACAGGTTGGCCAATGGTTTCTTCATGGCCTTGTGATAATACATTTCATAATTGATCATCTGAATAGCATAGTCGTAATACTGGCGGTTGTAGGTTCGCTTAAAATCAATGTCCCTGTCGGTACTGCTTTCCCAGGGAAGGCTTGTCAAAAAACGATCTTCTACTTCTGCATATAAAGGCGTTCCCTTGATAGGATAAGTCACTGTAATCGTAAACAGGTCGGGTTCTGCAGTTTTCAGGTGATGCACCGTTTCGAAAATATCTTCTTTCGTTTCACCCGGATAACCCACCATGATGAAAGTTCCTGCCTGTATACCATGATGCCTTGCCAGTTTGATCATGTCCCTTACCTGCCCCACTTCCACGCGACGGTCCATCAGGTCGATGATCTTTTGAGAACCACTCTCTGCGCCGATCCATACACGGAAGCATCCGCTGGCTTTCAGGTGCAATATTACCTCTTCATTCATGCGGTCGGCACGCGTAATGCATTCGAAAGGCATTACGAGGTTGCGGCTGGTAACTTCCTCCATGAACTCCTGCAACCATTTATGGCTCACGGTAAATACATCGTCCACAAACCAGATACTGTCTACATTATAATGCGTTTTGATCCAGGCTATCTCATCGGCTACTGCTTTGGGACTTCTGCGCCGGTAGCTTTGGCCATACACGGCACGGCTACACCATTTGCAGGAATAAGGACATCCCCGCATGGTGCTTACTGAGATAGCATTGGTGCCATGACGCCCTTTCCAGGCATCGAAATACAATTGAAGGTCCACCTGGCTGCGGTTAGGAATAGGCAGCTCATCGAGGTTTTTCAGCTTCATCCTTTCCCGGTTCTGCCTCACGCCCTGCTGTTCATCCAGGTAAGCAATGCCATCGATCTCCGGTAAACTTTTAGTACTCGTACCTTCTACCCATTGCACCACTTCGAGCATGGTTTGTTCTCCTTCACCAAGCACAATAAAGTCGGCCTGCTGCTCCAGGAAATTAGGAAGGTGGTTACGCACCTCTGGTCCACCCAATACCACTTTGGTGTGGACCAGCTGTGGTTCTTGTTTTATAAACCGGATGATGCGTAGCACATTCAGCTTGGTCATCAGGTTGGTATAGATGCCCACTACGTTGGGCTTGTCTTCTACCAGGGCATGGCATAATTTATCGAAAGAGGAAAAAGTACTGTCGAAGATCCGGTTATCATATCCCTGCTGTTCCAGGTAAGCCGATATATATAGAATCCCCAATGGAATATAAGGGCGCATAATAGCCTGCTCTTTCTCGTCCTCTTCCAGGAAATAACCATGTGTAAGCATGATCTTCATGGTACTCGCTTTTTAAGAAGTAAATAAGTATGATCCGCCAAAGCACTGCACAGGGAAATAACCCGCGTTAAACTTTCCAGTTTTACCAGTAAGCCAAATACACGCCTGTTTCTGCGCATACTGTGCTCCATATAAGAAGGAGGTATAAACAGGCCTACTGGTTTTTTTTCCAGCAGGGAAAACTGTTGCATGCTTTTCATGAACCTGCTTATCGAATAATAATAAACAGGTTGCGATACATTGTCTGTAAGTCTTGCTGCGACAGGTTTGCTTGTCCACCGCCGGAACGCGTTACGGCCATCTGCCTTTAACAGGTAATAGCAGGTTTCCCACCAGCAATATTTACCAAAGATCACAGCAGCTATATGTCCATCTTTGGTAAGCAATTGTTGTAGTTCCTGGTTTAGTGTAACCAATTGCGCAGGTGATATACAGTTGAGGCCGGCGAAATTGGAAAATACAAGGTCAAACCGTTCATGTTGCAGGGTAGGGCCCAGCTGGTCGAAGCTACAGGTGATGAACGAGGGATTGGATGTTCCGGATGATCCTTTTTGCTTTGCTTCCTGTATCATGTAATCGCTTTGATCGGTAGCCACAACCGTATGTCCCAGAGATGCCAGCCACCAGGCATCTTCACCCGTGCCACAGTTGATCTCCAGGATACGCAGCATGCCTTTACCTGCCAGGAACGACTGTAGTCGTTGTCTGCTCACGGCACGCTGAGCCTGCCCGGTGAGGCTTTGGCTGAACGAAGTATCATAATCAGCCGCCAGTACATCAAAAGCAGCTTGTTCATTCATAGGATAATTGTTTCAGCTGCCATTTGCCGATAACGATTTTCGGTACGTACAGGCAGGCAGCTATTACTTTTTTATAATCGGTGGGTTTAATGGCAAACGGGTTCCTCAATGCTTTTTTGAACACCTGCCAGCCTTGGCGGCTGCGGAATATATGGTGTACATGACGATGCAGCTTCTTATAAAAGGCCGGAGGATACGTATTCCTGAACATCAGCTGCAGTTCATCGGAATCTGTCCAGTTGGCTTTCTCTGTCAGCTCTGCCTTTACCCGGTCGTAGAACACCGTGCCAGGCAATGGATAGGACACCGAGATGCCCAGTTCTGAGGGCATCAATTCCTTGATCATGCGGATTGTTTTCCGGATGTCCTCTTTCGTTTCGCCGGGATAGCCAAACTGTATAAAGAATCCAGGTCTTATGCCATGCTGTTTCAATAATTTGGTAGCAATATGGATCTGCTCGATGGTAGTGCCTTTGTCCATAGCATCCAGTATATCCTGTGAGCCACTTTCTGCACCCATCCAGGTATTTTCACAACCTGCACGGGCAAGCGCCTCTACATAATTTTCCTGCACCAGCAGGTCGGCCCGCGATTGTATTTTAAAGCGTAGCTGCAGGTTTTCTTGCTCAGTAAGTGTAGCAAACTCCTGTACCCAGCCGGGTTTCAGCCCGAATATGTCGTCGCAAAACCAGATATGATCAAAACGATATTGCTCTTTCAGCCATTGTAATTCGCGTACCACATTGCGCGGCGACCGGGAGTTGTAGCGATTACCATAAATGGGCTTTGCGCACCAGTTACATTTAAAAGGGCAGCCCCGGGTAGTGCCTATGTTCATGGAAAAATAGCCGGAGCTTTTCATCCACATGGCGCGGTAAGGCGCTATATCCACCAGGTCCCAGGCAGGAAAAGGTAACGCATCCAGCTCTTTGATAACGGGACGTTTGCCGGTCCTGATAATGTTATCCCCTTGTTTATAGGCAAGACCCGGAATGGCTGACATATCCGCGCTGGGATTACTCAATCCTTTCACCAATTCCAGCAAGGTAGCCTCACCCTCGCCCAGCACGATAAAATCTGCCCCTTCTGCAAGGTATTGCTCGAAATGATCAGTAGAGTCGGAGCTGGAAACGATCACTTTACAACCCCTCTCCCGGGCCAGCTTACACATATGGAAAGCCGCTTCCCGCATGTTGGTAAGACACATTTTGGTGAGGTAGTTGAACCCGTCATCATAGATCACAAAAACATCCGGCCGGAAACTGTCCAGCGAGGGGATCACTTCCTCTGCGCGCTGTGCAAACATGGTATCGAACAGCGACACCGGATAGCCGTTCTCCCGCAACAACGCGGCGGCATATAAAGTGCCCAGCGGAGCATAAGGTTGGCCGGTGGCCCATTGTTTGGGATCGAAATGCAGGAAATAGGAATGCGAAAACAAAATCTTCTTCATAATGCCGTATGGTTGGACAAAACCGTGAACCTCAATTGATCGCGGTCCCTATTCTATTACGGCTTTGTATCGATTAGGTTGCCTGCACCCAGGCTGCTCCTGTACGCGGATTTCAAAGTCTCCTCAAACCTTCATTTTGGGGTCATCTTAGGGTCATCCTGGGGTTTTCTTAGGGTTATTGTAGGGTTAAAAACTTATAATAACCCTGCTATAACCCTATCATAATCGGAAGATAACCTGTAAAAGCAGCTATCCGGAAACCGCCAACAAGGGCCTCAATAAAAAGCCCCGCCTTGCGGGCGGGGCCACCAGATAGCTGTTTTGTTTCATTATTGGGTTTTGAGGCTGGCTTTCATTTGTTGCTCGAGCTCTTTGATCCTTTTATCCTGCTCGATGATGTATAGCGTAAGCTCTTCGATCTTTTTCAGCAAGGCCACCTGATTATCACCCAGATCGAGCCCTTTTTGTTGAACTTCAGTGGCTGCAGGGATACCCGGCAGGTGCTTGTTTTGTTGAATGAACTTTTCTACCTCGGCCAATGCAGGCAGTTGATAGCCCTTGTTGAAAACATAATCGGGCCAGTTGGCAAACTCTTTTACTTTGGCTTTTGTGAAGATAGCCTCACCGTTAACGGCCAGCCTATAACCCTGTGCGTTGGAAGTGCCAATACTGACATTGCCATTGGGGAAGGCTACGGAATTGATCTCCAGGCCTGTTCTTTTGAAAACCATTGCTTCCCGGATACTGCCATAATTATCGGCTTCCGTTAATAACCTGAACATATTTCCATTGGCGATCAGGGCCCACACTTTTTGATCGGTAGGCTGGTTGTGCAGCGTGTATCCGAGAGAAGCACCATCGCCTCCATTAAGGCTAACCGGGAAAAAGGCAGGACCATCTGCGTCCAGACCTACGGAAAGAGTTGACAGGATACGAGCTTTACCATTCACCACCAACGGAGCGCCTGGTGTATTGGTGCCAATACCAACGTTGCCAGTTGAGGGGAACACGTTTTGAGCCACGGAACATACATACAGGAAAAAGGATAAGGTCACAAGACAGGTTTTTTTCATTGTTTTGAGTTTAATGATTGCGATATAGTTTAAGGTTAAAAAGAACTGCTGAGCTAATCTGGGGGAGGTTGTAATGATTAGGTTGATGGATACGAAATCCCATGCTCCTGTTGATACAGGTGGTGCAGGAAATGGATCAGGTATAAATAACCGGTAGATGGACGCAATACCTGCTCTTCGGCCGTAGACCCCCATATCAACATGTGGCTTCCGAGGTTGATGGTTTGCAGCACGTCGATCTCGCGATAACTGAGCGCCCACTCGGGCACATAGAACCCATGCTTTTTGCTGGTGATCACCCTAAAGGGCAAAGCGTCAAGTTGTGGTGGTACGCTGCTGTGGTGTGCGCCCAGACGATAGATAGTATCTTTTTGTGCATAAGGGGCTTCCGACACTACCAGCTTGCGCGTGGTTATTATTTTGTCCAACGCCACATTGCTGTGCCGCAGACCAAAAACAAACCTGTTGTTGCCGCTGATATCGCCCAACAGGTCCATAGGAAAAATATTATAATAATCATCCTGCCTGAAAGAGATCACCCGTATACGCCGGGGATAGCTATAGGCCGCTACAAAAGATTTGAATTGCGGGAAGGTGAGACCGTTCTTTTTATAATACCTGCGGAAGATCAGGTACCGTTTTAGCGCGTTCAATTGATGGATATAGCTCTTTTCCAGTTTCAATAAGAACAGTGTGCCGGTTTCTTCTTCAATGGCCTGCATCCTGGTAAAGTTCAGGACTGCTTCCATGGAACCAGCGAGCAGGCCCTTATCCTGGTTGAGGCTATTGAAATATAGTTTGCAGGTAGTAGCGTTTTGGAGGGCCACTTTGTGGGCTTGTTTTTCAATCCATATACCAAATACAACGGGTTCAATACAAAGCAACCAATGTTGTTGGGAGATATTAAGGAGTTGACCGTTTACTTCGAGGTACAC
>JAGIBF010000154.1 GCA_017744515.1 Niastella sp.
TTACCACAATGTACGCAGAAAGAAAAGCACGCTTACACGCGGCAGCCATATGCCCCATAGGTTGCCTGCCAATTAAAAAGAACAAAAAAACGCCTCCGCCAAGCCTGCCCGAAGGCCATTCCGCCCAAATGCAGGAGAATGTTGCCATATTCCTGGAACTGCTTGGTGCTACTCCTTTACGGGATACGGTAAATAAAGTGCATGAACACATCGCTAATTATAACATGCCCGGCCAATGCCATGTACCCCGTTTACATCTTTATGGAAAATGGATGCAGGACGCCGGCTTCAAGGAGTATACCCACGCTCGCATTATTACTATCCGGGGCCTGCTCATCATCATCCCCGGCGTGCCGCCTCCCGTTCAGCTTCCCGGCGCTTCAAAGCAACCACTTACCTCCATTGCATAATCTAATACCATCTTATTATGTCCACGCTTAGAAATAGGGTGCAGCTCATCGGATGCCTGCGTGAAAACCCGAAAATTCTCACGAGTGCAAAAAGCAGAAAACTCGCCCGGATTTGCCTGGTCACTACTGAAACGCACAACAATTCTGATGGCAAACAGGTTACCGAAACGCAATGGCATACCCTGATTGCATGGGGTAAGCTGGCCGACCTGACCGAAAACTATCTCTTCGAAGGCAGGGAAATTGCCGTGGAAGGCAAGCTAACAAATCGTAGCTACACTGATAAACAAGGAAATAAACGGTATCAATCTGAAGTGGTGGTATCGGAAATAATACTGCTGCGCATAACAAGCTAACAGTAATGAAACCGTAAATACCCTAAACTGTTGTCAACGGTGGCTTGACCGTTGTTAAACGTTGGCCAACTGTTGTCAACTGTGTGCTGACCGTTATCAACGATAGTTCAACGGTTGTCAACGGCGGCCTAAACCTTGTCAACGGAAGGTCGACCGTTGTTAACCGCTGGTCGACTGTTGTCAACTGTCGGCTGACCGTTATCAATGGTTGCTCAACCGTTGTCAACGGTGGCTTAACCGTTGTTAACGGAGATGCGACCTTTGTTAACTGTTTGGCAACCGTTATTAACGGTCATGCATCAGTTAACAAAGGATTTCAAATTATCTGTCCAAGCAGGGTATATAAAGTCAATAGACATACAACATTTATCAAATAAACGCTTATTGCGGCACTCAATACCGATAATTTCGGACACCCACATACTATATTTTTTACAAGTATCGTTTAAACGAAAATGTGATTATCAGAAAGGCTTTATAGTTCACTCCTGCATGCTATACTCCGTACTATTCCGGCCCCGCCTTGTACAAGTAAAAGGTTAAGTCTCTTTTTAGAAGCTTTATTTTTCCTGTTAATCACCGGAGGTGATCCGGTATTTTATTTACCATTAAAATTGATATCTATGAAAGTTCCACGTTTACGGATTGATTTCTCCCGGCTTTCCGATGCCGACCTTGAAATCAAAGCTCAGGCTATTCACAGCGCCATGGCTGCTGCAGCAAGTTTTTTTCCAACGCCTACGCCTCCTTTAGCGGCATTGGATGGCGCTATAACCGTCTATTCCGACAGACTGGCAAGAGCCAAAACGCGGGATAAAAGCCAGGTCGCGTTAAAAAATGATGCGCGGCTAAATCTTGAGCAAATTTTAATTACCCTTAGTGCCTATGTAATGAATACAGCCAATGGGGATGAGGCAAAATTGGTCGCCAGCGGTTTTGACCTCGTTAAGCCTGCCAGCAATCTTCCTCCTATCGGCATACCGGAAAATTTTTCTGTTGTTAACGGAATCAATGAAGGAGAAATAGTGTCGAGCGTAGACCGCGTAAATGGAGCCAAATCCTATATTCATGAATATACGGCCGACCCTGTGACGCCCGGCAGCGCATGGACACAGGAGTTTACCACCGTTCGCAAACTTACCATTGCCAACCTCGACCCTGGCAAAAAGTATTGGTTCCGCGTGGCTGCGATTGGCCCGCGCCAACAGATTACCTATACCAATCCGCAACTGCGCATGGTGGCATAATGCACAAAAAGTAAATGCCGGCAAGATGGTAAACCCATTTTGCCGGCATTTTTCTTTTATCAATTTACTGTTTCCGCGCAGGACGCACATTGCGTCCATAGTAAACATCAGCCGGGTTGTGATGCCCGGGATAAACGCGCTCCAAAATACTATATAATGCAGGATCGTAAGCCTTGAGGTCGTCGGGTGTCTGGATACGGGTTTCGCCGTCATAAAACTCATAGTTGCTCCAAAACCACCACTGGGTGCCTTCTGCCCAATATTCAGCCACCGTGTTGATGGCATACTGGCCTTTGTACATTCCTTTGGCTTTGGCAGCCTCGTAAGCAGGTTGTATTTCCGCAAACAATGCAGAATCTGCATTGCGCAGGGCGCCCATCATATTGTGGCTAAACTCATGCACCAGGATGTTCTCACCATAGTAGCGGGTGCCGGGATACCCCAGCAGGTTTTCTTCTGCACAGGAAGTAACAGTACCGCCCATGCCACGTGCCCGCTTGTTCCAGTACTCGCGGTCGGTCATGCTGGCAATGCCGCCGGGCTTATCATAGTTCTCACGCTCGCCGGGCGTCAGGCGACGATCATCTTTTGTGGGTTTCTTCCAGTTGCTGCGCTCGGGCAGGTCGGTTTCCATTTCCGTTTCGGCCATGATCAATACGCGGGCTTTACGCCTCACGAGCTCAGCCCTTATGTCGGGCCTTTTGGCGAGCATGTAGTTCACAATATCGCGCCCAACGAGCAGCGCAGCATCGGGCACTTTGTTGCTCGACACCAGCGGAATGCCGATAGCGTCTATGTGTTTCTTATAAAAAACAGTGTCGATCGCCAGCGATGCCGGTGGCGGGGTGATCACAAACTGTGCATAATCTTTTACGATCGCTGCATCTTTGCCTTGTTGCGCCACAGCAGGCAGGGCAACACCTGCCAGGCAGGAAAATAATACGGAGTGGAGTGTACGTTTCATGGTGTTAAATTTCCGTGTTATTACTGGCATGGGGTATATATCGCTTCACCTTGTTTTTGCCGATATTGTCATATACCCTACATTTGCGCCCCCTCACTAAAAACAACCAACTTATGGCCATATTCCCTACCCAATACTCTACCCTCTCGGCCGCTGCCCTCGGCAGGTATGTAGAAGAGCAATACGGATTGAGCAGATTGCAGTGCCGTTTTTTATTAAGAGGCGTAAGCGACACCTATGTGCTGGAAGGTGCTACAGAAAAATATATCCTGAAGATATACCGCGATGTTCACCGTTCTTTGGAGGAGATCAAAGGCGAGTTGGAGTTGCTGAACGTGCTGCACCGGGAAGGTTGTAAGGTATCCTATCCCATCAGTGATAAGACGGACAACCAACTTCAGGCTTTCGAGGCAGCGGAAGGCACGCGCTATGGCATACTCTTCAGCTATGCCCTGGGCAGCCCTGTCTACAAGCCCACTGATGAGCAGCTTACCATCACAGGGCAGGAAATGGCACGCATCCATAATATCACCGCCGCCATCACACTCAATCATCCAAGAGCAACCTACAACCACCACACTACCCTGCTGCACCCTATCAAAATCCTGGAGCCAGCCTTCACAGAGCTGCCGGATGAATACCGTTATTTACAGGAAACAGCGGCGGCTGTCATTAAAAAGCTCGACAGCATAGACACCTCGGGATTCAGTTATGGCTATTGCCATTACGATTTCATGCCGAAGAACTTTCATTTCGACGAGCACAACAATATTACTTTCTTCGACTTCGATTTTGCCGGTAAGGGTTTCCTGGTCAATGATCTTATGTCTTACTGGATACATTATGCCATGTATTTTGTATTGGGGCGACTCAGCCGGGAAGAAGCCGACAGGGCATTTAATATATTTGTAGATGCTTACCGAACCCTAAGACCCATATCACAAGCCGAGATCGATGCAATACCTTATCTCAACTTTGGGTTCTGGGTATTTTACCTCGGCTTCTACCAGGAGCAGTTCGACGACTTCTCCACGCACTTCTTCAACAACCATTTCAAGAAAGAGCGGGTGGCCCTGATGAAAAAGATCATGGACGCTTATTGCCCGCTGTAAAATAAAAAGGCCGGTCTGCAGTAAAGCTATAGACCGGCCTCTCATGAATATGTTCAGGTACTTTAAATCACGGTACAATCCTACTTCTTACCTCCTACCTCTTACTTACCGTTGTTTCCTTGCTTTCATTCTTTCTTTTGCCAAAGCTTTGTTCTCTTTCTTATTGGCTTTGTATTCGAGGAATTGCTCATCAGTAAGGATTGCTTTCAGGGCTTTATCGCGCTCGCTGTTGGCAGCTTTTACCTTTTTAAGCTTGTCCATCTTTCCGCCTCCTTCACTTCTGATCGCCGCAGCCTTGCTGCTAAACTCCTGGTTAATAGCCAGCACTTTGGGCACCTGATCTTCCGTAAGGCTCAACTGAACTGTCATAGAATCGGTCAGGCGTTTGGCGACCGTAGTCTTTTCAGCATCCTGCGCCTGAACAGCTGCAAAGCCTGTGCAACCCATGATGAACAATACAACAAACAACTTCTTCATACTATACACTTTTTAAAAACAATGTTTTATTTAAAGATGAATTACCACTCGATATTGAATGTACCGCCGTTTTTCAGTGTCAGGGTTGCTTTCCTGTTGCCCAGGTAAGTGATGGTAGCATTGCGGGTAACGGTATAGCCACCAGAGCCAGTGCCTACAAAGGAAATCGTTGAGGTACCTGAACTGATCCTGCGTGTAGATTTGTCTACTTTCACATTTGACTCAATAGAAATGACGCTGGTCCATGAACGCTTCAAACGGATCTTGGACTGCTGTGTACCATTGCGCACATAGCTTGAGTTGATGGTCCACTCCGTGGTGGCAGGCTCAAGTCCTGTCACGGAAGTCTGAGCAGTACTGTTGTCGTCGGATGACATGCGGGGCGCATCATAATCCACATGGCCTGTATAGTTAAACTGCCATTTGGCGGGTGAACAAACAAGAGAGCGGGCGTAGTTGAAAGAATAGTGATAAGTGATCGTTGCACCGGGTTGACTTTGACCAGCAATTGTAGTGTCTTTCGACTGGCCGCAGGCAAGGTGAGTGTAAGCACTCATCGTGGCAACCGATTCAGTTTGTACCACCACGCCACCGCTGGAACCAGATACCGACTGCGTAATAGCTTCTGCTACTTCTTCGTCGGAAATTTGCTCGTTATCTTCTTTGTCTTTTTTACATGAGGTAAACAGTAAGCCTGTTGACAATGTAATAGCTGCGAAAGCTGTTACGGTACGCATTTTCAGAATAGAGGGTTTCATATTATTTGTTGGTTTTAGACGTGTTGATTGCTTTACCCGCCCGGTACAGGCAAGTAGTAATTATAATGGTCGTCAGTTAGTGGTAAATGAAATTGTCAGGTGCTATCTTTTTCTCTTCCGTACGGTAGTTTTGGAATGACTTACTTTATTGCCACGAGGGCCCTGCACCGTAGTTGTCTTACGTGTAGCCTGGTATTGACGACCACGGGCGGTAGTAACTGTCCGGGTAGTTCTGTACCGGGTAACAGATGCCTGGTGGCGGGTATGTACCGTTACTGAAGTCACGCGCATGGGGCGATACATAGTACGGGCATAAGCAACACGGTGCGTATGCACTACTACATAATGCGGACGGTAGCGATAACGAATAGGACGATAAACTGCCCAGGAAAGCGGCCTCCACGGTCTCCACCACGTAGGACGTGCGGCCCAGCCCCAGGGCGAAACATATACGCGGTAAGCAGGCCCATACACAAAGCGCACACAAGGCCATGCCCACACGTTTACGATGATGGCAGTATTTTGTGCGTACGCATCATATTCCATATTGGGACCACTGGCAAGTGATGAACTGTATTGATTGTAAGCATTGTCATCGCCACTGGGCTCTATAATAGTCTCTTCACCATAAATATCTTCATCACCGGTAATCTGGATAACGGCATTGTCCTTACCAGTCTTCTCCAGTTCGATCACTGCGATATCCTGGCTTTCTTTATCTGATATAAGCGCCTGTAATACGAAGACCTGTACATCATTCTCCTTCTTATTGATCACGCGTATATAATCGATGTTGCCATCGTCATTGAGGTCAAGGTTATTTACCTTCTCCCCTTCTGTATTGAGTAATTTTTCAAATTCTTCCGGAGATCCTGCCTTTTTAAAGAGTTCGAGCGCTCCCTGCAGGCTGAAGTTGTCGCCCGGGAGGCCGGTGGAGTCAGACGCTGTGCGGTCCTGCGCCTGCGCAGTTAAACCATTCATGCTGAGGCAGATCAACAACCCCGGCATCAGTCGTGTCATTTTCATATAAGGTATTGTTTGGTAGATCAGACAGGATATTGGACAAAAGGTTTAATGCCTGATAAAAAAAGAGTATGCCAGGTACTGCAACGTTTTATTATTACAATTATTGCAGGGCTACTCCCCCATCCACTGTTTAAACAGCGGGGCTTTCAGTTTGCTGATAATAATATTGCAATGATCGCCGGGCGTAAGATCGACACGGAGCGTGCCATTGAACCAGATCATCATCTTTTTGATGGAGTGCCGGCTTACAATGATCTGCCGGTTGATGCGAAAGAAGTCGTGAGAAGAAATAGCATGGTCAAGCTCTTCCATACTCGACCGGAGAATATGATTTTTATCATCTTTTGTTTTGAGGTATACCGTTTTGCTTTCACAGTAGAAATAAGCTACCTGGTTGATGGGCACAGAAGTGAGGTAACGGCCTGTCTTCACCAGGAATCTTTCTTTTCCGGGTTGAGCAGGTTGTGCTACTGCATCTTCTTTTAACACCAACGAAGCACAAGAGCTCAACAGCTTTCGCAATAGCACAGGCTCTTTTGCCTGCAGCAAATGAAACAGGTGTAGCAGATCAGTATCGTTATCCCTTATCATGGTAAGATGGCATGAACGTGTTTAACGATACAAAATAGTTATGAGAGAAATGCAGGCCAATGAAAGAACTACCAATGCCTGCATAATACGATGAAAGCGGTATATTGTCATTCGTCGTATTATTAGGAAGTTGATCGTTTTTAACGGGGTTTGAACGCTTGCTTCGATAGCAGATTTCTCACCCTG
>JAGIBF010000155.1 GCA_017744515.1 Niastella sp.
GTGTAAGTACTGTATATAACCAGTACGAGATTCACGATAGTTACCCATTCTTCTGTATTTCCATATTTCAATGCCATAATAGTCAGTTGGGAGGGTCCAGCTGTTTCATAATACTGTTGAAATACATCATTGGCTTTACGCTGATGAAAATTTATGGCTAAGTAAAAGTCTGTGTTTTTTCCTGCTATTATTGAGTCATGGCAATGTTGTTGGATATACGAGCTATTCGGATATAAAGTGGCAATGATGTGTATCCATTCTTGCTGTTTTGTATTATTTAGTTTTTCGGTAAAGTTGAAAATAGATAATGCAATGTTGTTGAAAGTGCTGTGTTGAGTTAAATACTTTGATACCTGGGTTGTTAAGAGCTTCCTGATACTTAAAGTGCTTTGTGATTCGAGTAATGCATCAAATAACGGAACATCCATGATGGCAGTTAAAAAACTCAAAGATTTTGATTTGTCTAACGCTAAAATCAATTGTTCCTGAATAGGTGTATTTATTTTGTTGATTATGTCCTGTTTCAGTTCCAATGCTATTGATCCATCAGGAACAAGATTGTCTATCCATGCGGCTGCCTCGCTTGTTCCGCTCATAATCTTTGCGTTGATGCATGTGTCGATAAAGTGCCTGGCCTGTGAATCGGAAAGAGCAGCAAACTTTTGAATGACTGACGGTTTAATTAAACTGCTCCAATAGCTCTGAGCGTTTTGCTCATTTTCATGAATGTTAATGTTGAATTTGGTATACCAGGCTATTTTTGATATCAGATTGATGATATTAATGTTTCCCTGTGAATCCAATAGTGTTAAAAGTTCGGCATGAGGGGTATTGGTGCTTATTCGCTTTTTGATTTCCCATAGCAAGGCTTCGGGGGTAGATCTGATCGAGGTGTAGAATTTCTTTAGCGGGTCGAGGATGTCTTCCAGCTCTTCTTCTAACATGGTATCTACCTTTTTATTGAGTTCGTTTCTTCGGGCGATAATGCGAAGCAGATAGCTGGAGTTTTCATTTTCACTAATGTACTGTTGTAGGGAGAAGTCGTTTATATTAATATCTGAATTCCATTCAGATAAAATTGAAATGGCTTCCTGCCGGGACCACAACGTTAAATTTATTTTATGACTGGCATTAATTGCCGAAATGCCAGATCGGCTAATTAAGATTAGTTTGATGCCCCATTTTATCAATAAGTCGTGTTTTTGGGTCAATATGTCCTTTAATTGGCTATTGGATTCCAGGTCATCAATGATCAATACAATCTTATTCAGATTCTTTTGCAGTCGTAACAGAAGCGAATCTCTATAAGGTGAAACTGCGCTGTTTAGTGTGTAGGATATGTCATGGTATTCTACGTTATTTATTTTATCCTGACTGGCCATAAAGGTGGCCATCGAGTCTAAAAAAACGCTTTGAGATTGATAGGTTTCAGGAGTTTCAAGTACCTGATAAATCTCTGTACGATTGCAATACAATAGATAGTCATTCGATTGTTGAGCATATGCCTCAACAAAAAGATGAGTGAGTTCCGTTTTTCCTGATCCGGCACTGCCGCTGATCATGATGGACTGCCAACCTGGTATGCAGTCTTGTTGCATCTTTAATAGTCTGCTTTTCATTACGGCAGTTGAAATTTGAAGTATTGGCAGGTCGGGTTTTCCAAATATTCGTTGACTCGCGAGCCGGTCATAAGCGATATTTCTATTGATCGTATAATGAAAGGCGGGTAGTCGATTTTCTTCAATGAAAATTTTGTCGTTAGGAGTAATAACGACTTCTTTCTTTTCCTTTGTAATATCACTCGCTATATAGACCTCAAGGGTTAGCTGAAAGTCAAAAAAAATATTTTTAAACACACCGCTTGCTGCATTCAATAAATCTTCGATATCATGTAGTGAAGTAATTGTATAGTTAGCGATTTTAACCCAGATCCTGATTTTTTTACCCGTGTGGAAGTGTGAGGATATTTTGAGTAGTGTGATGGATTGGGGTACTTTTTCATTGAGGGTATTAATTTTTTCATTTAAAAGAGCGGCAACCGATTCTTTGTTTTCCAGGGTTTGTACGCCATCGCTAATGTCAAGCGTGTCAAAATACAGAATGATTTCATCTTTCGGCCTTGGACATAATGTGTCTTTAATGCCGGCATCCAAACTGATCCGGGTAAATTGCCTGTTGAGCCGATCGTTTTCCTGAAAAAAAGTATCTCTTAATTTGCGACCTTCTTGCGGTACAGCCAATAATTGTTGCCAGTTGTTGAGCGCATCCTTTGCCAGGTCAATAAGCTTTCTTTTATGAATAGGATTGACTGCAAGACTTCTTGAGACTTTATCAAGTATCTCGGTAGGCGACATGTTGAAGTCTTTTTGTCGAGCAATCAGTAAGTTAGCCAGATAGCTTAGCAGTCCTATTCCTATACCTACAAGTATGGCGTACCATATCAGGGTTTCTCTTGAGATACCTAAATTTTCCTTTTTTAACCAGTATTGTGCGAGAAATCCGATGCTGCCAGCAGCTATTAGAAATATGATGATAATAGCCTGGGTGCCATAACGGGCAAAAAAATGTTTTAACTTATTCAACATGTAAATAGTTAGTTTAGGATTCGCAGTCGGATGAGGGATTGTGTGCCTGAATGTACGGTTTCTTTTTTATAAAAAGCCTCCCGCGAAGGGGAGGCTTTTGGGGCAAGTGGTATGTTCAAGGCCGTGGACGCCTTAATACTTGTATTTCTTCCGGTGGGCAAATACCTGCTTGCTGATCTTGCCAAACTGGCGTTCATTCCGCTTTTTGTCGGCGGTGCTGGCCTGGTAGTGATACTGCTCGCGCAGCAATTTTAAGTAGCTGCGGTAAACAGCCTGTGGCAGATTTCCATTGCTAACAGCTCCTATCACTGCACAGCCCGGCTCCTGCTGGTGGAAGCAATCCCTGAACCGGCATTGATTGGCCAGTTCATCGATGAGCGGGTGAGACACTGTAACTGTGTCATCTTCCAGCGTCATTCCAAACTCACGCATGCCCGGTGCATCAATGACCAGGCTACCGTTGGACAGCTGTACCAGGTTGCGCGCGGTAGTCGTATGCTTACCCTTGCTGTTGGAAGAGCTGGTGGCGCCTTCCTGCTGTAGCTGATAACCCAGCCATGCATTGAGCAAAGTGCTTTTGCCCACTCCCGATGAACCCAACAGGATATACGTTTTGCCCGGCTGCAGGTAAGTGGCAGCCCATTGTGCCTGGCTGGTTTTGTCGAGCGCACTGGCGAGGTATACCGGACAGCCATAGCCCAACTCTTCTACAGCGCGCACGAACTCCTGCGGATCGGGTACGAGGTCGGCTTTGTTGAGCAGCACGATCGGTTGAATGCCGCATTGCTGTACCTGCTGGATGTAGCGCTGCAGTCGCATGGGGTTGAAGTCGCGGTCGACGCCCTGCACGATGAAAGCGGCGTCGATGTTTACCGCCAACACCTGCCTTGCCGTAGCGGCGCCCGGTGTTTTGCGGCTGAGCTCGTTCATGCGTAGTAGTACCTCAATGATAATTCCTTCGGCATCATACCGCTTGAACAGCACCCAATCGCCCACTTTGGGGTAGGCTTCGGGTTCGTTGCTATTCATGAGGGCTCCGGACAATAGAGTGTCCAGCTTGCCCGTCTCCGTGATCAATACATATTTGAATGCCAGAATGGCCATTACCCTGCCGGCTTCGAGGTGTTGGTTATTGAAGTTTGTATACAGGTTGTTGAAATGGTCATTCCATCCGTACGATTGTAATATCGACATGGATAATAGTATAACGTCATGTACTGAAGCTTATAATGGCTCAGTCATAACTGATTGAATAAATGAATTGGAAACCTTGGCGCAGGCGGACAGGGAGAGCACAGTAATAACGATGCTAAGCGTGGCCTGCGTCAGGCGGCAATGGTTGCCAGGAAATGATATGACGGAGTGTGTGTCATCGGGTGCAAAGATAACACATTTTATGATAGTGTGTGGCTTTCTGTTTATGCCCGAATGTGGGGAGGTTAGATACCTGAGCCTGGGAATTGAATAGCATTATGGGAGAAGCGATTCAAGGCTTGTGTGACAGGTGAAATAGCCTCGTGCGGTAATAAATCTTGCCTGTTGCTTATTTCCCGGACTAAGTTCCCAATAGTTGTTGCTGGTGATGGAGAAATAGCCTAATAGTTGTTGTCCTGGTTTAAAGGCCGGCGTTTTATCAAGTATCAATGTCTGCGATTTGCTATTGACAACAATGGCGTTTGTAAGCGTGGAGTTCTCTGCTTCCTGATAGGGCGTTCCATTAAATGCAGAGTCAAGGTAATTAATCCGGAAATGGTTTTTAAATACTTTAATTGTCAGGTGGCGGCTCGCTATGGAATTGGAGGTATTCATGGTTATCAGGAGCGTGTCATTCGATGCTACGCAATCGCAGGGTGTGAAATAGATGCCTGATTCAATAGCAGGCAATGTGTCTCCTGCTTTTCTGTAATCCATTTGTATCCTGCTTCTGTTGCTGCGGAAATTTCTTTTCCTCAGCGACTGATCAGCCTTGGAGGTATCGGTATACCGGATGAGTGAGTCGATCCTTTGATCGCGTACGTTGTAGGTGCTATCGAGGTGATGCTCGGCTGGTATGAGTGTTTGAAAGCTTTCGGCGTCAGGAATATGGCCTACTTTATAGGCTTTGTCGTACCCATTCTCTTTTTTGACTGCGGAGTGGCAGGCGGCAAAGGCGGTGAAGGTGGTTAGCAGTAGCAGGTGTATAGAACGTCTTATTGGCATAGAGGATCGCGTTGAGGTGACAATGATAAAGCTTTTTTGTGTGGGTGCAAACGGGGCTATGCAGCAGGAGTGGATGCTTTTTTGAATAATACTGCCAAAGTGATCGTTGTTCCCGGAAAAGTGATCGCCCAAAGTGAGCCGCCCCAGATCAGGAAGTGAAAATGATTTTGCAATGCGAGGAATGGGATGAGCAGGCCGTTGGCGATCATAAAAGCCCGAACTGTTTTTTCGCGGTCCTTGTTGCTAAAGGCAAAGGCGGCAAAGAGGATAGATAAACTCATGAAGCTATAGCCGAGAATATCTACGCTGTAGAGGAAGGAGTCGAATGGTTTGAATAGCAGGAATTGGATGCTGGCTGTTTCTCCTGTCAGCATATGCGGAACTACCAGTGTAAGCTGGATGAAGTAGTTCATGCAGATCAATACGGAGTAAATAGCTGCAAATACAATTCCCAGGTGGCTGAATAGCTTTCTTTCTTTTGGGACGTAATAATGTATGGCTGTCATCAATATGGGGAAGGCAATGCCTAATAATAGCGACGGCAGCATGAGGATGGTTAATCCTGTGGGTGTGCTGGCGTTTTCGGGCCCGCCACCGGAGTTGAATAGATTTAGCCACTCGGCAAGTTGGCCGATTATGTAGAGAAGGCTGAATATGGTGGCCAGTATTGCTGACCAGTAGCCGATTTTGAGGGTGGGAGTGTTGGGGTGTGGTTGCATGAGAGAAAGGAGATTATTGCTGGTGTGAAGATAGGAGATGACGGGAGGGGAATGAATGACTGGCGTTAGGTAGTGTTGTGATAGCGGTCAGTTAGAAGGTTTGCTTACACCGACAGAAATGCTTAATATCGTGGTAACCCTATAATTGCATGAAAGATCAAATCGGCCTATAATGACATTTGAAGATTATAAAAAGGATTTCGAGCGATTTGCAGTAATTGATTCCCCGGAAAAACTGGCTCATTGTGAAAAGATGTATCAGCAGCATCTTTTATATCTGGAGGAGCAAAATTATTTTGAACCGTTCGAGTATAGGACTGGTGATGATCTTTCGAGTGTCTACGAACAGCGGCTGGGAGTTCTATTACCGTTTGATGAAATAAAAGAAAATCAAATCACCTTTTTGCTTAGGCCTTCATTTACGCCGGAAGGATTACTGGTCATAGATATCTTGCCAGACAAATGCGTACTTACTTTTACTACCTTGCTTGAGAATTTCTGGAGTGTTTTATATGAGGATCAGGAGGCGATACAGGTTGAGCGAAAAACTTTAACTGGTGAATTACCTAAGCGTATAGGGGATCAACTTGTTGCTATGGTGGATAGTGCAATTGCAGCTACCAGAAAGCCCACGTCTGCTTGGGCGGTGTTGGATGGCGCAGTGTATGTGTTGACGAAAGTGGTGGACGGCAAGCCTTTAAGTGTATTCAAACATTCTCCTAACGAGGATTCTAAAACCGGTAAGGTAATTAATGTTTTTCTCCATCTGGGTAAAAATGTCATGGAATTGGAGGGCGAAAAGCTACAACATTTGGAGCGGTTGATTGCTGAATACTGGTAATTTCTGTTTGATAGCGGGGGCTAATTTGTTCAATTACATACATATTACGGGAGTAACTGAATGCGTATTAATGGTGGAATTAGTCTTTTTTTAAATGCTTGAACATGGCAGTATTGAAAATATGTCGATGCTTCTTTAATTGGTGTTTGATTGCTGGTTCATTCATGATTTTACTAGCTCTGTTGACATAAGAAAAGTAGTTGGTGTTGTGGCGGAGATTGTTGTTACTTGATTTAACAGC
>JAGIBF010000156.1 GCA_017744515.1 Niastella sp.
GCGGAAAAATGCCCCAAAGGCCGGAAATGGCCGGTTGTACAAGCACGTATAATAGATTGAAAGACATACTTTGATAAGACAAGTCAACAAGGTGAAATGCTGCAAGGCAACAACTAAAACAGCCCCTGCTATTTAAATACAGTCAGGTATTACCCTGTCGGATCCTACGACCGCACCATGATACAAATTGGCGCCAATCTGATACAAATCGACGAATCAATTGAAGGAAGACTTGGTATTTTCAGAAAGTCTAATCATTTAACCATCTAAAAATTATCTTATGACAAAAAGGACCTTCCTTTTGATTGCTGCCATCATGCTTAGCTGTGCTTTTAACATGAAAGCAACTTCTGCGTCGAAACATGTCGATCCCGCAACTAACCTGAAGGCCTCTGCTCGTGTCTGGAATTTCGTCTATTACGGTGGCAATGGCCCCATATCGGGTTTAACCTGGTCCAACGATTACCTGTATGTTACTTCCGGCGATTACGTGGTCTATTCTGCACACGGATACGCATTCCTGAATCCATGGACCCCGGTGTATTGTAACGCTTCGGTCAATGCGAACACCTACGTGCAGGTAGGACCCACCGGCGGTGGCTCCGGCACCGTTTCCTTCTACGATTTCCAGAACTGGTAATAAAAAGAACGGCGCCTTATTCAGGGCGCCATTCTAATATTCATGTACAGCTGTAGGCCATCAATTCCCCGTATTACTGAAGGTCCAGAACTCATTCAACCCACCTTTTACCAGGTACCCGCTGCTGCCCACCCCAAACATAGACAGCTGGTCATCGGCCCAGGCAGAACCATAGATCCCTTCGATCACACTGGGCCAGCTGGCCACGGCTGTCCAGGTATCGAGGCTCCAGTTGTATTTATAAAGATCGTAACGGTATTCCGTCAATACTTTTCCAAACCCAAGATGTAAAGTAGAGCCGATCATAAAACCCTTTGCATTCCTTCTCTTTTCGCCGGGAAAAGGCGCTTTGGCTATGTTGGCAGTGGAAGAAACAGGATCGATCTGCGTCCAGTCGTTGTAGAATCTTTTGGTACGTTCACTGTTAATGGTTACCCACGTAAAACCCAGACCGATATACACTTTATTGTTGACTACATAAGCACTGCCTTGTGCCCTTACGCCGATCGGACTGTTGCCCTTATTCCGCCATTGGTTGGTGAGGAAGTTATATTCCCAGTATTGATTCACGAGTGCCAGGTCGCCAATCCTCGAAATACCCGACACCACATACAGCTTGCTGCCAAATACAAAGCAAATAGGATCATCAACAGGCGTACCGGGAAAATTGGCCAGCTGAGTAGTCACACCAGTGAAAGGATCATAAGATTCGAAGCCCTGTGGATCCTCATACGAGATCCCACGATAGACCTTTGAGCCAAAGGTGAGACGTATACCATCGATATATATCGGTTCAAAAGTCATGGACGCCACGCGATCCCATGATTTGCTGGCGGTATTGAACTTAAATACTTTACGAAAACGAAAGCCGGTAGCCAGGTAGTGGTCCCCATTCAGGTTAAAAATGTTGTTTTGCATTTCAGCCTCATTCCGCGGGTCCTGCGTAAGTACAGGCACGCCGAGATCGCGCCAGCGGTATGGCGGTGCCGGGATAAGATCGGCTGTAACGGTTGGTGAGGCCGTTAGATCTTGAGACGACGATACATTATTCAATGATTTTTCGCAACCGCCGGAGACAATGGCGAGCAGGCAGATCGATACAATATATTTCATGTGAAGGCAGTTTGAAAGGTGAAGTTAAACACCTGAAAAGCCCTTCACAATCGCGAGATCGGGTGAAGTAAAGAATAGGTGCGGCCCACAAAGGTGATCTTTTCGTGCAGATACTTCCCTATGCAGCCATCTCTCTGTATTCGCTGGCTGCCTGCCCGGCGTGGGTTTTGAAGAAACGGCTAAATGCCTGGATATCCGGGAATCCAAGCTCATAACCAATTTCGGAGATGTCTTTTTTAGTATAATGAAGCAGGCGCTTCGCTTCCAGTAGAATTCTGTCCTGTATGATCATCAAAGGAGATTTCTCTCCTATTTTATGTAAGGTATTGGTAAGCGTCTTGGGAGATTTATACAACAGCTCCGCATACTCAGCCACACTATGCTTCTCCCGGAAATGCTTTTCCACCAGGAAGGTAAATTCCCGGAGAAATTCATGTTGATCATCATTGAGGCCAGCCATGGCCCCCTGCTTTTTATAAATGCGCGTACACACGATCAATATCCTTTTCAGCATCATCTGCAGCATCTCCTGCTGAAGCTCATCCTTCATCGAAAACTCCAGGCTGGCCATTTTCCACGCCGTTTCCAGTATCTCCAGCTCCATACCCCCAATGCTGATCAACGGTATTTTGGCCGCAGCATAATACAAAACCCCTTTACAGCCTACCTCGCTGTCATGATTCAGCACACAATAAAACTCCCTGTTGAAACGAAGTAGTTTCATGCCATTCACTACTTCGTATTCCACACGATGATACGGAGAGAGCGTGATCAATTGGTTCGTATCGAAAACATAAGGAACACCATCTATCGTCAGTTTATTGCCATCCGTCGTAAACCACATCAGCTGCAGCGTTCCCGGCATGGTAGTCCGGTAACTCCTGTAGTTATTGGTATCGACGTTTTCCAGTTCAAAGTATTCGTCCTGGTTCCCTTTGTAGATCATACGTTCGTGGTTAATCCGCCCCCTTGGTAATTATGCAGTTAAAAATGTTCCAAACCGCTCGAAATGGCAGGTGTAGCCATTCGGACGCTTTACCAGGTAATCCTGGTGCTCTGGTTCTGCAGGCCAGAAAGTAGAGTAAGGTTCCAAAGTGGTCACCACCTTACCAGGCCAGCGGCCGGAAGCATCTACAATTTTAATGATTTCTTCTGCTGTTTTCCTTTCCTCTTCATTTTGAATAAAGATCGCCGACCGGTAGCTGGAGCCAATATCATTACCCTGCCGGTCTACAGTTGATGGATCGTGGATCCTGAAAAAGAAATCCAGCAGTTCCTTAAACGAGATTTTGGAAGGGTCATAAGTGATCTCCAGTCCTTCGGCATGTCCCGGATGGTTACGGTAAGTGGGGTGGTCATTCTGTCCGCCAATATATCCTACCTCAGTATCCAATACCCCCGGCAGCACGCGGAAAAGATCTTCCATTCCCCAAAAACAGCCACCGGCTATATACGCCTTTTTAGAATTGCTCATAAGTTCGTTTTAAGATTAACAATAATAGATCCTTTGCTGTTCAAACAATGCCATCAGCTTTACGGAAAGCCTTAATTAAGCTGATCGATCCTCTTTACAAGTTCACCCTTCGATTGTAAACCAACGGTCCTGTCTACGATCTGTTGATTTTTGATAAATACAACAGTAGGTATACTGCTGATGCCATAACGCATAGCCAGCTCAGGGTTGGAGTCGACATTCACTTTCACAATTTCTACTTTACCCTGGTAATCTTCAGCCAGCTTTTCAACAGTGGGCGTCAGGGTTCTACAAGGACCACACCAATCGGCATAAAAGTCGACCACAACAGATTTTTGCTGCGTCAATAATAGATCAAATTCGGAGGAGTTGTTAATTACTTTCATAAAATGTCGTTTTAAAAGTCTATAATTATTTTACTCCACAAATTTACTACACGGGGGAGGCGGTATTGTTATCGCTTTTACCTGTTGTGTTGGCAATACTTCCCTTCCAGGCCCGAAACAGGGGCAGTCCGGGCAAATAGTAGTTCTGGCTACAACAACCATTGATCCGGCTACTTCCATCCTCACCACTGTGTGCAATTTTACATCGTTAAAGATCATTCACTTAAAAACTAATAAAAATGAGCACAGTAAAAGTATGGTTCGTCACCGGCGCTTCAAAAGGCCTCGGTTTAGCCCTTGTCAAAGAATTGTTAAGGAAAGGCTACAAAGTAGCCGCCACCTCGAGGAATGTTAACGAACTGAAAAAAGCCGTAAACGTTACGTCAGAAAGCTTGCTGCCCCTGCAGGTCGATGTAGTAAACGAAACAAGCGTTACAGAAGCGATCGCAACAACCGTAAAAACATTTGGCGCCATCGACGTGGTAGTCAACAATGCAGGCTATGGCCAGCTGGGCACCCTCGAAGAATTGAGCGATCAGGAAGCAAGAGCCAATTTCGACGCCAATGTATTTGGCACCCTCAATACCATCAGAAGCGTCATGCCGCTGTTTCGTAAGAACGGAAAAGGCCACATCATTAACATCTCATCCATCGCAGGCTTTCTGGGCGCCTTTCCCGGATGGGGCATTTACAACGCCACAAAATTTGCAGTGGCAGGCCTCACCGAAGCCCTGTCCGCAGAAGCCAGATCGCTCGGCATCAATACCACCATTGTTTACCCCGGCTATTTCAAAACCAACTTCCTGTTACAAGGTTCCCTCCGGATGGCAGCACACCCCATTGCCGCCTACCAGGCAGCCCGCGACCTCGAAGTAGTACACGAAAAACAAATAATTGGCAACCAGCCCGGCGATCCTGAAAAAGCAGCCGCAGCATTCATTAAATTAGCAGAAATGCAGCAGCCGCCCCTCCACCTGTTCCTGGGCAGCGATTCATTCAACATGGCAAAAAGCAAAATTGAGATATTGCAAAACGATCTGGCGGCAAACGAAGCACTGAGCAGATCAACGGACTTCTGAGAAGCAGCCGGTATATTTCAATTTGGTAAAATATAGGCAGGGCTGATCAGTTCAGCCCTGCCTTTAAAACAACAGGCAATGAAAGAGAACCCAATACGACGTATCAAAACCATCAGCGAATTTCACGCGATCAGCGGATTGCCCAAAGCAGAACACCCTTTGATCAGCCTGGTCGATTATGGGCTTGTCAATTACCAGACCGACGAGAAGGAGATCAGCTGGGTACAGGATTTCTATTCCATCGGCCTCAAACGCAATATTCAGGGCAAGTTCAAATACGGCCAGCAACAATACGACTTCGATGAAGGCCTGCTATCCTTTGTATCCCCGGGCCAGCTGGTGAAATTGACTGTCGATAAACCAGCCGTACCACCATCAGGCGTACTATTGTTTTTTCATCCCGACTTTCTTTGGAATACACCGCTCGCCAAAAACATTAAGCGGTACGATTTCTTTGGCTACGCAGTCAACGAAGCACTCTTCATGTCCGAGAAAGAAGAAAAGGTCATTGCAGACATACTGCAGAACATTCAGCGGGAATACCAGTCCAACATAGATAAGTTCAGCCAGAGCATCATCATTGGCCAGATAGAAGTACTGCTCAACTATTGCGATCGCTTCTACGAACGCCAGTTCCTGACGAGAAAGATCACCAACCACCACCTGCTTGAAAAACTGGAAGAGGTGCTGGAAAAATACATCGATAGCGATGACCTGCTCAACAAAGGACTGCCCACCGTTCAATACATTGCCGGCGAATTGAACATCTCGCCCAACTACCTGGGCAGCCTGCTCAAAACATTGACACAGCAAACCACCAAACAGATCATACAGGAAAAGCTCATTCAGAAAGCTAAAGAGAAGCTCTCGATTACGCAGTTGTCAGTAAGCGAGATTGCGTATGAGTTGGGCTTTGAACACCCCCAATCATTCAACAAGTTCTTCAAAAAACAAACCGGCCAGTCCCCTGTAGAATTTCGGTCCTCCTTTAACTGAGGTATAAAGTAAATCGAATGCTTTACAAGGCTGCTTTTTCATTCAATATCTTATTTATAATAACCTTCTCTTCATCCGTAATATCTTCCATTTTATATTTCTTAATCTTTTCAATAGTCATCAAATCAAGTACATTCACAACACTTTTATAGGTACTATTTTTACCAGGTTTGATGATCACTGAAAAGTCATGGTCCGGTTTTCGTGCCGACAGATAAGATTGTAGTTCCGGGTAGGTACATTTTCTTCCATTGGTTACATCCCTTCCATTATATGTGTATACTTCATTTTCAGTAAGGATCAAAACCACAAAGGCCTTACCAGATGTATCGCGGACTTGCGGTTCGTCATCTTTTGGCAGAAAAAGCCGTAGCGGCTCATTTTGCCGTTCTCTTAAAAAAGGCAGTATCGAGGTCGTATGAAAAAAGTGTTGTTCTTTATCATCAAATGAGTCAATTATCCGCTTGTCGAAATGATTTCTTTTAAACAGCGTATCTAAATATTCCCAATTTCCCAGCACCAGGGCACCGTCTCCCGGTTTTAAAAAAATGGTGTCAGGCCTTCGGTCTATGGCAGTTGTTAAAAAAGAATCCATGAATACTGTATCAGTGAGCTTGCCATACCGTAAATCGATCATATTAGCGCTGCTACCATAATAACAGGCAATAGAATCATAACCAAAGAGAACAACATTCAATCGGGATGTTTCCTTTTCGCCAGACTTACAGCCTGTAAAAC
>JAGIBF010000157.1 GCA_017744515.1 Niastella sp.
ATTGTATATGGCTTGTGGCCCGTGCTGTTTATCGTGGTACTCTTCTCGATCCCCAAAAGGTTCGATCCGATCATACCGCGAAAAAGCAAAATAAAACTGAGCCGCAAGAAACTCATTGAAGTAGTTAGCCCTTAATTACGACGTAAACCCCTTAAATATTCACAAGGTATGCTGGTATAGAAAAAGAGCTACTGCCGTTCATCGATTTGGGTCTCCTTGTTTTTCATGTCCTTCTGCCAGCCTGCCGGAAAAATGGCACGCTCATTCGCCACCATCAGTTCCATTTTTTGCTTAACACCTGCTTGCAAAGCTTGCGGCAACACGTAAAATGATTTATCCACCTGAGTTTCGCGTTCATAGTCAAGTACACCATTCTGGTGCCGGATAGCAGTTTTTTGCCCCTTGTAGTAGATAATGAATTTTATACGACCGTCGCCATAACCATTCATACCAGCAGTACCGTAGGTGATAACAGGTTCTGCCAAACCATCTCCATCATAATCTTTGAAGTCGGCATACTTCGTCCAAAACCAGATTGAAGACTCATTACGCTCGTCCTTGATAATATTATCATTGATCTCCCACACCTTGACCAATGTCCCATTCACCACCTTCACGTTGATAGCTTTTATCTTGAGGTTGATGGTGTCTCCATCAGTTGTAATTTTTTCCCTGCTTTCCGTCAGTATACAATAATGCACCCCTTCTTTGTCCGTATACCTGTACGTCCTGAAAATGGGGAAATTAATATGGAGAACCTTACGCAGGGTATCGGGCAATAATGCAGCCACTTGTTTGTCGGTCAGCAATTCCGAAGTAACAGTTGCCTTCTGTGCAATAACATTGGTCAGACTGACCAGCGCAATAGATAAAAAGAAAAGATGTCGCACGATATTATTGGGAGTTTGGGGTAACGAATCCAAATTACAATAAAAAAAGCCCCCGCGCTGGGGGGCTAATAAAATTTTCAGGACGAGTTCTTAACCTGTCTTTCACTGGACATTGGACGCGGATCTGGATGTTTAGCGTTGATACGATGCATGATTCTTGGGTACGGATTATAAACGGGCTCTTTTCAAGGATCATTGGACATGTTGGACTAAGGGTGCGATCAAAACCATCACATTGTATCAACGATTATAAAGCTACTCTTCAACATCGGCAATGTCAATAGGAAATCTACGATAGAAGAAAAGTCTTTTCACATCATTGGTATTACTGCCCCCTGTTATTTGTTGTGGATACCAGTACTTTATATTTCCAAATCATCGATTTATTCCTTATTATAGAGCCCGTTTAAACCCCGGAACTTTGTTATTGTTGAATACCGTAGATTATTTTTTCTATGATTAAAACCGGCCTGGTACTTAGTGGTGGTGGCGTAAGAGGATTCGCCCACCTCGGACTGTTGAAACTATTGGACGAAATGGGAATAAAACCCTACGCCATATCCGGCGTAAGCGCCGGCGCTATTGCCGGAGCCTTTTACCTGGCAGGTCATTCCCCGGAAGCCATCCTCAGGATCTTAAAACAAAACGGCTATTTTGGCTGGACCAACCTCCTCTGGAAAAAAGATGGCTTCTTCTCGATGCAGCCCCTCATGCGAACACTGCAACAATACATTCCCAAAGAACGTTTCGAAGACCTCGCCGCCCGCTTTTTTGTAACAGCCACTGATTTTACGCACAGTAAGGCGATTACTTTTTCCAGTGGCCCGCTATATGAACCGGTAGTAGCTTCTGCATCGGTGCCGGTTGTCTTTGCACCGGTAAAGATTGGTGATAGCATCCTGGTAGATGGCGGGCTCATGAACAATATGCCGGTAGAGCCATTGGTGGGCCTCTGCGACCACATCATCGGCAGCCATGTAAACAAACTACACCAGCAGCCGCAACCCATGCTGAATCCTGTGGGCAAAAGGAATATCCTCGAAAAGTGTTTTCACATGGCCATTTCGGCTTCAGTTGAAGCCAGGCTACAGCAATGCTCCCTCTACATCGAACCCGACCTCCACCAGTTCAACATGTTCGACGTAAGCAAAGCCGATGAGATATTCAACATCGGCTACATCACCGCAGCCCGCCTCCGCCCACAATTAGAGAAGCTGTTACTGGTATAATGAATTCTCGATTTCTTAACTGAAAGAATACAGCCTGGATGAATGTATAAGAATGTGACACAGGTCACGCAATCCACACCCGGCATCATCCCATCTTTGTGTTGTAAAAACAAACACAATGACACACCAGGCTACAGCCACCGCTGCTATTTCAGAAGCACTGAAAAAATATTACTTCGAGGGTATCTATGAAGGCAACTTGCATACACTTAATGAAGTGTACCACCCCGGCACGCTCGTATTCGGAGATGTAAAAGGAGCACCCTATTTCAAAACACTCGACCAATACCTCGATGGCGTTAAGAACCGGCAAAGCCCCAAAGACCTGGGCCAGCCATTCAAAGGCGAGATCATCTCCATCGAAGTTGTCAATACTATTGCCGTTGCCGAAGTGAAAGTACAAATGTACCAGTTCAACTACCACGAATACCTATCCTTTCACTACATGAACGGTCGATGGCTTATCGTCAACAAAATGCTTACCGACACGACCATGGAGTAGCCACAACTACAATTCCTTTACAAGAGATTCAGCAGCAGCCTTCAGCAACCCGGCTCCAATCCTTTGTGTCATATCCGGATTGATATACTCGAAGGCAATCTTTCCCTTCTTCGTAAGAATGAATACAGAAGGCACGGGCAACAACTTATCAGTATTCTTACCACCGGAAGCGCCAGGCAGAAATGAATCATAGTTCTTCGGTGCTTTGAAAGCAATCCCTACCTTTTTAGACAATGCAAGGTCAGCATCAGACAACAACGTATACGTAAGCTTTTGTTTATCCGTCGTCTTTTGCAGGTTTTCAGGACTGTCGGTACTAACAGCTATCATCTGATAACCCATATCGTTGAGTTCTTTTTCTACCTGCTGCAGACCGGCCAGTTGCTTGTTACAATAAGGACACCATCCGCCCCGGTAAAATATCAGTATGGTAGGCTTCTGCCCTATCAGCGCCTGCAGGTCTGTAGGATTGCCCGCCGCATTGGGCAGCGTCATGGCAGGTATGGATTCACCAACCAGCAGTGGACTAATATCCTCGGGTTTTAATGGCACGCCCGACACATTGATAGTAGTATCACCCGGTGCAATAACACATGCAACCGGCGGCAGGGCAGCCACTGTTTGTTGTAAGCCAACACTTGCGAACAAAGCCATAGTCAGCGCCATTACCCGGCAGCGTTGAAACGATCTGTATAACCTCATGATCAATTAGTATTGTTGTTTTTAATGAATTATTCTATGACACTCCTTGCCTACTCCAATGTATCCCTGAATACAGAAAGATTACTACCGGTTTTCAGTTTGAAGAACCGGCTGAAATGAGCCGCACTTTCAAAACCCAGCTCATACCCGATTTCCTTGCCCGTTTTATCAGTGTAACAGAGATGCCGTTTGGCCTCCCGTATAATACGTTCATGTATGATACTCGATGGGGATGGATAATTACTCAGCCGGAACAAGTTGGACAATGTCTTGGGAGATTTATTCAATGCAGTTGCATAAAAATTCACTTCATGCTGCTGCCTGAAATTGATCTCCACCAAAAGATTGAACTGCCGGATGAGATCGAATCGCTCATCAGTCAGCTGACGCGCATTATCCATCTGCTGCTTGGCCATACGCGTACTCTTTATAATGAGTCGCTTAAGTAGCGTACGCAACATTTCACCCTGCATCCTGTCCTTCTCGCGCATATCTTCCAAAAACAATTGCTCGATAATAGCGATCTTTTTCAGGTTGCCCTCATCAAGTTTGATGAACATGGGATTGTGAATACCGAAGAACAGAAACCCTACACAACTCACCTCCGCATCATGGTCCACGATGCAATAAAAATCCCGGTTGAAGTGCCAGGCGATCAACGCCTCCGGTTTCTCGAAAGTAAAATGCTGATTGGCCACCAGCGGCAATAAAGTATGCCCTGGCATGGTATAGGCAATTTCATCGATGACCACCCGCTGCCCTTTGGCCGATTTATTGACAACAATAGTATTGATCGGTTCGGGGTGGCGATCAGCCATCCCTGCTCCATGCAACGAAGCATCATTGACAGACATGACAAGCATGCCCCCGGTCGTTTTATTGTTGAACACCCATTTCACGCACCCCAAAAGTAATACTATCCCGGTTAAAGCCGATGACAGTAATTCCCGATGAATTGACGATACTTCCCGGTCTGCATTAACAGGTATTTTCCTTTTCAACCTGTCAACTTTTCAACCTGTCAACTTTTTCAACCTTTCAACCGGTCCTCATGCAACAACTCCTGCTCATAAGTAACCTTGAGGCGATCATAGAGAGAATGACGGTCCACGAGCAGCGATACCAGGCTGGCGATCATACCCGCCAGCATAAGGTGAAAGATCACATTATGCCTGTCGGTCATTTCCAATACGAGGATAAAAGAAGTAAAAGGCGTGCGCGTAATCCCTGTTAAAAAAGCAACCATGCCTGCAAGTATTACAATATTCATATCGGCAGGCGCAAGATGCAGCCAACCGCCTACCACAGAACCTATACTGGCGCCCGCTGCCAACCCGGGAGCAAACACACCACCGGCAGCGCCTGTTGTAAACGACAATACAGAACCCGCCATGCGCATAAAAGGCGTGTACCACGGCAATTGCTTATCGCCAGTAAACAACGTATGCGTCATGATCTCTTTTCCGGAGCCGAATGCACGCTCATCCAGCCATATCCCCATAGCCGCAACAGCCAATCCGCAAACAACGACATAGAAGACATATTTTCTGACTGAACTGAACCTCCTCACCCGCGCCATCACTGCCAGGATCAACTTGGCCATACCACTGCCACCCACACCTGCTACGGCAGCTACCAGCGCCACGGTAAAAAAGACATACGGAGAAAGATTACTTACATCGGGATAGCCCAGATAGAGATAAGGCCCCAGAAACGCCTGTGCTGTAAGACCCGCAATGATCACGGCAGTAAAGAGCGCCGTCCTGAAATAACTGATATGCGTTTTGGCAATTTCTTCTACAGCGAATACAAGTCCCCCAAGCGGCGTATTAAAAGCAGCCGACAAGCCCGCAGCAGCACCGGTCATGATCATGTTGCGCTTGGATATTTTAGGCCACCAGTCGGGCAGCCATTTGTTGACCTGCCGGAACACGGAACCTGCAATCTGTATAGTAGGGCCTTCTCGTCCAATGATCCCCCCGCCCATGACCATGACGAAACTGGACACGACCTTTACCAGTATGATGCGCACACTCAATAACCTGTCTACTTTATGATGGTGCTTAGGCGTAGCAAGGTCTACCGCCGCAATCACCTGGGGAATACCGCTGCCACGTGCAAAAGGAGCAAACCGTTTCACGAGATACCACGCAACGATAAAGCATACCGGAGTAATCAACAAAAACCACATGATATGATGATGGATGATCCAGGCAGCTATTTTTTCAGCGCCGGCAAACAAGTCGGCATACAACACAGCCACCAGACCGGTGATCACAGAAGCCACCCAAAAGGGAACAGCCTGCAAGAGCGTGTTTTTCAAGCGTTCATTACCAATACGATCGAACCAATGCTTTAACCACGCACGCAACTTACGGATCATGTTGATCATCCCACAAAAGTACAGGACAGCACATTAGAAAGAGATTAGAGCGGCATTAAAAATAAGTTGATAAGTTAATCAGTTGACAGGTTGAAAAAAGCGTAACGCCTTGTTTCCCTACACTCTACCCATCGCTGTTAATTACCTAAACGGGCACACATCATCAGTAAGACAGTCTGCCCCCCGATGCTGCCAGATTATTCAATCCATTAGCATTACTTATTATCCGCTGAAAACAGGATAAAGCAACGCAGCCTCAGCAATAAAGTACATCGGCCTGCGACATTTTCGAACACTGCGACGTTTGCCACCAACTCCGCGCAGCACAACGCTGCAAGACTTGTAGCCCACGGCCCTCCTCAGAGAAAAAGCAGGTTGTTCGTTGTCCGATGCTCGCAGCTCGTCGCTCGTGGCTCGAAGCTGCTCTTCCTCCTCCAACCTCCGATACTTCTCCATCGTGCGCTCATAACACGCTTTGTTCATGGCTTTGTGTTGCCGTTTTCTTTCCTCTTCCTCCGGGTCTATGAATTTAGGCCTGCCGTTTTTATCCTTTCGCTTCAGCA
>JAGIBF010000158.1 GCA_017744515.1 Niastella sp.
CTCCGAGGGTGCCCGTTTTGGTAGCGGGTACGAGTATGTCTTTCACTGCCACGAGGAATTCATTTTTCTTCGAGACAGGCGCCGCCTTATCGCGCTTTAAAATGAAATTGCCTTTTTCGGGGCTGCAAACTGATAAATAGCTGCCGGGCTTATCGTAGGACAGGGAATCGTTGAGGTATATCTCCTCTCCTACCTGCAGGGCTTTTCGCTGGCCTTTCTTCTTCACCACTCCCTGTATGTGGGAAATGTAATACACATCCTGGGCCATCAGGGATGCCGGCCAAAGTAAACAGATCAATAATACATATTTCATACAGGTTATTTTGAATGGCGTTTATGATGGAGGAAGGACCGGATACCGGTCAGTATGATTATATAACAGGCTATAATACCTGCATTGACAAGTATGTCAGAAAACAGGAAAGCTACGAATACGATGATCCATAGTAGCAGACTATAGGCAATGAGGTCCCCGAGGATCAAACCGACCTGGTAATTGTCGCACCATTCATGAAAGGTTTTGATAAACTTCGGCGGATACAGTAACAACCAGGACAACACGGTAAGCATGATCAACAGGTAGGCGACGAAATACCACGTAATGTATTGTCTATCTGTAACCAAAGACAGGTATTGATTGGCAAGGATGAGGGAGCCTGGCATTGGCCCTACCACTGTTTTATGTACATCATTTTCGAAGTCGCCGATCACTATCAGTTTACCGGCCATGAACCGTTGAAAGAAAAATGTGTCTTTTGCTTTGACCTTAAGGAGGTTGAGCATATCGTCGAGGGGAATCACTTTGTTGTTGCCGATAGAATCGATGAGGTGTCGCTGGCGGAGGGGAAAGTCAATGATCCGGTTATTAACCGTCAACGCTCCATCCACGGCCGCAAGGCCCATGAATTGTTCCACTGTTTTGTTCTGTGTTTTCTCGAATACGAGGGTTGGCAGGCTTTTCTGCCCATCGGTGGTGATAAGCGCATGTTTGATCAATACGTCGCTGGCATACAATCCTGACGATTCCTGGTATCCTACATATCCGGCAGGGACACCTGCAAATACGGGTGGCTTTAACTCGCCATCCTCAAATGTATACGGAATGATCACTTTATTGGTGGCAGCGAGGGCTTCCCGCAAGGCGGCATCGTCTGCACCGGGCTTATCGAACAGTACATCACAAATAATGTATTGGTATTGGTCGTTCGATACTTTGGCTATTATTTTCAGCAGGTCGGCTATCTTCTGCCTGTCGGTGATCATTTGCTGGCCGGTCCTTCCTTCGCGGGGGACCAATTTCTTGACACCGCTTACATCAAGGAAAAGAAACCGGGCAGCGGTATCTTCCTGCTGTTTGATCCATTTGCGTTTGAGGAGTATGGATTTTTCGGCCAGGCTGGTCTCTATCCCGAGGGTGTAACCGGTGCCCTGCCACCACCAGCACAGGCAGAGTAACGCTATGGCATGGAGGAAACATAAAAATAATCTTCGGGGCCAAAGTCGCGGGGATTTAACAGTAGCAGGCTGCAAAGCGGCGGGGTTTAGAATTGGTTAGTAGTTATGGGACTAAAATAATAAAACTAATTTTGATCATAAATTAATTTATTTTCTATATTTACGAACCTAACCTCCTGGTCAAACCTAACTTCTCTTTACCTCAGTATCACTGATCTTAATTCTTAAACCCATTCTCAACTGTTATGAGATACGTGCAGTTATTGGCGCTCTCCGTGTGCCTCTTTTGTACTACTACGTTAGTTGCCCAATCCGGCAAACCTAAAGCGGCTTTCCAAACAGGCTTTTCCAATCCGGTATTCGAGAGTAGTTTCGAATTTTCTCCGAAGAACAATTACCTGATCGGCTTCAATGACAATGCCGAGCTGCTGCTTTGGGACATTCGCTCTTCACGGGAAATCAAGCACATTTTTCCCAAGCAATCAGAAAGTCCTGAATTGTTTTACCTGCCGGATTTCGATTTTTCGGAGGATGAACAATACGTATTGATCCAGGATATGCCACAGGGCAATTACTTTCTTTATAATATATTGCTCGATTCGGTAATACATACTTTCACACCACCTGATATCGATAACGGGGAACGGTATACTCATGGGAAGTTTTCAGCAGATGGTCAATCCATCCTACTGATCTCTCATACACCTGGCAAGAATACACCTTCGGTCTTTAAGATCTTTTCTATGGACGGTACACTCCGGAAAACGTGTCAAATAACGCTTCCGGGGGTATTGGACGATTATGGATTGGGGATAAAGCTGGCCACGAGACTGATCGCGGGGAAGGCCATGCGAATGCTCAATAAAGCGCCGAAAATATTCGCTGCCGCAGTATCGCCTAACCTGGAAGATGTTTATTTCTTCACGCCTGCGCAGAAGCTTTATCATCTGAACCTCAGCAATGCTGCCAATAACAGTACGGTGCCGGATAAAAATCTTAAGGAAGTGCGACTGCCGGGCATGCCCACTATCGATAAGCTGTACGTAAGTGGTAACGACCTGCTGGCGAAAAGGGAACAATTCCGGCTACGCCAACAAGGGGGCGACCTTTTTATAGATACGTTGTTCATTTTTGACCGTATGTCGATGCGACTGAAAAATACAATCACCGGCCGCTACCCAGCCATGACGGATGAGCAGCGTTCGAACGGCCTCAGCAGCAAGGCGGTTACACTTAACAGCACCGGCACTATTTATCTCGATACAGACAAAGATGCTGCAGGTAAAGCTCAACTGATAGCCCGTTCGGTGAATTCGGGGCAAACTTATTTTTCGATGCCGTCTGCGGCACCGATGTTCTGGTACACAAAAACGGATTATCAACCGGCTGCGATCAATGGGGGGCTTATTGTGGCCATTTCGCGTGACGGAATGCTGGTGGCGGAAAACAGCCGGGAGATCGTTATTCATGATCTCGCAGCGAAATCGATCAAAGGTCTGTTCTCCGGTATCCGGGGACAACAGAAGCTGAATCAGCCGGTATTCCTGGACCAACACCGGGTGTTTATTCCGAAGAGTTATAATGACGGCTTTGTACTGAACTTCCAAAATGGTAATATCGACCGGCTAAAGCGTACGATCGATTGCCAGGATACGGCACGCAACGGGGCGAATATTTATTTCAATTATGATAATACGGCCGTTATCGGTCTGCAAAGCGCCGCCGTATCTGCTGCCGACAAGCGAATGGCGATCAGCCAATTCATGCCCAACAGCTTGTGTGAAACAGGCGATAATAAAACGATCGAAATATATAATACGGAAACGCTGGCTAAAATTGCCGAGTATAAATATCCGGACAGGGAGTTCACTTATCACCTAAATATGATAGCTGGTGACGACAAGAAATTCCTGGTGAATTACAAGCTGGTGGACTTCAGCCGTGGCGGGGCGCCGGTAATCACCGAGTTGAAGATCATCAATAAAAAGGATACTTTTTTTGCCACGAACCCGGTATACCTGCCTTCTCTACAGTCGATCTTCTCGATCATGAGCACGCGGTCGAAACCGGGAGAGCCGGACCTGATCTTTGCGCAATTTTCTCTGGATGGCAAGTTGTTGAAATCGGTGCGGCACGCACGGAAGAAAAGTGAATCCGAGTTTCAGACCTATGTATACGAATCTCAATTATCGCCGGACGGTAGCCGTTTGCTATTTTGTCTGCAGGATGGCCTGATAGGGTTGTTCGATATCAAAGGGATGAAAATGATCCGGACGATGGCGCACGGGAATAAATGGTCGTTAGATGTACCGGGCAGGCATTTCAATTTTTATGCTTTGTCGGCTTGTTTTATCGATAATGATCATTTCGTGACGGCGGGCAACGATTTCAGGATCTTCGTATGGTCGGTGAATAACGAAAAGCCGGAAAGGGTTTTGCCGCTGCCACAGGGAGTAATGTTGTATGGGATCACCTTATCGCCGGACAAACGCTACCTCGTAGGAGCTGATGTTACCAAAAATGTGCGGTTCATCAATCTCGAGACCGGGCAACCGGATCTGACGTTCTCGGCTTTCAACTTCGAGAATTATGCGCTGCTGACGAAGGATGGTTATTACATGGCGAATAAGAAGTCGACGAGTAATTTCAACTTCCTGTATAACGGCCGGGCTTATGATTTTTCTCAATTCGATGTGCGGCTCAACCGGCCAGACAAGGTGTTGGAGCAACTGGGTTATGTGCCTGCGGACCAGATCGGTTATTACCGCAAGGCGTATGAAAAGCGGATCAGGAAAATGGGTTATACTATGGCGCAGGCAGAAGGCAGCAGCGCTATATCGATACCGGAGATCAGTGTAAAAGGTATGCCTGCTCAAAGTAATGTGACTACTGCGGCCGATTTGTCTTTTTCGGTAACTGGATCAGACAAGCAGTTTGCGCTGAGCCGCCTGCATGTGTCGGTGAATGGCGTTCCTTTGTATGGCATGAAAGGGCTGGCCATCAAACAAAGCAGTCCGGGCGCCATAACGCTGCCCGTGAAGGTGCCGCTTTCATATGGCAAGAACCAATTGTCTGTTTCAGTGGCCAACAGCCAGGGCATAGAGAGTATACGGGAGTTCATCACCATTACGCGCAAGGAAGAGGCTTACAAGCCTGATCTTTACCTGGTATCTATCGGTGCGGCCACTTACACGGAAAAGAACAAGAACCTGAAGTATGCCGCCAAAGATGCTGCGGATATCCAACGTCTTTTTGCGGAGCGCCGTAGTGAGTTTGGTACTGTCGTTCAGCAATCGTTGGTGAACGAGAAGGTGACCCGGGCGGCCGTGCTGAAGTTGAAGGATCAACTGCGCAAGTCGAAGCCCAATGATGTTGTGGTGTTGTTTTATGCCGGGCATGGGGTGCTGGATCAACAGCTGAATTATTATCTGGGTACCTATAATATGGATTTTGCGAATCCTGCAAAGCTGGGCATCGGGTATGAAGAGCTGGAGGACCTGCTGGACTCGATCCCTGCGCGTAATAAATTATTGCTGATCGACGCCTGTCATAGCGGGGAAGTAGACAAGGAGCTGGTGGCCGAAAACACGCAGGCGCGGACCACTGTGGGGAGCAAGGTGTTCCGAAATGACGGTATCCGTTCTTACAAGGAGGTTTCTGTGGGGCTCGCGAATTCTTTTCAACTGATGCGTTCTTTGTTTCCGGATCTGCGGCGTTCGTCGGGCGCCTCAGTGATCTCGGCAGCAGGGGCTACTGAATATGCTGTGGAGGGTGAACAATGGACAAACGGGGTATTTACTTATGCTTTGCTATCGGGGCTCAAGGATAAGAAGGCTGATATGGACAAAGACGGCAAGATCTATCTCTCGGAATTGCAGGAATACCTGCAAATGACGGTCAAGGAAATCACGAGCGGGCAGCAACAGCCTACGAGCCGTTCTGAAAACCTGGCTAATAATTTCTGTATCTGGTAAGAGGGCGTATTAAGCAGCAGGGGACTTTGTAACCCAGGCTTTATTGTTTAGCCGATTTTTCTGAGAGACCGGTGAAGGTTTTTCCATCGTAGCGGTACAATGTTACATTGCGGGAACCGAGCCATACAGTACCTGTTTTGCCTTCGAATATATTCCACATGGAGCTATTGGTTAGTGGTCTTATTATGGCATGTCTTTCAATCTATTATACCTGTTTTCGCAACCGGCCGTAAACGGCCTTACGGGCATTTATCCGCGTCCAGCCTGCCTTTGAGCGCTCTCCGCGTACTATCAGCCTACTATTACCTTACTATCAGCTTACGATCACCCTACTTCTGCCTTGCTTCTGCCGGGGGAGGACTATGCCTGTGCTATGGCTGTACCATAGGGCCTTTGTGGGAACATGATGGGACCGTTGTGCACCGGATATGGTCATGGTGCGCATTGCCGATGCCTTTTAAAATGCGATCTTTTTTCACTGAAAATCCTTTGGCACCATTTGACAGGCCTTCGACAACCCTTCGACAACCCTTCGACAAGCTCAGGGTGACAGCGATTCAGGGTGACAATAC
>JAGIBF010000159.1 GCA_017744515.1 Niastella sp.
GTCACTTCGCTTATTTTACAATAACCCCTTAATTTTGTCGGCTTATTTACCTGAAATGATGACGATCTTTTATTGTTACGATGCCTACTGTGGCTGGTGTTATGGTTTTAGTCCGGTTATCAAGCGGATTGCCGAAGAATACAAAGACAAAATCTTCTTTGAAGTGCTTTCGGGGGGCATGATCATTCCCGAACGCCCCCAGCCCATCAGCACCATGGCTGGCTATATCAGCAAGGCATATAAAGTAGTGGAGGAGCGGACAGGCATAAAATTCGGGTCCGACTTTCTCTGGCATATCAACAATCCCGACGACAGCGACTGGTTCCTGAATTCCGAAAAGCCTGCCATCGCCATGTGTGTATTTAAAGAATACTATCCCGATAAGCAGGTAGCCTTTGCGGCCGATCTGCAATATGCCCTCAATTTCGAAGGCAGGGACCTTTGTGATGATGAGGCCTACCGCCACCTGCTGGAACAATACAATATTCCCGCAGAAGCATTTTATGCATCCCTGCACAGCGAAGCTTATAAAGAAAAGGCCTATTACGAATTTGCCCTTTGCAAACAGCTCCAGGTAACCGGCTTCCCGGCCGTTTTATTACAGGCATCGGAATCCAAATTTTACCTGCTGACAAGAGGCTTTACGGAATACGACGCATTGAAAGAACGGATAGAAGCTGTGTTACAGGAGGTTGCGAAAACATCCTAAATTAACCAGTCTGGCCACTTGAGGCCCAGACCGTAAAGAACAAAGACGCCGGCAGGAAACACAAAATTTGCAAAAGTTTGATGACTGGTTTCCCGGTTTATAATTGTTCCCATAGCTTGCCCTACTCAAAACCTTGTACATGCAGAAATTATCCCTGATCCTTTCCTTTTTAGTAATGACGGCCATTGTCCACGCCCAATCGGGCCGGGGGATGGACTTCGAACAATACAGCCCTATTTCTACACTGGTAGTACCGGAACACCCACTAAAAAAGGCCAAATTTCCATTCATAGATGTACACAACCACCAAAACAGCCTGCGGCCAAACGATATCAACCGGCTGTTGCAAGACATGGATAAGCTCAACATGAAAGTGATGGTGAACCTGAGTGGTGGCTATGGAGATCGCCTGCAGGATATGACCAGTTCCGTTCGCTCCACTTCACCCAAGCGCTTCATCGTGTTTGCCAACATCAATTTCTCCGGCATCGGAGAAGCCGGCTGGACCGAAAAAGCCGTGAAGCAACTGGAGGATGATGTAAAAGCCGGCGCCAATGGCCTGAAAATATTCAAGAACCTCGGCTTTTCTGTAAAAGACAACAAAGGCAGTCGCGTAACAGTCGACGATCCACGGCTGGATGCTATCTGGGATAAATGCGGCCAGTTGAAAATACCGGTACTGATCCACACAGCCGATCCCAAACCTTTTTGGGATGCACAGGATGATAAGAACGAGCGCTGGCTGGAGCTGGCCACCCATCCAGGCCGCAAGCGCAGCAACACAGACCCGGCATCCTGGGAAACGCTCATCGAAGAGCAGCACCGTATGTTTAAAAAGCACTCAAAAACCACTTTCATTGCCGCACACTTTGGCTGGTATCCCAACGACCTGACGAAGCTTGGATCACTGCTCAATGAAATGCCCAATGTGGTAGTTGAGTTTGGCGCTGTAATTGCCGAGTTGGGCCGCCAACCCAAAGCTGCCCGCAAATTTTTTGAACAATACCAGGACAGGATATTGTTTGGAAAAGATAGCTGGGTGCCCGAAGAATATGCTACTTATTTTCGTGTACTGGAAACCGAAGACGAATACTTTCCTTACCATAAAAAATACCATGCATTTTGGGCCATGTATGGAATGGGATTGCCGGATGCTATCCTGAAAAAAGTGTACTACAAAAATGCTTTGCGGATCATTCCAAACATCGACAAAACACAGTTTCCTGATTAGTGGTCAGCCATTAGCATGTCGCTTACGTAATGACAGGTCTTAAACGCGACATTTTTCATCCTGAAAATTTCCGGGATCGTCGTTTTAATAGAGATAGAATGTGGGGCAGGCAGGTAATTTGATTACCTTTCTTAAAACACATTTATTATGAAACGGCTAACCGTTATTTTTTGCTCAGCATTTGCGCTCGCCATCGCGGCTTGTAATGATGCACCCACTACAGAGAGTGCACCCAAAAACGATTCTACCACAACCAAATCCGATAGCTCAAATACCACGGCGGAAGCTGCCGCACCACCTATGGATTCTGCAGCCATGATGAAAGCCTGGAAAGCCTATATGACACCTGGCAAACCGCATGATATGTTGAAATCACAGGATGGAAAGTGGGACGCCAAAATAACTTCCTGGATGGCGCCCGGCGCTCCGCCTACAGAAAGTAAAGGCACTGCTGTCAATCGTATGATCATGGGTGGCCGCTACCAGGAAGGTAAGTTTACCGGATCATTCAGTGGCATGCCATTCGAGGGACAAAGCATCGTTGGGTATGACAACTCTAAAAAAGTATTTGTAAGCACCTGGGTTGACAATATGGGCACAGGGATTATGAATTTAGAAGGCCCCTGGGATGAAGCATCAAAGAGCATCACTTTTACCGGCAGCATGCTCGATCCAACAACAGGAAAAGAATGCAAGGTCCGTGAGATCATGACCTTTACAGATGCTAAAACCCAGAAAATGGAAATGTATAATACTCCGGCAGGCGGAAGTGAATACAAAGCCATGGAGATCGTGTATACGAAGAAATAGTCGATAGAACCTGAAACAATAAAACAGCCCGCTTATTGAGCGGGCTGTTTCTTTTACCGAATCGTTCTTTATGGCTATGGTTTTGTCGGGTTGAGCCTGTCGAAGCCTCATCTCCACGCACCAATGATCGCCCCCATCAGCACAAGCGCCAACACACAATATCCTCCATTGATAAAAATGTAACGAGCCGTTTTGTGTTCAAACAACCCTACAATGGCAATGCTGCAAAAAACCCAGATGCCGGCCAGGAAGCCAGCAGTGGCGCCCCAGGAAATATTGGCAACAGGGGCACCCGGACAAGGCTCTTTAGGATCGGCCAGGAACATCCCAAGATTGGCGGCCATCACCAGTGAAAGCACAAAGGCCCAGCCGAATATCTTCGCCTTATTGCCCTTCTGCACATCTTCCATCGTCATGTTGTTTTCCTTCATCCAGGCCTTGCCAAACAAGGCAGGTGAATACCATACCCCGCCCAGTACAAAGGCGGAAATCCCGGCCACCAAAATGGCCAGCCAGTTGACAGCGTTCATGTCCATTTGCTATGCTTTAAGGGTTTTTAAAATGATCATTATTTATCGAATCTATTTCACTAATTTTTCCATCCCAACGAAAAGCGAACCGGCATGGAAAATGAGGTGACGAAACCAAACACTGCGGCGACGAAAGTTCCGGTTGTCAACCAGGTAAATGATATCGGCTTCCGGCTGATACTAATACCATTTTTCGGTATTGCCATTCCGCTTATCACAGGTATGGTAAACCATAACACCTTTTCCAACTGGCAGATCAAACTCAGCTATGCCTACACCATCGGCCTCGCCTTCCTGATCTGGGAAGGCAATCGCTACCTGTTGTTCACCTTACGCAGCTACTTCAACTGGTTCAACAAGCCGATACGCAAACTGATTGTCCTGATCTTTTCAGTGTCCTTTTATACCATCCCGATCAGTATATTATTATTAATGGGGTGGTACCATATATTCAAAGCCGGCGTCATTAACTGGAATATAATCACAGAATCTACCCTGATCATTATGATCTGCGTAGTATTCATTGTGCATGTATATGAAACATTCTTCCTGGTAAAAGAATCTGAAAATGAAATGTTGAAGAATGCACAGCTGGCGAGGGCAAAAGTGGAAGCAGAGCTGGAAGCCCTGAAAAACCAGATCGACCCTCACTTTATCTTTAATTCGTTGAATACCCTGTCGCATCTGATCGAAGAGAAACCACAAAGAGCCAAACAGTTCAATGATAACCTCGCAGATGTATACAGGTATATCCTGCAGAACAAACGCCGCGAACTGGTATTGTTGCGGGAAGAGATACAGTTCCTCAACGACTATTTTTCATTACTGGTGATCCGTTTCGAAAAAGCTGTTCAGTTGAACACTGCCATTGCAGATAGCGACATGGACCAGTATCTCATACCGCCTATCTCTTTGCAGGTATTGGTAGAAAATGCGATCAAGCACAACGAATTTTCAGATGCATCGCCACTGGTTGTGAGCATAGAGCTGCAACAGGAGGTACTGATTGTTCATAACCGCGTATATAAAAAAGCATTGCGCAAGCCCTCTTCCCGGATCGGATTGAACAACCTCGACGAACGTTATAAACTCACCACCGGTAAAGAAATTGTAGTGGATGCCACTGAATATGAGTTTACTGTTTCTTTACCTGTTTTAAAAATAGATTGATATGGATGTACTGATCATTGAAGATGAGAAACCGGCCGCCGAAAAACTGCGGAAAGCTCTTGAGGCTTGCGATCCCGCCATACAGGTAGTAAGCGTATTGGGAAGCATTCAGCAGGCAACAGACTGGCTGTCGGCACACCCTGCGCCCGCCGTGATCTTTATGGATATCGAACTAAGTGACGGCCTTTCATTTAAGATATTCGAAAAAACACCCATCAATTGCCCGGTGATCTTTACCACAGCCTACGATGAATATTGGCAGGAAGCCTTTGAACACAACAGCATTGATTATTTATTAAAACCCATCAAACAGGTTAAGCTGGAAGCCGCCCTTAAGAAGTATGAAAAACTAAAACTGCATTTTGCGACCAACTATCAAAACCTGGCCAGCTGGCAACAGAAGCCTGCCGAGAATGGTTATAAAAAACGCTTCCTGGTAAAGCGTGGCGCAGATTATATCAGTATCAAAACAGAAGACATAGCTTACTTCTATGCCACCCACAAACTGGTTTGCATGGTCGATAATAAAGGACAAAAGTTTATCCTCGACCAATCGCTAAGCGACATAGAAACACAGTTGGATGCTTCTCTTTTTTACCGCGTCAACCGTAAATACCTGCTGAACATGAGCGCTATCAAACGCATCAAAACATATCCGAAAAGCAAGTTGCTGCTGGAGGTAGAACCTGCGCTGCAGGAGGAGATCGTGATCAGCCAGGAAAATGTAACAGCCTTCAAACAGTGGATGGGTCAATAAAATAAAAACCCCGGCCTGTCGACCGGGGCATAATATGTTCGGAGCTTCGTAATGATTAGTTACGATTACCACCTCCGCCGCCGCCGCCACGTTGAGGGCGCAGAGAAGGCTCGATTTCGTCTTTCCATTTTTTAAATTGCGCTTCATCGAAGATCTTCTTCAGCTCATCATCCCTGTCGGTAGTGAGCTTCTGGTTCTTTTCACGCATTGCATCACGATCGATCTGACCGCCACCAGCACGCATTTCTTCAAATACCTTGTCACGGGTTCTGAAATACTTCATGAAAGCACTGTCAGACTTAGTTGTCTGATCGGGCGTAAGCTTTAGGTCTCCCAGCTTTTCTTTTACCGCTTTCAGTTGTTCTTCAGGAGTACGACGTTGAAAATTGCCGCCACCGCCGCCTTGAGCATTGGCAGTATAGATACCGGCGAAGGCTACAGCTATCAACAAGAAGATTGCTTTTTTCATTGCAATAATTGTTTATGTGTTTTAAATATTGACTGTACTAATTGGAAGGCAAAGACGGCAAAAACCTGCGCTGCTGACCCATTAAATTAACCGGTGGTTAACAACCCCGGCCCTCCCACCGGAAATATGCAAATCAGGAGCCACAAACCCTAAAATGACCCTAAATATCAGGATACCCAATTTTTGGAACAGGGTTTGCCGAAATCCGTTTATCTTGCATATCCTTTAAAATTTCAGCCCGATATGGAATATGGAAAAATCATAGCGGTAACAGGATTACCCGGATTGTAT
>JAGIBF010000015.1:0-9092 GCA_017744515.1 Niastella sp.
GGTTTCTACATACTTTCTACCCATTACTGTAAGCATATTTCAGGAACGAGACACCCCTACTCCTGTTCGATACTCACAATATCCATTTCCTGTTTACCTGCTTCCTCTGCTTACTCCTGTAATTTGGTGTAAAAGCCTTCGATTCTTTTCTGCACTGCTGTCATCGATAACGATAAGACAAACGTACGGGATACTTGCAGCCTACCCAAGAGAGCATGACCGTTATTAGCACTTATGCCCCATTTACTCCTTTTTATTGTACAATTTTTGGAACGTCTTGATTTACAAAGTTGTCCTGCGAGGGTTACTTTTTCTCTACGTAACGGGAACCTGAGAGTATAAAAGTCTGGTATTTACCGGAAAACCCCTCGCTTTCCGTAGCTATCGGATACAGTATTGTTTTCCCCTGGCTCCTGACTTTAATGGTAGGTATCAGTTCATCGTCTCCAAACTGATGGGTATCAAATGCAACGAATAACCTGCTTTCTTTTTCAGGAAATACGGCAGGCATCTTTAGCTGGTTGTCCTCGATCCGAAAGGCTCTTACCTCCTGCCAGGGATAAGCGGTTGAACCCTGACCGAAGCCGTGTGCAAGGTACACATTTCCTTTTCCGGTGATGACTGTATGTACTGTATCATAATGCATCAGGGTGTTCTCATCATTACTAAGCCCTTCTCCTCCTTTTAATAATGTATATTTTACGCTTTGTCCTGTTGCTTGGTATAAGGCTATGCTGGCAAAATCAATCATAGTGCCGCCCATGCGTGTATCCCATGATATAAGGCATAATTTATTGTCGGTTGACTTTGCTATGTACAGGAAGTCAAAATCCTGTTCATTCATCCATTTAAAGAGTTCCTCTTTATGTTTGGCCAGAAGCTGGATCAGCTTTTTGTTTTCCACTTCCAGCTTATCCGGATCTTTAAACCGGATACTATCCATTATTCTAAAACACTTTTGTACAGTGGTTCGTAATTGTGTTTTGTTTATAGCAGTTGGGGCAACCCGGGTTTGTCCTATTGCAAAACAGGTAATGGTCAGCGCCGTAATAAGCAATATCAGTTTCATTTGTCCATGTAGTTTTTCTTCAGTTTGCTGTCGAGGTGTTCAATGGCATAGCGCAGCATGGTGCGGGGCATGGTAGCGGCATGTTTGTCGAGGAAACTCAGCAGTAGTTGCTTGTTTTGTTTGCCAGCTTCGCGTACCCAGCCACCGGCTGCTTTATGGATGAGATCGTGCTGGTCTTTGAGCAATGTTTCTGCGATCTTAAAAGTGTCTTCCAGTTGCCGCTTCCTGATGAAATAGCCAGTGCTTACGATAGCTGTGCGGCGCTCCCATACGTTTTTCGATTTGGCCAGTTTGTACAGGATCGTTCGGGGTTTGTCGAAAAGATAAGCGCCTACTACAAACTGGGCGCTTCTGTCGACCAGGTCCCAGTTATTGATCCTGTCATGCCGCCTGATGTAGAGGTCGAATAGTTCTTTCTTCTGAGCCTCCGTGGTCTTCTTATCTCTTGCCTGAAAATCCATCATGCTCACTGCTCCTGCCCTCGCCTCATGTATCTTGCTTTCCAGCAGTTTTTCTATTTCTTTTAAAGGCATCTTCATATAGGCTTTGGCCAGGGTGAACACCTCTCCCATGCGTACTCCTATGAATATATCGCCTTCGCCATACTGTCCTTCGCCGGATTTAAAGTAGCGCTGGATCTTTTTGAGCTCTTCTTCCGATACGAGTAATTCCAATGCTTCGAGAAAGTCTTTAGCCGTGAGGGATTGCACTTTTCCAGCTGGCGCTGGTTTCGCTTTGGGTGATATACTCTCTGTAGCCCGTTTTGGGGCAGCTTTTTTAGCGGGTGCTTTCTTAGTTGCTTTTGGCTTGGGAGTAGCACTCATGGCCGTTTTGTTTTCTGTGTTGTGTGTGCTGTAAGGTATTCATTTTTCTTTACGGTGACACTATAGCCTCAAACAAACCTACTCCCCCTGCAATTCATGCTTCACTTTTAACAGTTCGTACGTACTTAAAACCGGACTAACCGGGGATGTGCGGGCAATCGAGTATTTTTGGCAGCAGCATCTCTTCCCGATGGCAGTATTACGCTCTCCTTTTAGTATTTCCAGTGACCGCCGGTTACGGCTGGTGGGCCCTGTCGTATTGTTTTTTATCGGAGCGGTTTTCTTCCGGCTGCGGCTATACATCGATAGCTCCTATTCCAAATGGCCTTTTATCTTTTGTGTAGGTATGTCCAGTGGTTATATTGGCTGGGAGCTGGCCCGTCTTACAGCTTTGTTTATCCAGTTCAGGCTGCCTGGCCTGGAACGTGTCCGGCAACGGTTGTTTTTCCTGGTACTGGCTATCATCGTGCTGTCGCACTTTGGTTTTCTTTTACGCACCGTCGTTCATGGCATCATCGGTACTTTTCCGCTGCAGTGGCCCAAAATGATGGAATATTCTTCGGGATTGGGGGTATTGATCTATTATGCTACTGTGACGCTTACTATTTATGAGGGAGGTTATCTGTGGCAGCAATGGCGGGAGACGTCTGCAGAAAAAGAACGGTTGATCCAATCGGAATGGCAGGCTAAGTTTGACCTGCTCAAGAGTCAGATCAACCCGCATTTCCTGTTCAATAGTTTAAATGCACTTGGTTCGCTGATCAATGAGGACCCTGAAAAGGCAGAGCAATTCACGAACGAGTTGAGCAAGGTGTACCGGTACTTGCTGCACAGCAGCAGCCAGGAAATGGCAAGCCTGTCGGCAGAACTGGAATTTATCATTTCTTATGCGCTTTTGTTGAAGACGCGGCATGGTGAGGGTTTCAGGCTTCGTATTGCTGTAGAAAAGCAATATGAAAACTATCTTATCCCTTCACTGACTTTGCAACTACTGGTGGAAAATGCGGTTAAGCACAATGTTGTGGCACGGGACCAACCTTTGGAGGTGATCATTCATAGCGGGGAGGATGATATGCTGATCGTGGAAAACAAGATCCGTAAAAAACATATTCAGGTAATGCCAAGTGGTGTAGGCCTGGCCAACATCAATAATAAATTCCGGCTGCTGAACCAGCGCGGTATCCAGATCGAGGCTACGGAACATGACTTTATTGTGCTGGTGCCATTAAGAAAACCTATCTGAACCTCGATTTATTGGATTAGAGGGATTAGGAGGAAAGATATTTTTATACTTACTGCTCTTTTTCCAGCAGCATGTCACTGTAAGAATATTGCAGCAGGTCTTCGTCGTGTATTTCAAAGGCTTTGCGGTAGTACTCACATTGTTCCTGCAACTTCTCTACCGGCAAGTCTTCAGTTTTATTGCTGGCTTCTATTTCTACGAATGCGCCTAAGCCCTCGAGTTCATCGATGTGAAACTTCACATTGCCGATGAAATATATTTCACGCTTTTTGACTACTGCCACTTTAATACCCAGGGCATTGGTAAGGGTTTGCTTCAATGTGTTGGCATCTGCTACTGGTGTCAGCAGGAAATCGGATTGTTTGGGGCCCGGCTGGTTATTACGATGGTACCAGATGAGGTTGGTCTCGATATTGCCCTGGCGCAGCTTTAGCCGCCCGTTGGGCACGTTAAAGTAAGTGTCTGTCTGGTGATCGATGCCTTTGAAGTCAGCGCCTCTGTTGAGCAGGTATTGCCTGATCTTATCAGCGTTGGTTGTCTTTGCTTTTATTTCGATGTTGATGAATGTCATAAATAAAAAACAGACCCACGGTACGGTGGGTCTGTCGATAATAAGTTTGTGTGTGACGCTGTGGATGGTTAATCGGCCATGGCTGGAACGCGTTTGCCTGGCACGGGTGCTCTGCGAGCTGGTTTGGCTGGCGCTATGGCTGCAACTTTGTTGAAGCGTGTAGCGGTCCAAACGTGATCAAGTGCTACTTCATCGCCACCTTCGAAACCGGCATTGCGGATGCAATCCCAGCTGCATTGGCGATTAAGGTCTGTAACGATCTTGGAAGTGGTCTTTGGATACGCAATCCAGATTTTACCTTCTTCCTGTAATGCAGGTAGTACATCCTTCATAATGCCTGTCAATTGGCTTTCGTTTACTGCAAACACCAGTGCAAAGTCGATTTTGCGCGACTTCAATAAAGGAGTTACATTTTTGGCGAAGGCTAATTTTACAAACTGTTTTTCGATTGAAGAAGGAAGTCCCTGAATCAGTACGTTTTTTTCTTCCTGAAGCTGAAGCTTATCTAACAAGTTTTGCGACATGCCTGAGAAGTTTTTTTAGTAAGTGATTTAGGTTATTCGACGGGATTGCAAAGGTAAGGCAAAACCAATACGAATCAGTACTTTTTGCATTAAAAAACCCGTCAAGGCTTTAATTGTAGCCTTGACGGGTATAGAAAATAATTTATTAGTTTATTCCCGTATGTCTATTTACCTATTGGTTTATAGTACTTAAGCGCCTCTGGCATCATCTCCTGGAGCTTTTGAATACGGGTAGCTTCGGCCGGGTGCGTGCTCAGTATTTCCGGTGGCTTCTGTCCGCCGCTGGCCTGTGCCATACGTTCCCAGAGTGCGATTGCTTCCTGGGGATTGTACCCTGCCATGGCTGAATAAATGAGGCCGTAACGATCTGCTTCGAGCTCTTGCTTGCGTGAAAAAGGCAACAGCAGACCTACCTGTGAACCGATGCCAAAAGCGCCCATAAAGAGGTTCTGCGCTGCCGGTGTTTTATTGGCGATGGCTACCTGAAGGGCTTGTCCAGCCAATTGCTGACCTGCCTGCTGGCTCATGCGTTCATTGCCATGTTTTGCCAGGGCGTGGGCAATTTCATGTCCCACAACTGCTGCCAGGGCAGCTTCATTCTGTGTGATAGGGAGCAATCCTGTATATACCACGATCTTTCCACCGGGCATACACCAGGCATTAACTTCTTTTGAATCTACGAGGTTGTATTCCCATTTGTATTGCTGGAGTTCCTGTGCAATTTCGGGCTGGTTGGCATAAAAGCTATTGATCGCATTTGTCAGGCGCTGTCCCACCCTGCGTACCATTTCAGCGTCTTTGCTGCCTGAAGTGGCTACTACTTTATTCTGGGAAAGGAATTGTGCGTATTCAGTAGCTGCCATACTCTGGATATCCGATTCATTGAATAGCGACAATTGATTTCTGCCTGTGATAGCGTTACGGCTGCAACCGGCCATAAGGGCTATAACGGTGGCTGCAACGAGGATTCGTTTCATGGAGATTATTGTTTTGCCAAATATAATACTAAAATGGTACCAGCCTTAAGGACACGAATTTAGAGCGAATTACACGAATTGGCTTTGATTGTTGTCAATCAATAAAATATACAGGCAGCGTTATAGATCTGCTTATACTTTGCAGGAGGCAATGTTTGATTAATCTTCTTTGGCCAAACGACGGCGTTCGCGCTTGCGGTCGCGATACTTCAGGATGGGTACCTTGCTTTCGCTGCCACGTAAAAGGCGGGAAATGTTTTTCTGGTGTGTGAGTACTACCAGCAATGCCACAGCAATGGCAAATGCTCTGTAGAGCGGTTCTCTTTCATTAAATATGAAGAGGATGAGCACTGCGAATGCGATGCTCGCTAAAATGGAACTAAGGGATACAAAGCGGGTGAGGTACAATACCAGCAGAAACACACCTACACAGCAAAGGGCTACGAGGGGCTGTATGGCGATGATCATTCCAAATAAAGTGGCGACACCTTTACCGCCTCTGAAGTCGGCCCAGATGGGAAATATATGCCCCAATACAGCGGCCAGACCAAGTCCTACCATGAGGTTGGTGCGGTCCCATTCATTGGTCGTATCTGCGTAAAAAGGTAATAAAAGATATAGGCTGGTGGCGGCTACGCCTTTGAGAACATCCATGATCATTACGAAAGTGCCCCAACGGGAGCCAAGGACGCGGAAGGTATTGGTAGCGCCGGCGTTGCCACTACCGTATTCACGGATATCGATGCCGAAGAAGCCTTTACTGACCCAAACGGCAGTAGGAACAGAGCCGATCAAATATGCTATTGCAATGATGAGCACTTCTTTCATTGAATAGTTGGTTGAATGTTGGAAAATTCAAATTTAAGGAAAAACGAGTTAATATTCTGATAACATACGGATTATTATATGTTACCTGGTGGTTAACTGAAGGGCGATCCATGCCTGCTGCTGTTTTTGATCCACAATTTTCAACCCATTGTTGTTTGCGGATCTTTCTATATCATCACGATCACCTGCCAGTAGCCCACTCATGATTATAACGCCCCCTGGAGTTAAATGTTGTTGTATGGCTCCCATATTTGCGAGCAATACGTGTTTATTTATATTGGCCAGTATGATGTTAAATACTGCAAATTTTTCTAAACTGTCTGCTTTTTCCAGCACGATGTTTGTGACTGGCGGTGCATCTTTGCGCTTGCGATTGACCTCGATATTCTCTGCTGCATTTTCCACGCTCCAATCATCGTTGTCAATGGCAACTGTATGAACAGCGCCTTTCATGGCTGCGAGTATGGCCAAAATTCCTGTGCCTGTTCCGAAGTCGAGTACTGTCTTGCCCACAAAATCGAGCGGCTCCATGTATTCGATCATCATATAGGTGGTGGCATGATGGCCGGTACCAAAGCTCATTTTGGGTGTGATGATGATCTCGTAGGCAACGTCTGTAACCGGTGCATGAAAATGTGCCCGCACAGCGCAGAACTCTCCTACTACTACGGGCTCGAAGTTCTTTTCCCATTCTTCATTCCAGTTGCGCTGGGCAATGCTTTCGGTAGTATAGGTTGCCTGATAGGTGTTGACCAGTTCTTTTATAGCTTCCTCATCCCATTGATCTTCGGGAATGAATGCGGACAGTTGCTGAGGGCTTTCTTCGAATCCTTCAAAGCCTTGTTCGCTCAGGAGGGCAATGAATATCTCGAGGATCTCTTTTTCAGGATGATTTAGCTTTAGCTGAATGTAGTTGCTCATAATTGCGGTTCTTCTAAATTAGAAGGGTGAACCACTTTTGAAGGTGGTTCACCCTTGAAATATGATAGTGTTAATGCTACGATTACTGCTGTGGTGCAGCACCGTTACCCTGGGGCCTTGGTGCTCCTTCGGGTTTAGGCATTAATACTTTGCGGCTTAATTTGAATTTGCCAGTCTTATGGTCGATGCCAATCAGCTTCACTTTCACTTTCTCGCCTTCTTTCAATACGCCTTCCATAGACTCAAGGCGTTTGTGCGAAATTTCGCTGATGTGGAGCAAGCCTTGTTTGCCAGGCAGGAACTCTACGAAGGCGCCAAATTCCTTGATGCCTTTAACGGTAGCTTCATACACTGATCCAACTTCCGGCATCGCAGTGATTCCCTTAACCCATGATACTGCTTTGTCGAGTCCTTCTTTGGCAGGGCTGAAGATGCTTACTTCACCATAGTTACCAACTTCTTCGATATTGATGGTAGTGCCTGTTTCGCGCTGGATCTCCTGGATGATCTTTCCTTGTGGTCCGATCACAGCTCCAATGAATTCCTTGTCGATGAACAGTTTTTCCATACGTGGTGCATGTGGCTTCACTTCCTCACGGGCTGCCGGTATGCACGCATACATGGCTTCGAGGATGTGGAGGCGGCCTTTGCGGGCCTGCTCCAATGCTTCGCGCATCGTGTCCATGCTAAGGCCATCGATCTTGATGTCCATCTGAACACCGCAGATGCCTTCGCGTGTACCGGTTACTTTGAAGTCCATATCGCCGAGGTGATCTTCATCACCAAGGATATCGGTAAGGATAGCATATTTGTTATCGGAAGCGCGTGTGATCAATCCCATCGCTACTCCACCTACGTGTTTGGGGAAGGGAACGCCTGCATCCATCAATGCCAGTGAGCCGGCGCAAACAGTCGCCATGGAAGATGAACCGTTTGATTCAAGGACATCGCTTACTACACGTACGGTGTAAGGATATTCGTTGCCGGGCATCATTTGTTTCAGTGAACGCATGGCCAGGTTACCGTGTCCTACTTCACGACGGCCGGGGCCGCGCATCATTTTCACTTCACCGGTTGAGAATGGCGGGAAGTTATAGTGCAGGATGAACTTGGTGTATTCTGAATTGGCAGCGCTTTCTACCAGCAATTCGTCCAACGGCGTACCGAGGGTAACGGTAGTGAGTGATTGTGTTTCACCACGGGTAAACAATGCAGAGCCGTGTGGTGAAGGCAGTGCGTCTACTTCCATAGCGAGGCCACGAACCTGGTCTAACTGACGACCATCGAGACGAACGCGATCGTTGAGGATCATATCACGAACGATTTCCCACTGGAGGTCTTCGTAATATTTCTTCGCCTGTTTCTTTGTTTTGTCGTCTGCTTCTTCGCCGAGGCTTGTGATCAACTCTTTCTTCAGGGCATCGAATGCATCGCTGCGATCGTGCTTGGCAGAAGCGCTTTTGGCGATCGCGTAGATCTTATCTTTTGTGAAGGCTGCTACTTTTTCACGCAGCTCTTCGTTTTGCTCAGGCTTTGTGTATTCTCGCTTACCTTGTACACCTGCTTTTTCGCGCAGCTCATGCTGTGCTTTGATCTGGATGCGGATAGCGTCGTGTGCAATTTCCAATGCTTTCACGAGGTCTTCTTCACTGCACTCTTCTGATTCACCTTCCACCATCATGAGGTTCTTTTCTGTGGCTGCGATCAGGAAGTCCATATCGGCAGTGGCCAGTTCGGTACGGGTGGGGTTCACGATAAAGTTGCCTTCCACACGTGCAACGCGCACTTGTGAAATAACTTCTTTAATGGGAATATCTGATACTGCGAGTGCGGCAGAAGCAGCCAGACATGCCAATGCATCGGGCATTACTTCTTTGTCGCTGGATACGAGGGTAACCAGTACCTGTACATCGCAGAAATAATCTTCGGGGAATAAGGGACGTAATGAACGGTCGATCAGGCGGCTTACCAGTACCTCATAATCGTTCAGTTTGCCTTCACGTTTGAAGAATGAACCGGGAATACGACCGGCAGAGGCGAATTTTTCGTTATAATCTACGACCAGCGGAAAAAACTCTTGTCCTTCTTTGGGTTCTTTGTTGGCAACAACTGTTGCAAGCATGATGCTGTTTCCT
>JAGIBF010000015.1:9102-15086 GCA_017744515.1 Niastella sp.
CCCTGGCGAACGGTAACGGAGCCATGGGCCTGGCGTGCCAGTTTACCGGTTTCGATGGATACCATACGGCCACCACCGATGTCAAATGTTACACTAATAGGTTGAGAGAGCATACAGTCTCAATTTAAGGCTGGCAGTCACAAACGGATAGGCGGGAAGGTGTGGTTTGTGCGCGCAACCGGTTTAAAATACAATTTACGTGTCATTAATCAGCATGCCGGTAAAACAAGTATTCCCAACTGGCTTTGTTCAGTTGGGAATAATATATTTTTACAGCATAAGCTGATTATTTTCTGATTCCGAGTTTCTCGATCAGTTGGCGATAACCCTGGAGGTTATGCTTGCTCAGATAGTTCAGTAAGCGTTTGCGCTGACCTACCAGTCTCATCAATCCACGCTGAGTTGAAAAGTCCTGCTTGTTTTGCTTGAGGTGTTGGGAAATTCCATTGATACGCTCTGTCATCAAAGCGATTTGTCCTTCAATAGAACCTGTGTTGGTAGCTTTTCCACCATACTGTGTGAAAATATCTGATACTTTTTCTTTAGATAAATACGACATCTCAATTTTTTTTAAAAAACATCCAAATTTTTACTTCTTCTATAATTTGGCGGCAAAGGTATGGAATTAATCGTGATTTTAATATCTTGCCTGCCCGTTTTTTTTTGGCTAAGAGTAAAAAAAGAGAGGAAAGAGATTCAGCCGGTAAATTTATAACTGTTTATGGATTATCGCTTTGCAATAATTGGTTGTGGAAATATAGGGCGGCGTCATGCCGGCCACATTGCAGCTCATGGTGTGCTGGATGCCGTTTGTGACACGGTTCCCGAACGGGCGCAGGAACTGGCCGACCTATACGGCGTCCGGGCTTATGCTTCTGCTGCCGGGCTCTTGAAATCAGTGAAACCCGACATTGTAAGTGTGTGTACTCCCAATGGCCTGCATGCCGGGCACGCCATCATGGCGCTGGAAGCCGGCAGTCATGTACTGTGTGAAAAGCCCATGTGTATTTCCCGGGAAAGCGGGCTGCGGATGATAGCGGCTGCTGAAAAAGCGGGTAAAAGGTTGTTTGTAGTAAAGCAAAACCGGTATAACCCACCTGTAGAAGCTGTGAAGCAACTGCTGGATGCGGGAAAACTGGGCGCCATCCATAGCTTCCAGGTGAACTGTTTCTGGAACCGGCCGCTGGCTTATTATAAGGATAGCTGGCATGGTACCCGCGACCTTGATGGCGGCATTCTGTATACACAGTTCAGTCATTTTATCGACCTGCTGTATTGGCTGCTGGGCGATGTAGCGGCCGTTCAGGGCAGTCGCAGCAATTTTACACACGGCACGTCTATTGCTTTTGAAGATACCGGCGTTGCCTTGTTGACAATGCAGAACGGCGCTATCGGTACTTTACAATATACTATCAACAGTTACCAACGTAATATGGAAGGCTCTGTGACCATTTTTGGCGAGAAGGGCACTGTGAAGATCGGCGGGCAATACCTCAATAATATCGATTTCTTTTCTGTGGAAGGGGAAACGGCTCCTACCCTGCCGGCGGGCAAACCTTCGAACCAGTATGGGTTTTATGAAGGCAGTATGAGCAATCATGACAGGGTATATTATCACCTGATCAAAGCGCTCGACAATCCCGGTTATCGTTTTGTGGAGGCTGGCGAAGCGCTAAAAACGGTCGAGATCATAGAAAAGATTTATGCTGCCTCACCGCTTATTCCCTAACTTTCGCTGCTTGCATGAAGCATCTTGTATTTACTGTTACCAACGACCTCAGTTTCGATCAACGTATGATCCGGATCTGCACGTCTCTTAGTGAGGCGGGCTATAAGGTTACGCTGGTGGGCAGGAAAATGGGTAATTCCGTACCGCTCCGGGAGGAGCCTTTCCGGCAAAAAAGGCTACGCTGTTTCTTTTCCAAGGGCAAGGGCTTCTATACCGAATACAACCTCCGGCTATTTTTTTACCTGATATTCAATAGGATAGACGTTATTTGCGCCATCGACCTTGATACTATCCTCCCCTGCTATGGGGTGTCGGTGATCAGGCGCATTCCCCGGATCTATGATGCGCATGAGCTGTTTTGCGAGATGAAGGAGGTGGTGACCCGTCCTGCTATTTACCGTTTCTGGAAGCGTATCGAGCGTTTCGCCGTGCCGCGGTTTAAAATTGGTTATACAGTGAACCAGCCGATCGCTGATGCGTTTAAGGAGATGTACAGCGTGGATTATGGCGTGATCCGCAATGTGCCGGTGCTTCAAACGCTCAATATCCCTGAAAAAAAGGAGCGCTATATTTTATATCAGGGGACTGTGAATGAGGGACGCAGTTTTGAAACGCTGATCCCTGCCATGAAACAGGTGGCGGCTCAGTTGATCATTTGTGGCGACGGTAATTTTATGGAGCAGGCCCGGCAACTGGTGGCCGATCATGGCCTGGAAGAAAAGGTAATATTCAAAGGAAGGATATTACCACACGAATTACGTAATTATACCGTTAATGCGTGGATAGGGGTTACTTTATTCGAAAATAAGGGGCTGAGTAACTATTATTCGCTTGCAAATCGTTTTTTTGATTACATGCAGGCAGGTATTCCACAATTGGGTGTGGATTATCCGGTTTACCGGGAAATAAACAATCAGTATCCAATTGCTGTTCTTATTAACGACCTGAGTGCTGACAGCATTGCTGCCCAGCTTAACAGATTGTTAAATGATGAACGATTGTACCAGGAATTACAACAAAACTGTTTAACCGCGAGAACGGTCTTTAACTGGCAACAGGAAGCAAAGAAACTGGTTGCTTTTTATTCAACTTATTCATCAAAGAATACCTGAGCACAGCATTTTGGAAAAGCATTTACATATTGTTTCGTCGGACATTCCATTTCCCGTAGATTATGGTGGCGTCATTGATGTTTTTTGTACTATCAAGAATCTGCATAATGCAGGTGTTAAAGTACATCTGCACTGCTTCGACGATGGACGTGGTCCTCAACCGGAACTGGCTCAGTATTGTACGGAGCTGCATTATTATCAGAAGCTGACCGGCCATAAGTGTATTACACCCAAGCTTCCTTATATAGTGGCCTCCCGCTCCTGTAACCAATTACGGGAAAGGTTGCTGAAAGACGATCATCCCATACTGTTACAGGGCATTCATTGTACTTACCTGCTCAATGATGAACGTTTCGATAATCGTAAGATATTGGTGCGATTGATGAATGTAGAGCATGAGTATTATGAACAGTTGTGCAAAACGACTACCGTATTGCAGCCGCTGAAAAAGATCTATTATCATCATGAAAGCAGGCTGCTGAAGAGTTACGAAAAGACCATTGCCGATAAAGCGGTGTTCCTTGCATTATCTGAGCAGGATGCTGCCGTGTACCGGCAGAAGCTGCATGCCAAAAATGTAGTCACCGTTCCTCCCATCCTGCCTTATACAGCGGTGGAATCAGAAACCGGGATTGGTTGTTTTTGTCTGTATCACGGTAATCTTTCCGTAGAAGAAAATGAAGAGGCTGCTATCTGGCTACTGAACAATATCTTCAATAAAATAGATGTTCCTTTCATTATAGCGGGCAAAAATCCTACCGCCCGTCTCCAGCGCGAGGTAAACCTGCATGGCCATGCCTGCCTTGTGTCCAATCCTCCGCAGGAGCAAATGTATGACCTGATCAGGAAAGCACAGATCAATGTACTGCCTTCTTTCTGCCGCAAAAGCCGTTCGGTAAAATTGTTGAATGCTTTGTTCTCGGGCAGGCATTGTGTGGTGAACCCTACTATGGTAGCGACTTCGAGTCTCGAAACCGCTTGTCATGTGGCCACTACTGCAGAGGCTTTTCAATCTATCATCATTCAATTGTATCACCAACCTTTCGATGAGCATGAACTGTTGCTGCGCAAAGAGATATTGGCCCCATTCCTGAATCATGGCCAATTGACAAAGCAGCTTACTTCGTTGATCTGGAATAACACGAATTCAGACGAATTACACGAATTGCAGAAACAATAAGTGAGTGTTATTTTCGGTTATTCAACTGAATGAAGTATTGAAGGCGATAAAGATCGAAAAGCCTTAAGGATGGGTTGCAGGATTGCAGGTTGCGATGAATATATCCTTTCATTAGTTTATAGATCGCTGCTGGTACCCAGCGGGTTTGCCACTTTGCCAATCTGCGATATACGCGAAAGAGTTTAACATGCCTGACCAGTAGTTCATCCGGAACGTTACTGCTCAATTTCTGCAGGTTTACCAATGCATTTTCTGACTTCGTAATAAATACCTTATTAGTCTCCAGCCCTGCATGCAATACCGGATTATCGATGTAGCTTACCGGGATGTTGCATTGCTCCAGCTGTATACCGATCCAGGTGTCTTCATGTCCATAGCCTTCTCCTCCGGTGTCGAACGTCAATTGTTTAAAATAGCGAGCCTGTATCATGAAGTTGTTGGTCATGAATGCCGGCTGGTGCTTTTTGCCCGGCTGCCTGCTTTCCCGGTAGGTACCGTATTTCCAGTGTAATGCTGTATTGCAATCCTGTGGAGGATTAGCCGTATAGATCCTTCCTCCTACTATTACACCAACGTTTGTGGTTGTTGCCTGGTAATAATCAGCCAGGAAATTATCTGAAGGTATTTCGCTGTCCCCATCGATAAAGAGTAACCACTCTCCTGCTGCTGCTTCGGCCAATAACTGCCGGATACGTGCGCGTCCCTGGTTCTTCTCCAATGGCATATAGCGAACGAAAGGCAGTTTTGCAACGGTTTCATTGATCAGCCGGAATTCCTGCGTTGACCCATCGTCCATCACAATGATCTCACCGCTCCCCTGTAAATGGGAAAGCCCGGCGCTTAGCCGGGCTACCAAATTATTTACATCCTGATTGTATACGGGTATTAGTATGGAGATCATACTATGTCTATGCTTGCATTGTCGATGACCCTGCCCCGCTCTGTGCGCACCATGCGTGCGGGGAATTTGTTGATCACGATATAATCGTGGGTAGCCATCACGATAGCGGTGCCATAATCGCGGGAGATATGGAACAGCAGCTGCATGATCTCATCGGAAGTCTCCGGGTCGAGGTTACCGGTAGGCTCATCGGCCAGGATGAGCTTGGGAGAGTTAAGCAGCGCCCTGGCAATGTCCACACGTTGCTGCTCGCCACCGCTCAATTCGAAAGGCATTTTAAAGCCTTTGGCCTTCAGGCCTACTTTATCCAGCACATCGACGATCTTCTCATCCATGAGCTTTTCATCTTTCCAGCCTGTTGCACGCAGCACAAACTTGAGGTTATCGTTGACATTGCGGTCGGTGAGTAATTGGAAATCCTGGAAAACCACGCCGAGGTTGCGACGCAGGAAGGGCACTTTCTTCCAATCCATTTCACGCAGGTTGAAGCCTACTACGGTGCAATCTCCTTCTTTCATTGGCAGATCGCCGTAGAGTGTTTTCAACAGACTGGATTTGCCGGTACCCGTTTTACCCACCAGGTAAACAAACTCGCCTTTCTGTACCCGAAGGTTTACATCCTGCAATACGAGATTGCTGCCCTGATATATATTTACGTGCTTTAATTCTATGATCGCATCCTGCATAATAACCGGTTAAGTCAAACAAAAATAAGTAATTATAGGAAGTCTGAACCATGATTTATAGGATTATAAGGATTAGGAGGAGACGATACCGGGCATACTCACTGGCTGCAGTTAACGATTAGCTTTTAAGCTTTATTGTCAAGCGGCTCCAAACTGGCGCCCATTACGCGAATGGGTCTTTGCTCGCCAGGCATGGTGATCAACCGTTCGAATCTGAATCCCAGCTTTTCCAGGAGATGTATCGAGCGGACATTGTCCTGGTTCACGATGGCCAACAGGTGCAGTAATCCCACTTTGCTGCCTGCATAATCCAGTACGGCCGTTGCTGCTTCATGGGCATATCCTTTACCGTTGTGTGTGGCCAGAAAAGCAAAGC
>JAGIBF010000015.1:15096-28468 GCA_017744515.1 Niastella sp.
GCCAATATCCGGAAGCGGCAGGGTATCCCTTTTGATCAGCCCGCACATACCAATTGGCTCATTGCTTTGCAATAACTGCACCAGCCAAAGGCCAAAGCCATTCACCTCGTAACTTTTCATTGGCCCGGAAAGGATATAGTTCACGGCATCCTCAACAGATCGCACACCCTTGTCGCCAATGTAAGCCAGCCAGGCCGGCTCATTGACGAGCTTAACAATAAAGGGGGCATCATCAACAGTGAGTTGACGAATCAGCAGGCGTTCTGTTTGTGCAATGATCATGGTTGTGATTTAACGAGTTTATTTTACCCGGCCAATGAGCATATGACCGGCTACTTGTAAACCTGCTTTAAGCAGGGTGGCTTTCGATGCAGGATTGGAGACATTGCACCTGGCAGCGGGTATACGCCCAGCGAGGTAGCATTGTTTCTTTACCTCCTGCAACAGATAGCTGCCATATCCTTGTCTGCGGCAGTCTTCTTTTACTTCCATGTAGAGATCGGCAAAGGGCATATTGTAATGTAGCAGGAATCCACCCGTGGCAACGACTTCTCCCTTCAGTTCCAACACATAGGTGCCGGGCTCTTTTGTAAATACCTGTTCACCTTCTTTCAATGTTCTGAAGATTGTATCGGGTATCTTATAATCTGTTACCGCATAATCTTTAAACAGTACTACCGGCGCATCTATATTGCCGGCAAACTCATGTAACATAGCAGTAAGGAGTAATATATTGCTTTGTGATTCGATCAGGGTAGCTCCTGCAGTATTCAGCAATTCACGGAAAAGCAGGTTGGCGCAATGCCGGGCATAGGGCACCAGGTAAAATTCAAAAATGGTTTCGCGGACGCCGTGTATATCTTGTCCGTTCACTGATCCATACCCCACTGCTACTTCGTCAAGGAAAAGCAAGTAAGAATCGGACCAGCCTCGCTCATGTACTGCATTATAACGTATCTGACAGTTGTTCTCCTGCAGGAATAACCGGCGGAAGATCATGATCTGTTCCAGCGCTGTTTTAATGGCTTTGCAATGCATCATGAAGCAGGATTTAGCTGCTACTCGTAAAGTTACGTACTCAATCTTTCCGATGTCTTTTTAGTGTTCGGTTACTGCCCGGGCGCTTCGATCAGGTCCCACAGGTTACCATACAGGTCGGCAAATACCGCCACTTTACCCCAGCTTTCCATAACAGGTTCACGTACAATGGTGATGTTATGCTGCTGCAGGTTTTTATAATCGCGGTCGAAGTTGTCGGTATACAGGAACAGGAATACCCTGCCGCCGGTTTGGTTGCCTACCCTGCTTTGCTGCTCTTCATTGGCAGCTTTGGCCAGTAACAGGCAGCATCCATCTGAGCCCGGTGGAGATACCACTACCCATCTTTTGGCGGGCGAGAGTACGGTGTCTTCTATTAATGTAAAATGTAATTTTTGTGTATAGAAAGCAATGGCTTCATCATAATCGCTTACTACCAGTGCTATGCGGGCCAAGGATTGTTTCATGGTATATTATTGATAATTCGAATAATTGCCAGATCATCGCCCGGCCTCATTCCGAATTGATGGTCCAGCTTTTTCAGTTTTAATTCCAGCATATCGTCCTTTGCAACATCTTCTGTATCTCTGACAAGAAAATCTACAGGATCTACGACATCCAGTTGCTGTTCAGTCACTCTGGTAAATAACTCAATGCCATCCGTGGCAATGGATATATCTGCAATATTATGGAAATGTAGTTTCTGGAAATGGCCTGCATACCATTCTTCGAAATCTTTACCGAGGTGGAATCCAATATAATCCGGCTTATTATCGTGGTCGAACACCCTTACCTGACCATTAATGCAGACCAGGCCATCGCCAATAACGAGGACGAATCCTTCGTTCTTTTCTTTATCTGCAAGGAGCAACATCAATGTAGTCAGCAATTCATCCTGATCGAGCAAAAGCTGGTTTTTAACTGCCGCCAACTCCCGAAAAAGTTCGGCCAATACAGACTTCACAATCACTTCCGGAGTATCAGCAACCGGGGTAACAGTATACAAATCCTTGTAATTTCTGCTCTTGACTATTTTACGGAGTAGCTTACCTGTCAAGGTAGAAGCGAGGTAGCTATCTGTTCCCATGGTGCAGCCATCCATAACGGCCGCGACGTATTTGTTTTTTCCCAGGCTGTCGATAAACAGGTAATCTTCGCAATGATTGGTGTGGTAATCGCCGATTTGTAACGCAGAGTAAATTTTCATGCAGAACTGAAGGACAAAGATATAACAAGATCACATACCAGTAAGCACTGCATCAGCTTTCTTCTTTCTTCAGCTTACCCAAAATCCTTACATGTTCAGCTGTGATGGAGTAGATCAACTGGAACTGATCGGTAATGGCTTTGAGGTCTGAGAGTGTTTTACGTACAGATTGTTGCACATTGCCAGGGCCTGCCTGTATCTCCTGCCGTCTTTGCTCGAAGAGCTGCTGCAGGCGGGCACGAATTGGATAGTCACCCGTCTTTTGCTCAACGAGGGGAAGTGCCTGGTGTTCCATCAGGTTTTGAGAAACTCTAAACTGATCGTCGACCTGTTTAATGAGTGGCAGAAAATCAGGGGAAGCATATTGCGGTGCTGACCGCTCTGCATAATAGGAAAGTGAGGCGATATGTGAGGCCAGCAGGTGGCTGGTGGCTACAAACTGGTGGTAATGTGAAAGGCCGGGCTGCTTGTTTTTGGGCTCCGACAGCATACGGTGAAAATGATCGGACATATTGGCCAGGGCCACAAATGCTTCTTTGCGCGCACCTCTGTAACCGGCTTTGTCTGCAGACTGGCTGGTAAACGCAGTGGATACCACATTGAAGTAGTGCCTGCTGGTTTGAATGAACTTAAGTATGAAGGGATCGATTTGCTCATGCTCCCATAGTGGCAACACAAATTTGGACACCAGCCAGGCAATGAGCGAGCCGATACCCGTATCGATGATCCTATCCTGCAATACCGTGGCCAACCCACCGGGATTCATGAAGTGAAAGCTAAGGATAACATAGGCCGTAATGCCTATCGACCCTACGAGGTAGTTGAGCTTGATGTAGGTATAGGAAACGATCATGGATACCAGCAGCAGCACGAAAATGGCCGTGTTGTCTTTAATAAAGAACAGGACGCCAAAAGAAAAAGCAGCACCGATCAATGTACCTGCCAGGCGATGAATATTACGCTGGCGGGTGATGCTGTAGGCAGGTTTCAGGATCGTGACGATCGTAAGCAATATCCAGTACCCATGTCCCAACGGATACAGCAATGAAATGATGTACCCGATCATCATCGCCAGTGTGACACGCACGGCATGTCTAAAATGGGATGATTGCAGTGAAAGGTTATCGACCAGCAGTTTGATGCTGTATTCCTGGTCAGCAGGGGCTTGCTCTTTCAGGCGCCTCTCCCCTACTTCTTTGTTCTTGCTGATGTTGCGATCGTAGGTGGAATAATGCGCCAGCACAGCAATGCGCTCCACCAGATCTTCAATGCTGTACAGAATGTGCCGCAGCTTGATGAATCCTTCAATGGTATGGGGCCCCAATTCTTTATCGCGCAAGGCAAAATAGGCATCGCTGGTTTCCTTGTACACCTCTTCGAGAGAATGATCATCTCTATAGGGCAATCCTTCCTGTACTGACAAGCCTATTTTTTGCAATTCGTCGGATGCCAGCAGGATCATCTGGTGATAGGTCTTCAATATTTCTGTATCGTCAAACTCTTCGTGCAGAGCTTCATATTCCTGCTGAGTGGTCATGATGCGCTCGAACAGGTCTATGCTATCGAGGTACATCATCATGAGTATGCGGCTCTTGCTGGTAGATTCAGCAATAACGCGCCTTGCCTTGAAGAGCATTTCGTGCAACTCTTCATGGTGCAGGTGAATGGCCACCTGGTGACGCATCAGTTCTTTATACAGGTGTTCATTATCGCGCTCCACGTCATAGAAGGCTGCTTTGACACGGAGGTAGCCGGCAATTTCCATCAGGCTTTCGCCCAACAATTGCTGGATAGGTCTATAGGGCCGCAAGGTGTGCAGGAAGAAGCTCAACAAGGCATACCAAACACCGCCTACCGTAAACCAGGCAGCATCGCGCCAGATATTGGTGGAGGCCAGGTGGCTGTCGACGTTGAAAATGAATACCAGCAGGGCGATCAGGCCGATCGAGTTGGCACGGTTGCCATACACGCCGGCCAGGGAAAAGAGCATACCGAAAAGAACGATCTCAAGACCTACCATCCAGGGGAACTGCCGGGTGAAACCAACGATCAGCACCACGATACAGTTGAGCAGGATACTTACCAGCATGCCATTGCGGCGATGCTGGAGGGGACCGGGCATATCGGTAATGCTGACCACCAGGGCGCCCAGCGGGATCGCCATCATCGTAGTGAGGAGTTCGTAATGATTCAATACTACAGCGGGAATGATGGCGCCGGCGGTGATGCGCACACCTGCATACAAATACTGGCTACTGATAAACTTCCTGAATTCCCTGGTATAATCCATAGTGTGTAATCATAACTAAATTACACCCTGTTTTGTTGGAAAGCGGGTTCTGAGCTGTTTTAAATTTCTGTAACTCACTGGTTTGCATATTTATTTTTAGCCGCTACCATGAAATTGCACGCTGCCATCGCAGGCTGGCAGTGAGTTTGCGGGAATTCCAAAAAAACAAATGATTTCAATCCACAGGGTGTGAAAATAAAATCAGAAATAAATTTGGTGCGATGTGATTTCTACGTATTTTTGCACTCCCAAAAACGATATAACGGTCCTGAAAATGAGACAGTTATTGAGTAAGTAAGGGAGGTTAGAACTCGTAGCTCAGTTGGTAGAGCACAACACTTTTAATGTTGGGGCCCTGGGTTCGAGTCCCAGCGGGTTCACAAACAAATAAGAAGCCTTCAGATTCGATCGAATTTGAAGGCTTTTTTGTGTTCGAGAATTGTACGCGGTTCACTTAATATTACACCATCTTTTAATACTGTAATGAGGAGGTGTTTCATCTTTCTAAATCTACACCTCACGGGCTTTGCACAGCGCGATCGAAATTGGTACATAATCCTGTATCATCATTGGTTGCAATGAATAGAGCTGACAAACACTTTAAAAAGGCAGCAATATGAAGTATCTCATTTTTTTTATTTTCTTCATTTCGATCAACGCCTATGCGCAACAAGTGGATATTATGCTGATAGGTGTTTCCCATAACTATAGCCAGTACCCTACACAGGATTTCTCCGGCATTCACAATAAAATCAAAAAATTCAACCCTAATGCTTTTTTTGGCGAATTCCTGAGTAAGGAAGATGAGCGACTTGTGATGGATTATTGGTGTAAACAGGACAATATTAAACGGCTAAAAATGCTGATGAACAATCGTAGCATAGCAGCAGCGTTACTTCCCAAGACAATTGACAGTTTAAAAAAACTATCCCTGTCAAACCCCAAAGATTATCGGGTAAAAACTGATTTAGCCCATGCTTATTATCTTAATCAAGATGTTGCCAATGGTCACTATCAATTCTGGCAAGTTTTCAATAACCTTCAGCAAACACCTGATGCCGAACTTGAAAGCTATGTCAATAAATTGCTTAGTCCTCAATTGGATACAACAGGGCGAAGCATGAAAAGATTGAAAACCTCTGAATATGCATTTATAGCATTTCCAATGATGCAGGAAATGGGAATTCATGAATTGCTTCCTATGGATTGCCAGGATTACGATTTGAATTGGGGAGCATCCTGGGCAGCATTCGATACAAAATTCAATGTATTTAGAAAAGATACTACTACGTTCTTTAGAAAAGAATTGAAATTTAGTTTGGATAAAATCAATAATGGGTATGAAAAATATGAGCGTATCGAAAAGTCTTCAAAAAACGTAACTGAATGGTTAAATACAGACGAAGCATCTGCCATCTCTGCTTCAGGAGATTTCTATTTGCCAGAGATGTACAATATGGCGAACTTCCCAAAAGAAGAAATGCTTTCGAAAATACATTGGTGGATAATGAGAAATAAAGGGATGTGTGAAAATGTTGTAAACAGAGCGAGAAAGGCAGGAGCGAAAAGAGTGGTCGTTATTGCCGGAGCCAACCATAAAAAATATATGCAAGACATTTTCAAAACTATGCCCAATGTAAGGGTTAGAAATATCAATGAATTCAAATAGATATACCTGATCTAATAATTGTCCAAACGGGTTCATAAAGCAAGTCGAAAGGCTTGCTTTTTTGTTTTGGCAGCTCAGGCTGTTTGACGGATATCAATTAATGCCTGCGAGGGCCGGATTCAGGACCTGCTATCTGCTTAGTAATAACTATACCTATTGGTTACCGTTAAAAATTGTTGTAACATCGCAGTAACCTAAAAACCCTTACTCATGGAGAATACCCTTGCTCCCCAACCAGTGGATACCAATACAATTTACAACCAGGCTGCCAATCTGCTGGTCGAGCAGCAGGTTAGTCCAGAACAAGCTATTGATACGATGGTTGCCAATGGCATTCCGGAAGATCAAGCCAGGGCAGTTGTTGAAGACCTGCGTGGTCAGATATCGAACGCCATAAAACAACAGGCACAAAAGGACATTTTGTGGGGTGCCGTATGGTGCGTTGGCGGCACTATTGCCACGATGGCCAATATCGGCTTTATTTTCTGGGGAGCCATCGTGTTTGGCGGTATACAGCTCATTAAAGGGTTGATAAATTACTCCAAAGCGGAATAATAGCGGCCATAACTGCTCCCTGACCTAATTGCCGGATGCAGCGAAAATTGACTTATCGCCTTTCGCCTTTGCACACTTATTGCCTAAAACTGCACAGTTATACCCTATTTCGACACGATTATCGGTTTGTACTCACCTACATATCTCTTCCGATTATCTTTGGCACAATAACCAATGCTATTATCATGTCCGACCGGGATGACAAGCCAGGCAGGACCGCAACATTGCGCGTCTGTTCTTATTTGTCCCGGCCTGTCGCTTTGGATATTTCACTATATGACAGGCCCTTATGGCTCACAGATATACTACTTATCCATAAAATAATACCTGCAACAACTTCGTTTTTATCCTAATTACTGTAAACTTTCACCTAATAAAGACCGTTGTAGTAATGATTGCCCGATTAACCCTGTTGACTGTACTCTGTACGTCCTTCCTCTTTTCTGCTGCCCGGCAAAAAGCCTTGCGTATTAATTCCGGTGAGATCATCGAAACCGGTATCAAGCTATACGATGAAGGTAAATACCAGGAAGCCCTGAAAGAATTTGATAAAGTTCCAGTGGGTGATACCAACTATGTATTGGCGCTATATGAAAGCGCGCTAACCTGTTCCGTTGACAGCCAGTTTGCCCGCGGTATTACCTACTGCGCAAAAGGGCTTGCCGACAGATCGGACCCTGAGCGTGACCCGGAATTGCTGGTGCTCTATGGCGCACTGTATGACTATAATAATGAACAGGATCGTGCGCTGCAGATTTTTGATTCGGCGCTGCGTGTCTACCCTGCTTTCGTCAACCTATATCTAAATAAAGGCACCACCCTGATCCGGCAGAAAAAATACAAGGAGGCCGAACAAGTGCTTCAACAGGCAGCGCTCATTAGCCCCTATTCCCCCGGTGTACATCATAAACTGGGTATCAGCGCGCTGAATCAGGGCAAGGTTGTGCCGGGCTTTTTGTGCATGCTGGCCAGTCTGACGGTAGAACCCAACAGCAGGTATTCTAAAAACGTGATCAATGTGCTGAGTGAGATATCAAAAAGCACGGACAATATTACAGAGCTACTCAATAAACGTACCGAGGACCCTTCGGATAATTTCAGGCTGATAGAGCAAATCGTGCTATCCAAGATAGCCCTGGATAAAGGCTATAAGATCATCATCGATCTCGACGATAATATTTCCCGGCAAATGCAGGTGGTTTTCGAAAAGCTCGCATTCGACGATAGCGACAAGGACTACTACATGCAGTTCTATGTTCCCTTGTTCAAGAAAATATTTGAGGATAAAAAATTCGAATATTTCGTCAATTATGCCTTTTCAGGCGTAGACCTGCCAGTTATCCAGGATTTCAATAAAAAGAAGAAAAAGGATATTGAAGCTTTGAAAGCGGATGTGGTTGAATATTTCAACCTTGTCAGGGCTACCCGTGAATTGCAATATGCAAAGCGCAATTACAATGGTCCCTGTTATCAGTTTTCCGAAGGAAAGCTGTATGGAAAAGGCATTATTAAAGGAAAAGACATGCTTACAGGCCCCTGGACATTCTATTATGCTTCAGGCAACAAAAGGTCGGAAGGGCTTTTCAGTGATAAAGGCGAAAAAGAAGGCACTTTTTCCTATTACTATTTCACTGGTCAGCTTAAAGCCAAAGAAACTTTTCGCAATAGCAAGCAGGACGGCGCGCAAGTTTACTATTCTGAGCAGGGGGCTATCGAATCCAAGTCAACTTATAAAGACGGGCAAGCCGACGGTGATTATACATCCTATTACTCAAATGGAGTTGTCAAGACCATTGAACCCTATAGCAAGGGCCAACTTAATGGTGTAAAGAAAGTATTCTACAAGTCAGGCGCTCTTCAAATGGAAGAGGCCTATGTGAACGGCAAACGCCAGGGCCTTGCCAAAACCTTTTATATCAACGGCCGGCCCGATACAGAAGGAACTTATGTTGACGACGAACTGAATGGCGTCTTTAAGAGCTGGAACAGTAATGGGTTATTGGCTGCAGAAGGCACTTATACCCAGGGAAAGTTGATAGGCGCCGTGAAGCGATATCATGATAATGGCAAACTTCAAACTGTAGAAACCTATGACAAAGGTGTACTGGAAGGAGAATATGTGTCATACCATGAAGACGGAAAAGTAGCCTATCGTTATATGAATAAGAAGGGGAAAACCTCCGGCGATATCAACTATTATGCTGAGGATGGTAAGCTTTTTTCTACACTGACATTTGACGACGACAGGCTGAAAGCCGGCCGTTACTTTGATAAAACCGGAAAGCAGATCAGCATTTCTGAATTAAAGAAAGGCAGACTTGATCTCACCACCTATAGTCCTGATGGCAGCAAACAAACGCTCACTCCCTATGGGGAAAAAGGCGCTCTGGATGGAACCAAGATATACTACTACGGTTCGGGCAAAGAGAGCCTTCTGGAAGCTTACAAGAATGGAGATCTGAATGGAGCTACCGTTGGTTATCACCAAAGCGGCAAAAAAAGTTATACTGTAGAATATGCTGAAAATCAGAAAAACGGCTATTACACATCCTGGTATTCTTCAGGCGGTATCCGGGAGGAAGGCTGGTATGGCGAAGACCAGCTGCAGGGCGAATGGTTGAATTATGATAAACATGGTGCGCTAACCTCAAGGTCCTCCTATTTAAATAACTCCCGTAACGGCAGTAAGACTGAGTTCTGGCCCAACGGCAAGGCTCATAGCACCTATATGTACCAAATGGACAAACTTGTGTCGATGACAGAATACGATACAACCGGCAAGGTGATCAATGTTGTAAAGCTAAACAATGGCAGCGGGAAATTCACCTCACGTTATCCCAATGGGAAATTGTACATAGAATGTACTTATGTAAACAATGAGATCGAAGGGCCACACAAGTTCTATTATCCTGATGGCTCATTGATGATCTCACAACAGTATGTACATGGTATGCTTGACAGTAATTATACTACGTATAGCTATGGAGGCAAGGTGCGCATCGAGGGCAAGTATAAACTGAATGAAAAGGAAGGCACCTGGAAATACTATACGCCCGAGGGTGTACTGTATTCTACGGAAGAATATAAATCAGACAAATTGCAAGGGAAAACAATATTCTATTACCCAAATGGCAAAATCGATACGGAAATTCAAACCAGGGATAACGAGCGTCATGGCCTTTACAAGCGGTATGCCGAAGATGGCACCCTGATGTATCAACTCCGTTACGACCAGGGCTTGGAGGCAGGTTACAGCTACCTGGACAAGAATGGGCTACTGGTCCCGGAAATCCCGCTCATCCGGGGTAATGGCAAATTCAAGGCTTTCTACCAAAATGGTAATCCTTCCGGATCCATGGAATATGTAGATGGCGCACTTCATGGCACCTACACCTTGTATCACCCCAATGGCAAAGTAGCAGTGACCAATCAGGAAATATATGACGATATCGAAGGCGTCCGCACCCAATACTTTTCTGATGGAAAAGTGCAAAACACGCACACCTATGTACATGATAACCTGCATGGTCCCTATAAGGAATACAATGCCAAAGGAATTGTGACACAAGAAGGTAATTATTATGACGACAGCCTGCATGGCGAACAACGCTTCTACGATGACAATGGGAAGCTCAAGCAGGTGAGGTTTTACTATTACGGATTATTACTGGAGGTCAAATGAAACTATCAGCCTACTCATTAATTATATTGGCAACAGCACTGGCGCTGCCAACCCTGGTTTCCGCACAAAAGGCGGAAGAATTGACAAGCAAGTATCCCGGGCAGGAGGCAGTAATGCTCAACAGTACTACTCAATACAAGATAACACTCAAGGATGGTGAGCCTTCTGTAGAGAGCAGGGAAAACGAGCAAATGATGTATCTCTCAACAAACGCCGCCACTTACATGAGCCGGTATGGCTTTACCCAAAGTGGCTTTCACCATGTGACAGAGTATGAGGCGTACACGAAAACTGCAGACAATAAAAAGATAAAGGTTACCAACTTCAAAACGGGTGACGGAAAATCCGGCAGCGTGTTTTATGACGATGTAAAGCAAACCATGTTCGATTTTCCAGCCATTGGCCCGGGCGCCATCGGCGTCCTGGACCTGAAGATTATCCATAAGAAACCATACCTGCTTCCCGCTCATTATTTCGGCCGCAGAATACCAGTCGTAAATAATGAAATGACTGTCACTTTCCCTAAGGACATGTCGGTAAAATATATACTGAAGGGATTGAATACGGATAAGATCATCTTTACGGAGTCAAAGCGCGGAAACGAGATCACCTACAAATTCCAGGTGAAAGACCTGGCTCCGCTCCAAAATTACGCGGATGCCCCCGGGACCGCGTATTATACACCGCACGTCGTGTTCTATATTGAAAAGTATAAGAACGCGCAGGGTGCAGAAGTAGCTTATCTGGCCGACACCAATACCATGTACAAGCTCAACTACAGCTTTGTCAAAGATATCAACAAGGAAGTGGGGCCTGAATTGAAAAAGGTAGTTGATTCACTTACCCACGGAGTCAACTCTCCCGAGGATAAAGCACGGCGAATCTACCAATGGGTGCAGGAGCAGATCAAATATATTGCTTTTGAAGCGGGCATGGAAGGTTTTATTCCCCGCGAAGCCAATCTCGTTTGCTCCCGCCGTTTTGGGGATTGTAAAGATATGAGCAGTATCCTTACAGTAATGCTCAATGCTGCCGGTGTGCCGGCTTACTATACCTGGATCGGTACCCGCACCCTCCCCTATTCATACCGGGAGACGCCGTTGCCGATGGTTGCGAACCACATGATCTGCGCTATCCAGCTAAAAAAGGATGAGTTCATTTTCCTGGATGGCACTGACGCCACCTGTATCTTTGGCATACCCGCATCGCACATTCAGGGAAAAGAGGCAATGATCGGCCTTAGTCCGGATCAATACAAGATCGTAACCGTCCCTTCTCCTGCCCAATCAGTCAGTATTCTGACAGACACCTGCTTCCTGCAGTTCACCGAAAAAGGTATTTCAGGCTCCATTACGCAGGATATGAGTGGCTACTTTTCGATGAATACACGCGACATCTTAAACTATTACAGTGAGAAGGATAAAGAAGATTATATGAAGAGCCGCTTCACCCGGGGCTCCAATAAGTTTCAGCTTGGCAATTATCAGATCGCCGGGAAAGCAGAAAAGGAACACGTTACACTTACTGCCAAATTCGAGCTACAGAATTATGCCCGTAAACTGGCCGATGAGTGGTATATAAATCTGAACCTGCTCAAACTTTACGAACACGAAGAGATCGATTACCCGAAGCGTACCATTCCGATGGAATTTGATTTCCGCTTTATAAAACGGTTTGTAACGGTGTTGACCATTCCGGAGGGATATAAGGTTTCCTACCTGCCCAAAGGCAAATCATTTAAGAATAATATCTGGGGATTTGTCATTCACTATGAGCAGAAAAATAACACGATTATCCTGACCCAGGAGTTTTACAACGACCATCTGTTGTTGCAACCCAAGGACTTTAAGGAATGGAATGAAGTATTGGAAAACCTCTTTCCGCAATACAAAGAATCTATCAGTATTTCAAAAATATAGTAACCCATGTTGACCCCTCTGAAGAAAGTATTAACCCTTGGCCTGGTGATCGGTCAGATGGAAGCTTTTACGCAAACGGCTCCAGCGATCGAACGGGAAAAATGGACCAGCAGCGCTACGGTTCAAAAACCGGGTGATAAGTACAAGAATGAATCGGCCGTCATCCTGTTGGACAAGCGCCGGGTAGAATACATAGACGAGAAGGAAGAGGTTGCCTCTTACAGGACCTTACACAGGCGTATTCACATTATCGACGACAAAGGCATCGAGCAATTCAATAAGGTCTACCTTCCCGTCAACTCTAACAATGAGATCGTAGATATCATGGCCCGCACCATTCTCTCCAGCGGGAAGGTCATCACCATCGACAGCAAGAATATCCGTGACCTGAAGGAAGATGATCAGTATTATAAGATCTTCGCTATGGAAGGGCTTGAAAAGGGATGCGACGTAGAATTTTATTATACCTATAAGACCAATGTATCGTTTTTTGGTCGTGAGGTTATTCAGAATAGCATTCCTGTGCTGGAAGCAGAAGTGGCCATCATATCTCCTGAAAGGCTGATCTTTGAAACCAAGGGTTATAATCAGGTTAATACAGCCGTAGACACTGCCTTTAATGCCAAACGCATGATCGTTATCCGGCAGCAGGAAATCGTTGGTGCGGAAAAAGAAAAATATGCTGCGTATAATGCCAACCTGAAAAGAGTGGAGTATAAACTTTCCTACAATGCCTCGCGCAGCAAAACTGAAAGGGTATTTACCTGGAATGAGCTGGCCAAGCGGGCCTATAGTATTTATGGCAGCTATTCGGAAAAAGAAATAAAACGCGTCGCCGACGTCATCAAAAAGAATGAATGGCAGAAGATCACCGGCAATGAGGTTGCTATTGTAACTGCTGTCGAGAACTACCTGAAGAAAAATATTGGCACATCAGAAAATAATAGCGACGAATCGGCCGAAGATATCGAGATGATCATTAAGAATAAGATATCCAATCACCGGGGTATCC
>JAGIBF010000015.1:28478-66011 GCA_017744515.1 Niastella sp.
ATCCTGCGCTTATATGGAGCCATCTTCAAACAATTGAACGTAGAACATGAATTTGTGCTTTGCGGGTCAAGGCAGGATTATGCGATCGACCGGGCATTCGAGAACTGGAACAATTGTGACAATCAGGTGATCTACTTTCCAAAACTCAAGAAATTCATAGCACCCACGCTGCTGGAAATGCGCTACCCACTCATTCACCCTGAATGGATCGGCACGAATGGCATATTCTGCAAAGGAACAACCATCGGTACTTTTACTACTGCTATTGCCGACATCCGTCGCATCAATGGTGAAGATTGCAGCTGGTCAAACAATAATATCGACGCCAAAATCAGCCTCAACGCCACCCTCGACAGCCTGATGGTACACACCCGGCAATCTTATACGGGCTATTCATCGATCTACTACCGGGCCAGTTTCAATTATGGCACGGATGACGAGCAGCGACAGATGATCAAAGAAATGGCTAAGTTTGGAACCAACTCTGAACGTGTAGTCAATTCCAAGATCGAAAACAAGGAAATGGAACATTTCCCGGATAATAAGCCTTTTGTACTGGACCTGGTGGTGAATGCCAGTGAGCTGGTAGACCGGGCGGGCAATAAGATCCTGGTAAAGATCGGCGAGATCATCGGCCCCCAGGCTGAAATGTACCAGGAAAAGCCACGGCAGTTCGATATGGATGTCAATTATCCGCATGCACTGATCAGGACCATCGAATTTGTGATCCCCAAAGGTTATAAGATCAAAAACCCGGATGACCTCAATATCAAAAAGGTTGTCGAGGACAATGGCCAGGTAACCATGGGATTCGAATCTTCCTACAAACTGGAAGGCAACGTATTGAAGGTTTCGGTCAGGGAACAGTACTGCAACCTGCTGTATCCCTTGTCACTATATTCCGATTTCCAGAAGATCATTAATGCCGCAGCGGACTTCAACAAGATAATATTGGTACTGGAACCCCAGTGATCAGCCGCCAACGCTGCGGATCGCACGATACTATCAAACCCTTTCACAGATAGAGGTCATCAAAAAGATGGCCTCTTTTTTTATGCTATTTTAGCTGTCAGGCATCTTAGGTGTTTCTCCCAAAACAACGCTTATGCTTAAAACCTATTGGATCGTGGCCTGGCGCAGCCTCGTCCGCAATAAAATTTATAGCCTTGTCAACGTGCTGGGCTTAGCATTGGGTGTATCTTCCTGTTTGTTCATTTACCTGATCACCCGGCACGAATTCAGCTTCGACACTTTCCATCCGGACCGTGACCGCCTCTTTTGTGTAGACTTCCAGACAAAGGATAATCATTTGAACCTTGTGCCTGGCCCCATGCCCGCGGCCATGCGCCAGGAAATGACTGGTTTGCAGACCGTGGCAGCCTTTCATCGTTATACCGCCAACGTGGCGATACCAGGCGGCCCCGACGAGAAACCTCAGCGCTTCGACGATGCGGGTAGCCTTGTTATCGCAGAGCCGCAATACTTCGACATCTTTCGCTACCGGTGGTTGAGCGGCAACGCCACCACGGCCCTGGCTATGCCTCACTCGGTGGTGCTTACCGAAGAAAAGGCCAGGCAATACTTTGGTGATCTCGACCCCGACAAGATCATTGGCCGAACCCTCTATTACCAGGATTCCCTGGCGGTGTCGGTAACAGGGGTCGTTGCCGATTGGACAGGCAACAGCGATTTTAAGTTTAGTCAATGGATCTCTTTTGCTACGATCCCTGTTAGTTTTCTCAAGGATAGGATCACGCTGGACAATTGGGGCAAAATAAACCGCGCCAGCCAGGTGATGATCAAATTGCCAAAGGACATCCAACCGTCGCAGATCGATGTGCAATTCATCCCTTTTATGAAACGGCATTTCGGTGCGAACACGGCGTTTGCTGCCCATTTGAAACCGCTGTCGGGCATCCATTTTCACCCTGAGTATGGCGGTGAAGGCAGAAAGGCCAGCCTATCGGTCTTGTACACCCTCATGGCTGCGGCAGGTTTTATCCTTTTGCTGGCCATTGTCAATTTTGTCAATTTATCCACGGCGCAATCCATGCAAAGAGCGAGAGAGATAGGTGTCCGGAAGGTGCTGGGTAGTAACAGGTCGGCCATCACCGTACAATTTTTTATAGAAACCCTGGTGTTGACGATCGCTGCAGTAGGCGTTGCCATGCTGATGATAAGACCATTGTTCAACCTGTTCAGTGATCTGATACCAGCCGGTGTTTATTTCCGGCTGGATGGCGCTACGCTGTTGTTTTTGTTGCTGGTCATCGCAGCTACTACCCTATTGGCGGGTTTTTATCCCGCCAGGGTGCTGGGGAGCTATCAACCCACAGTGATCCTGAAAGGGATCACGGCAGTGCCAGGCGGGGGAAAAGGGACGCTGCGCAGAGGATTGATCGTCTTCCAGTTTACCATTTCGCTGTTGTTTATTATAGCGTCCCTTGTCGTCGGGTCTCAGTTGCGGTACGTGTTGCAGGCGGACCTCGGTTTCAAGACCGATGCGATCGTAACCCTTGGTCATCCGCGGGAGCGCAAGCCCGGCAAGGTAGCCGTACTGATGAATCAGATCCGGCAGCTGACTGGCGTAGAGGAGGTAATCAGGGAAGGAAGGCCGCCGATGGGCCGTATGCATTGGGGATTCGGTGGCGGCCAGCTGAAAGGCAGCGATGAGAAGCCGATCGAAATATCCATTCATTGCGGCGGCGCAGATTACGTTCCTTTTTATGGTATGAAGCTGGTGGCGGGGCGAAATATGCTTCCCGGCGATAGTACCAGGGAATTACTGATCAGCGAGACTTGTGCGCATGCACTGGGTTTTACCGATGTGAACAAGGCCATTGGCCAGCAGGTGATCGTTGGCCCCGGCGAGGCTTATCCTGTTGTTGGCGTGGTGGCCGATTTTTATGAGAGCTCTTTTCGTCAGGCAACCTGGCCGGTTATTATCAAACACGATCCCATGGACGAGAACATCCTTGCGTTCAAAATTGCGGCAAAGAACATGAGCGCCGGTGAGGTGAAGGCGCTCATCGATCATATAGAGCAAGACTGGAAGGCAATCTTTCCCGGCGTACCGTTTGAGCGTTATTTTCTGGACGAGAGCATCGGCCAATTGTATGAGGACGATCTCCGGACAGGGGTGTTGATCAATGTGGCCATGGGGATCACTGTTTTTATTTCCTGTTTAGGCCTGCTCGGTCTGGCTATTTTCTCCACGCAAAAAAGATCCAGGGAGATCGGTATCCGGAAAGTATTAGGCGCCTCTGTATCGGGCATTGTGGTGATGCTTTGCAAAGATATCGTGCTGTTGATCGGGATCGCTTTGCTGATTGCCAGCCCACTGGCCTGGTATTTCCTGCATGGCTGGCTACAGGGCTTTGTTTACCGGACAGCGCTTAACGGCTGGCTATTCGTAGCAGCCGGAGCAGCGGCTATCGGCATAGCGCTGCTTACCGTCGGTTTTCAGGCTACGAGAGCTGCCATGGCCAATCCGGTAAAATCATTGCGCACCGAATGACAATGAGACTATTCGTCAATGTTTTGATACAATGTATTCAAGTTCGGATAAGTTATTTATTTAATCTTGCGGTTTATATTTAAACCCGAATGAATACCAACAGCCTTGCCACAAAGCCTCATTACCTCATATTGGATGGATTACGTGGCGTTGCCGCCATAATCGTTGTCACCTTTCATTTGACCGAGCCATTAGGCACCGGGCACTTGGATATCCTCGTAAACCACGGCTACCTGGCTGTTGACTTTTTCTTTCTGCTGTCGGGCTATGTGATTGGCTATGCGTATGACGACCGCTGGCATACAATGACTATCGGCACATTCTTCAAGCGCCGGATCGAACGGCTTCAACCGATGATCGTGTTAGGAATGACCCTCGGTGCTATCGGGTTCTATTTTACCGACTCGACGATCTGGCCAGACATTCATACTGTTCCACTCTGGAAAATGCTGCTGGTGCTGCTCATCGGTTATACTGTTCTCCCTATTCCCTTATCGATGGATATACGTGGCTGGCAAGAAATGCACCCACTCAATAGCGTAGCCTGGTCATTGTTCTTTGAATACATTGCCAATATCCTGTATGCCATTGGCATCAGGAAGCTCTCCAAAACAGCGCTGGGTATTTTGGTGTTGATCTCGGCTGCAGCGCTTGCTCATTTGGCTATTACCAGCCCCAATGGAGATGTGAGTGGCGGTTGGACGCTCAATGCAGAACATATGCGCATAGGTATTACCCGCGTTATGTATCCTTTCTTTGCAGGTCTGCTGCTTTCGCGGATAGCCAAACCCATCCGCATTAAGCATGCTTTTTTATGGTGCAGTCTCCTGGTCGCTCTCGTCTTATATATGCCTCGCATAAGTGGCGCTGAACATCTTTGGATGAATGGGATTTATGAATCCGTATGTATCATCCTTATTTTTCCGCTCATCGTTTACCTCGGCGCCAGCGGCGTAGTGCATAGCGAGACTGAACGCAGGATATGCAAATTCTTAGGTGATATATCCTACCCTCTTTACCTCGTACATTATCCACTGGTGTATTTCTATGTGGCCTGGATCAGCAATCACAAAGGTGTAACCATCGCAGAAGCCTGGCCTTATGCGTTGTTGATATTGATAGGGTCTGTTATTCTGGCGTATGTCACGTTGAAATGGTATGATGAGCCGGTTCGCAAATGGCTGAGAAAAAAGCTTGGGTAACTGAGTACCATTGCCCCGGACTTTACAACAAAAAACTTTGGACCTTACAACAAAGCCTCTTTTTGCCATCGTTCGTTGCTTTGCATAAATTCTTTACGATGGAAAATAAGGCAACAGTATTGGTAACGGGCGGGTCGGGGTTTATAGCGTCCTATTGCATCATTGCACTGCTCAATAATGGTTATAAAGTAAGGGCTACGCTTCGCTCATTAAAGAAAGTAGATCTGGTAAAACAAATGTTGCAGGAAGGTGGTATTCTTTCTTTCAACGACCTCTCCTTTGCTGAGGCTGATCTACAGGATAAGGCAAGTTGGGTGAAGGCGATAGAAGGATGTCAGTATGTTATTCACGTAGCTTCACCCACACCGCATACAGATGCAAAGACTGAAGATGATTTTGTGATACCCGCCAGGAATGGTGTGCTCTTTGTGTTGCGTGCTGCCAAAAATGCCGGCGTTAAAAGAGTGGTGCTCACCTCCGCTTTTGGCGCTGTAGGCTTCGGCACCGTAAAAACCACCCCTTATACGGAAGAAGACTGGACGGTATTGAATGACACCGTGTATCCTTACCAGCGTTCAAAGACCATCTCCGAAAAGGCTGCCTGGGATTTTATCAGCAATGATGGCAAAGGCATGGAACTGGCCGTAGTAAACCCTACAGGTGTTTTAGGACCTATATTGTCGGATGACTTCTCCCACTCGATACAGAATATCAAACAGATGCTGAATGGAGATATGAAAGTGCTGCCCAAGCTCATATCAGGTTATGTGGATGTACGCGATGTTGCAGACCTGCATTATAAGGCCATGACCATGCCACAGGCCAGTGGGCAACGCTTCATAGCCGTGTCAGGAGAAGGGCTTTCCTTATTGGACATAGCAAAGGCGTTGAGACAACACCTGGGAGCAAAAGCTGCTCATGTGCCCACGAAGGAATTGCCCAACTGGTTTATTAAATTACTGTCCCTGTTCATTCCCAAACTCAAAGCCGTGGCGCCCTATTTAGGTATGGTCAAAAGGGCCAGCAGCGAAAAGGCCGTCAGGCAGCTGGGCTGGAAGCCACGCACTACCGATGAGGCCATAGCAGCTACTGCCAATAGTTTACTTAAATTTGGCATTGTAAATCAGCAGGCAAAACGATGAAGATAACGGAGATCAAATCATGCTTTGTGGGCCCTGCTATATCGCCTGAACAATTCATAGCAGAGCATTTCTTTTTGTTCGTAGCCAAAGGCACCATGAATGGCTATGATGGTAAGAAGCATAGTACCCTAAAACCGGGTGAAAGCTGTCTTGTGCGCAAGAATAGCCTGGCGCGTTATAATAAAGTAAGAGATCATAACGAGTTTGAAAAGGTCGTCATCTTTTTCGATGAAGCATTTTTAAAATACTTCCAAAGCAGGCACAATATCGTTTATCACAACTACCGATCTAAGGAAGCATTCATCAGACTCAAAAAAGATGCGCTCATCAATAGCTTCCTTTTCTCGCTGGAGCCTTACTACACCGGCTCCGGTAGCATCAGCGCTACCTTCGCCGATCTGAAGCGGGAAGAGTTGCTACTCATCCTCCTGCAGCTACATCCTGAGTTGTCCGACATACTATTCGACTTTGGCGTGCCGGGCCGTTTGGACCTTGAAGCCTTTATGCAAAAGAACTACAAGTTCAATGTAAGTATGGAGCGATTCGCATTTCTTACAGGACGCAGCCTGTCCGCTTTCAAAAGGGATTTCAAAGAAATATTCAATGACACGCCCAATCACTGGCTCATACAAAGACGGCTGGATGAAGCTTACTTCCTGATCGAGGAAAAGAAACAACGCCCGTTAGATATCTACATAGAGCTGGGCTTCGAAGACCTCTCCCATTTTTCCTTCGCCTTCAAAAAGCGGTTCGGCTATTCACCCACGCATTCTGCAAAATAAATGCTGAGGCTATTCCCCCAAGCTATTGAAACTTGCGTATATTCAGGAACCAAGCAGCAACATGAAACAGGTACTTCAAATATATTTAGGGGTTCTGGTATTTCTTTTTCAAGGATGTAGCGGACATAATAAGCAAAGAATTCAACTTTTAGGGTTTTATGACAAAAATGAAGTGGCTTATGAAACACAGGTTGCCAAATTCATTTTTAGTAAAAGTTCACTCGTTGAGTATTGTAACAATAAAGACACCTCAGAACACAACAATTTTATTTACAGGCAAGTTATCGACTACCTAAACAAGCACCCAGGTAATCCCATCATTATTCCTGACACATTAGGAACAGAATTGGTTCCTGATAGCACCATACATCTATGGAGTCATGATAGTACTTTGATCACAGCCAGAAATCAAAAAAGCGAATACGCTTATGTTACGGATGCATTAGATTGGGCACTTCTCGACTTAATTCAAAATGCCGAAATAAAGATTTTTGACAAAAAGGCTAACAAGTTTGTGGAATATATTTTTGTTGATGAAATTAATACAAGCGGCTATGGTGCAGCTCATATACTCTTACCGAATGATACTTTAATTTTCTCAAAGATGAGATGGATCGAATAGCATTATGTAGCAAAGAGTGGCCCCTTTATTTATGCGTTCACTAAAACAAATATCGTATGAGCTTAAATAACAAAGCAATCCTGGAAAAGGCAAATGCGGCTGTCACTGCAGGCGACAATGAGGGTTTTCTGTCTTTTTGTACCGATGATACGGAATGGACATTTGTAGGCGACCAGACCCTGCGGGGTAAAGAAGCCGTTCGACAATATATGGCAAAGGCTTATGTGGAGCCGCCCAAGTTCATGGTCGAACACTTTATTGCCGAAGGTGAGTTTGTTACGGCCATCGGTACCATCAGTATGAAGAACGAAGACGGGAAAATGGTGGATTACGCCTATTGCGACGTCTGGCGGTTTCGTGATGGTAAGATGGCAGCATTGAAGGCCTTCGTCATCGAGACCGGGTCAAGGAGATAACCTACTTCCCCTAATGTTACTTGCTGATCCTGTTGTATTTCTTCAGCACATCGATCACCAACTGATGGGGTAAACCGTAAGCCTTGTTGCCATTAATACCCTCCATCGTTTCAGCCGCTACCATCGCATTGATGATGGCTTCTTCTACCGACTGTACCGTGGCATCAAACAAAGGATTGATGAGGTCATTGGGCAATACATCCACTTTGGTGAAGTCCTTTCGCTGAAAGGCTGACAGGTTGGCTGTTGAAAAAGTGATGAAGATGTCGCCCGATCCGTTCTCTCCTCTACCGCCCACAATACCTACACCCAACGCCACCCGCGCAGCGAGGCGTTTCAACTGGTGTGGCAGCAACGGCGCATCGGTTGCCAAAACCACGATAATGGAGCCATCGCCGGGCTGGTAAGAAGGGGGCGCCTTGAACTCATAGTTCATCGTGTCTTTGAGCTCTCTGCCAACATGTACTCCGGCGATAGAAAGATTGCGTTTGGAACCGAAATTGGATTGCACCAACACACCTACTGTATAAGTGGAGTCTTTGATCTTCACCACGCGTGAGGATGTGCCTGTTCCCCCTTTAAAGCCCAGGCACATCATACCGGTACCGCCACCGACGTTGCCTTCTTTCAAATAGCCTGACCGGGCACTGTCGAGTGCTTCAAAAGCATGGTTTTCTTTTACATGAAAGCCATAGATATCGTTCAGAAAGCCATCGTAGGTTTCTGCCACTACCGGATAGGTGTACCAGAAATCTTCTTTGTACCAACCTGTTTTCACAAACCATTTCAACACGGCATCTCTCACCACTCCCACACTGTTGGTATTGGTGATCATAACAGGTGTTTCCAAAAAACCGGACTCGGTGATCCAAGTCGTGCCCGTCATCTCGCCATTGCCATTCAGGGAATACCAGTTGGCATAGACCGGGTTGTTGTTCCTGCCACGTGGTAAAATGGCCGTTACGCCGGTACGCACCGGACCTTTGCCCCGGACATTTTTTCCCTGTCCTGAGATGATGGTGCTGTAACCTACCTCTACCCCTTTCACATCTGTAATGGCATTGAATTTTCCCGGCGTACCATCAAATGGTATTCCGAGATCACGTGCCCGCTTTTTCTGTGCAGCAACAGCCGAACAAAGGAGTACCAGCGCTACAAAGAGGGTCAACTTTTTCATATTGTAATTTAGCTGTACTCAGCCATAAGCGTGCAGCCATGAATAAAAACTTTTTTAAGCATCTGGGATTTCGGGCTCTACCAGCTTAGCCAGTTTTTCCAGTGACTCCTGCCAGCCCAAATAGCAAAACTCTGCAGGTATAGCAGCAGGAATACCTTCCTGCGTAATTTTTATTTCTGTACCTGCAATGTTCTTACTGAGTGTAACAGTAGTCGTCATTCCTCCCGGGAGGTTTGGATCGTCGAACTGATCCGTGTATTTCAATAGTTCATTCGGCTTGATCTCGAGGTATTTTCCACCAAACGAATGGCTATTGCCGGTTGAGAAGTTTTGGAATGACATCTTATGGGTACCGCCAACTTCTACTTTCATTTCATGAACGGTACAAAGAAATCCATAAGGAGGCAACCATGACGCGATGGCGGTTGGTTCCGTGAATGCGCGGAATACTTTTTCAGGAGATGTTTTTAGCACCCGGTGTAATGAAACTGAATTGTTTGACATATGCTATAGTTTTTTCCCTACTCTTTTGGCTTTTCGGATCCGCCCGTTTTTTCTGGTGGTTGCTGCTCCACTTGCTTTATGTTGTCGTTTGTTTAATTCCTTTCGACAGCACAAAGATGGAGTGAAGATCTTATTGAGGCGGTGGCCATATACGGCTTTTTAAAGGGCTATTCGCGACCTTTAGCCGACATATGCTAATTACTTCGCGACAGAGCGGGCAATATGAACCAGAATGCCGCACCGTTTCCCGGTGTGCTGGTTACCTGTATGGATGATTGATGCAGTTCCAGTATCTTCTTAACAATTGCCAACCCTATACCCATTCCTTTTTTAGGCAATTCATCTTTATGCAACTGCTTATACCGTTCAAAAATATACGCCTGGTCTTCCTGTGCAATACCAATGCCCGTATCTGCTACCTGAACCTGTATGCCGGCACTCATTTGTTTCAACTGAATGGTGATCCTGCCGCCGTTGGGCGTAAACTTAAAGGCATTATCAATCAGGTTTTGCAAGACTCTTTCTGTAAGTGCTATATCGGCAAAAACCGGAGACAGTGTACCGGTGGTTTCAAGACTAAGGCTAATATTACTTTCCTTCGCTTTTAGCTGATAAGCCATCAATATATCTGAAACAAGTTCATTCAGCAGGAACTGCTCTTTCTCGGGATTTACCTGATTGGCTTCTAACTTGGCATACTGAAACAATTGTTCTACCAGCACTGATAACTTTTTAGTGCTTTCCAACACTACTGTCAGGTACTTATTTTTTTCCTGTTCCGTCAGGTTATCTTTTTTGATCAACAATGTTTCAACATATCCCTGCATAATTGATAAGGGAGTACGCAAGTCATGTGAGACATTGGCTATAAGCTCCTGGCGGAATCTATCCGTTGCACTGATCTTATCGAAATTGTCGACAATTACATCAGCCATCTCATTAAAGGTCGATGTAAGCATTCCCAGATTGCCTTTGGCATAGCCTTCTATACGGGCAGCATAATCTCCTTCTTTAAACCTTCGGACAACACCAGCGATCTGGCAAATGCTGTCTGTGATCAGGAAGAAAGTAATGGTACCTACGACAAGCGCAATCAGCAAGGCGGAAAGAAAGATGTATTTACCCAGGCGTAAAGTCAAGTCGCTGTTGAGCGCACTTAAAATGTCCCGTTGTTTCTCACTGGCCAGCACCGCATATACATAGCCTGTCAATTTGTTGTTCTCATATACGGGCGCCGCAGAAAAGATACTGGGTTCATCGGGCTGTTTAGGATTATCACCCAAAGGCCGCTGACCACTTTTCACCGCCAGCCACTGCTTTACAGTGGCAATATTTACGTGTCGCTGGCGCACCGATTTGTCGGGCACTACATAGTCTGTGATCTTTCCCGTAGTATCCAGCAGGTATACTTCCACACTTGGGTTTGCCACCATGATCGAATGAATAATATCATGCGTTACTGTCGTATCAGGCTGTCCGTTCTTGAGTGGATGCGTAAAATTCGCCAAATGAGCAGCAACGTTTCCGTAGAGTTCCTGATGCGCCGTTGTATAATAAGACCGGGACAGCCTGGAAGCTATCAACATGTATACAACTCCCAATATGACCAACAGTATAGAAAATACGGCAGCTATTTTCCAGAACAGCAGGTTTCCTCTTATCGTTTTTACAGACATATAATAGCTTTATAATTCTTCATTAAACCGGTACCCAATGCCCCATGTAGTCAATATGAACTTAGGATTCGAGATGTCTTGTTCTATCTTTCCCCGCAGTCGATTGATGTGAGAATTGACAGTATGTTCGTACCCTTCGAAATCATACCCCCATACAAGGTTCAGCAGGCGCTTACGGCTATAGCTTTTCCCCGGGTTCGAGGCGAGCAGGGTTATCAGGTCAAACTCGCGCGGAGACAAGTCTACCCTATTCTCATTGAGCATCACCTTTCGTTTGTCCGTATCGATCTCCAATCCTGCAAACCGAATGACAGATGATACCGGGGGCATATCCTGCGCGGGCACATAGTCTTCCTTTCTGCGGAAAATTACTTTTACCCTGGCAATAAACTCCCGTACGCTGAAGGGCTTGGTGAGATAGTCGTCTGCACCCGTTTCCAATCCTACTACTTTATCGATCTCCTCCGATTTGGCAGACAGTATGAGTATAGGGGTACGGCGGTCCGTTTGCCTGATCCTCCGGCACACGTCCATACCATTCATTCCCGGCAGCATAATATCGAGGATAATGAGGTCGAACGGCTGTGTGGTAGCAGCCGCAAGGCCATCGTGCCCATTCATTACCGGCACCGTTTCACAACCCAGATCACTCAGGTGGATCGTCAACAGCTCTACGATATTCGGATCATCTTCCAACAACAATACTTTATTCATATCTCCGTGCTGGTTTGAAATTTTCTCAAAATTCAGTAAAAAAATCATCCGGTCAGCGCTGTGATACTTTTGTTATACTTCTGCGACCGCTTTGGGATATCGTCTGTGTTCCTTTGCCTTATCTAAAAACAAAAAGATGAAACACAACAACTTAAAAGCGTTAGCGATAATCTCTGCCGGCCTATTCCTGGCTTCCTGTAAAAAGGACAACGACGTTATGCCGCAACCCAATACCATCACCATCGAGAATGTATTGAATAGCAAACCGCTGGTAGAATCCGGCACCTTTAAGGGATCCGGGACTCCACCGGTTGTTTTTCCCGGGCAATCGGTCTCTTTCAGCTTCTCTGCCGCCAAAAATCAACGGCTCACCTTTGCCACCATGTATGGATGGAGCAATGACCTGTTCTTTGCACCTGCCAACCCGGGTATCAAATTATATAATGATGACGGCACACCCATTACCGGGGATGTTTCAGCACAGATCAAATTATGGGACAATGGAACACGTGTGAATCAAAAGCCCGGCATGGCTGTCGTGCATCCGGGAACTGCGGAAACCACTGCTAAAAATATCAAGGAGGTTGCCGGCACGGACGATTATGGCAATACTTACCTCGCCGCTTCTCAACTGATGAAAGTATCGCTTGCTTATAATGGCAATTCTACCTTTACTGTTACCATCATGAACAATTCCGGTGGTACAGCTAATGAGACTCCATTCAGTCCCGGCGTGTGGGCCATATCCTATGTGGCTGGCGGAAACCTCTTGCTGGCTGAGCCTATTTATTCCTCCGGTAAGCCAACTGCCAATGGCCTCACCAATCTTTCCGAAGCAGGCGACAATGCTGTACTGAGTGCTTACCTGACAGGGCAGACGGGCATTTTTACGCCCTTGTCGCCTGTACTCGTAGTAGTCTATGAGGGTGGTCAAAATCCATTCTTTAAAACCGGCGAAAACGACCGGGGAGAAGGATTGAAAGACCTTGCTCAGAAAGGTAACGCCGACATCCTTGCTGCAGCGTTGAAAAATAAACCAGGCGTTAAGAATGTATATGTATTGAAAGATGCCACCAATACAGTGTTGCTTCCCAGGATCGGTGAAGGCGCTGGCGGAAAAGTATCTCAACTGCTCAGTGTAAAACCCGGCGACAGGATCGCAATAGCTACAATGTATGGCTTCTCCAATGACTGGTTCTTTGCTACTTCAGGTAATGATCTCGATGCCACCAAAAAAGGAGATTTTTCTTCTTCCATCGGACTGTATGACAATGGAACAGCGCTTGATCAATTCCCTGGAGCCGGTATTACACAATTTAACCTGGCAGGAACACCACTTACGGAAAGCAAACCAATTGCTGTAGTGCCGAATCCAAACCCCTTTACAACGCTGCCTGCTCTTACCAATATCATCAAGGTAACGCTGCAATAAAAGATACATAATGGTATGCCTGGAGCAAATGCCAAACAATATTTGCCCTTTGCTCCAGGCATCCTTCTCGGGTTTCTAAAATAGTTCAGCACATGAAACAGCTTGTTTTCTTTTTAATATTGAGTTTCTTAACCGGTAAGTCTTTTGCGCAGGGTTGCAGTGATGCCGGCTTTTGCAGCCTCGGAGCGTTGAAGGGCATTAGCACACATGCATCAGAAAAACGAAGGATCGATATTGGAAGCAATACCGGAACGGGTGAAGAGAATACGTTTACCATCAATCCTTATCTGCAATATACCCAGGAACTGAGTAGGCATTTTTCAGTTTCAGGCAAGGTTACAGCCACCTATGCTAATGGCTTCCTGGGAAACAGCTTTGGTATTGGTGATTTTTATGGGATCGCGACTTATAAAGCCAATGACGATGACGCAACCAACAACTTACGGATACTGGCAGGAATAAAGATACCATTCAATTCTTCCAATCAAAAAAACAATGCAGGCGGCACATTGCCGCTCGATTATCAATCAAGTCTCGGCACTTATGATGCTATATTGGGCATCAATTATATCCTGCATAGGCATTGGGAATTTAATGCAGGTGTTCAGGTTCCGGTAATTCAAAACAACAAGAACACCTTTTTTCCCCATGAATATTCCGACAAACGAGTTGAGCGTTTTGCGCCGACCAACTTTTTCAGAAGAAAATCCGATGTACTGTTACGCTCCGGCTATTATTTCAACACCGGGAAAGGCTTCACCATAAAGCCAGGTGTACTGGCTATTTACCACGTTGGCAATGACACTTATGAAGACCAGTTTGGGAAGCGGGCAAGCATTAACGGCTCGAAGGGGCTGACGCTTAACGGAACAATTATGGCAAGCAAACAATTTAAGAACAAAACAAGTCTTGAACTGATTGCTGCCACTCCTTTTATAGTAAGGGATGTGCGGGCCGACGGACTAACAAGAAGTTTTGTTGCCAACGTTCAATACAGCATATCACTCGATTAATTCCATAAGATACCTGACACTCAAAAGGGATAGGTTTTTACTCATTATTCATTCATAAAAATTAAAGATGAAGTTTCTTTCTTTCACAGCAACGTTATTGCTGTTTGCAGTAATGGGCGTAAATGCTCAAAAACAGGAAGTATTTACCACCGATGGCAAAGCGATCAGGGGATATGATGCCGTCGCCTTTTTCAAGGAATCAAAGCCGGTAAAGGGTTTTGACAGCCTGGCCTATGTATACAAGGATGTGCAATGGCTTTTTTCTTCGAAAGAAAATCTTGAAGCTTTCAAGGGAAATCCTGAACGATATGCTCCCCAATACGGCGGATATTGCGCCTACGGTACAGCTGAGGGCCACAAAGCACCGACGCAAGCTGAAACCTGGACGATAGTGAATGATAAGTTGTATTTCAACTATAATATGAAGGTAAAACAACTGTGGATGAAAGATCAGGGCGCCATGATCGAGAAGGCTGACCAACAATGGCCAACAGTAAAAAAACAGTAATAATTCAAGGAAGTATGACCAATCAGTTGACACAGCCAACAGCATATGTACTTTATCAATTACAAGAAGTCCTGGAAAAACTTACGAACGAACAGTATGCACAGAAGGTTCCTTTGTTATCCAATGCCTCTATTGGTCAGCACACCAGGCATATCATCGAATTTTTCCAGGAACTGGACAAAGGATATAAAACAGGCTATGTTAACTATGATGCCAGAAAGCGTGATTATGAGATAGAAACTCATCGCATCCGCGCTATAGAAAAACTGATGGAAATTTGCCGCTTTATTCAAGAGATAGATAAACCATTGATATTGGTAGCCGCTTACGGCGCTAATGACGCTTCACTGACTCAGGTCACTACCACGTATCTCCGTGAACTGATGTATACACTGGAGCACACTATTCACCATATGGCGCTTTTACGAATTGGCATCCAATCGGTATCGACAGTTGAACTGCCGGAAGATTTTGGAGTGGCAGGATCTACTATCAAACACAGAAAGGCACGTGCATAATAGCTCTGCTGTTGGCTTTTAAGACAATCTAACGTCCGGCTTCGGGGTTAGCGGTGTTCAGGCTATGCTCCCGGCATGTCGGCCTGGCGGGCCTGATTCAGTTGTTTCAGGCCGGTTTGTATAAGGCGTAGGCAGATGATCCAACCGATGCCTCCCAGCAACAAATCTTTCACATCGAGGTGTAATGGCAGGGGCATAATATTGAATGGCGCATTCCATAGCATATGCAGCACTACGGAAGATATGGCAATGCGCAGAAACGCAGGCTGCTGCAGCATATCCCAGGAAAAAGGACGGTCTTTCTTTACCAGCCACAAGGCGGCGGCTACGTTGGCTGTCCACACTATATGAGTACAAGGGGCTTGCAAACCGCGCATGACGATAGTGGACACACCTGTATCCACACCATACTGTAGCATATCGCGAAAGGCGTATCCCGCCGTTTCGAAGGCTCCAAAGCCTGTTCCTACAGCAGCGCCAAACAACAAGCCATTCAGTATCCAGCGATACCGGCCGGCTTTGGCAGTGAACCAGATCACGATGAGTATTTTGGCCGTCTCCTCAATGATGCCGGCAGCAGACGCACCTAAATAGGAATAAAAGAATCCCAACCGCTCCGATAGCAACAGGGTAACGAGCAATGAGGCTACCCCACCTACAAACAATAGCTGCATCACCATAAATATGGAAACATTGCGCGGCACATTCATTTCGAGGTAAAACAGCAACACGGACAAGGGCACCGCAAAAGAACCCACAAAGATCAACCCTGGTACCAGGTTCACATTACGGAACATATCATAGCTCACATAAAACACGATGGCCAGCACCACGGAAATCCCCAGCAGACGGGCAAACAACCAGGGCTTCGCCCATCCTATCTCGATCTCCGATAACGAAGGGGTATGACGGGAAGTGCCGGTGATCAGCTGGTCTTCCATCTCTTCTGTTGTATGTTTTTTGAATACTTCTGAAAAGACATTGCCCAGCTTAAAATCCTGCAGTTCTTCCAACCCGATCAGGTCACTGAAGCCTTCCCTTATTCCGTGGGGAGAGAATTTTCCTTTTTCTGCCATATGATGCGACCTCCTACTCTATCTGTGTTCGTTTGTTGTATAAAGACTGTGCTGAGTAATCAAAGGACTGTGCAGCCTGTGATTCCACCGCCTGAAACTGCTCATGGGGAACCAGGTTCAGGCTTTGTTGATCAATCAAGATAAATACCAATTCGTAATTCCCCACCATTATTTTATCGTGATGTTGCAGGGCAGCGTTTCCATTGATACCAATATCTTTTCCATTGACTACGGTTCCGTTGGTGGAATTGGTATCGGAGATCACGATCATCAATCTTCTCTCTTCATCATTGCTCCTCCTGATGTGCAGGGTGGCATGGCGATCGCTCACCGCCTTTTCAGACAACTGAATATCTGCATCTGCCGATTTGCCCAGTACATACAGGTTTCCCTCACGCAGTTCCCAACATTCGCCGGCTATGCCCCGGGAAAAAGAAACCAGCCAACCCGTCAAGGGATTCTGTTGTACGATCTTTGATGGCTTCGCATCTGTCATGATCACTGTTCCCTTGCCTGCCGGAGCAGCGGGCTGGTTATTGGGTTGGTTTTCGCCGGAGGGAGCTCCTCCGTATATTGTCTTGCTCATATCGTATTGCTTTTGATTGAATAGTTTGCTGATCACCAGGTGGCTAATAGTTTTTTTACCTGACTGGCCGTAATGGCAAATTTGTATCCCTGCTGTTGTTCGCGTACGCCGGAATAGTGTACGCCTGCGAGACGGCCGTCTTCATCAAATACCGGCGATCCGCTGGCGCCTCCTGTGGTGGGCATATTATGACCGAAAGCGACTCCATCGGTTTCACGACTCACCTGTCCATCCTGGAAATTCGCTTTTATTCCCTGACTGGTTTTAGCAAGCCGCAATCCCATTGGAAAGCCTAAGGTGAATATCTTTTTACCGGGCCTTAGTTCTTCATCCGGCACAATATCATCGACACTTACCAGACTCTTTACCTGTGCAGGCAGGGTCTTACTGTTCGTTTGCAGTAAGCCAATATCTAATTTCTCATTCTCAGCTACGTGTAGTATTTCACAGTTGATCAGGTCCTTGCTGCTATTAAAAAAAGTATTGTTCAGTAGCACAGACACTTCCTGCGGATGTCCACCAATTGCAGGTTTGGCATTGGCCCAGGCGCTTATCAACCTGTTAACTTTCACAAGCTGGTCAACAGTAGTAGCCTGCTCGCTGGCTTGTTTCAGTTTGCTGACCTGGTATGCCATGATATAACTGGCCAGCTGTAGCAGGGACTTATAGCCTGCAGGATCTTCGTCTCGGGCAAACATCCAGGGGGAGGCCACGTGCCTATTCGTCATCAGCTTACCGTCTTTGGAAATAAAAAAGCCCGTACCCGTAATGACCACAGGGTCTTGCTTTCCGGGTTCATATAGCTTTGCAGCTCCCCGCTCATCAAAGGTGGCATCAAAGGAACCCAGCTCACCGAAATCAATCGTATATACATACTGGTTGACCACCAGACAAACAGCGCTTTCGTATTGTTTGTACAGGTCTTTCTTCAGCAGCTTTGGGTACAGCAATGCTCCTGCCCATATCAACAGCACTACTGCAGCCGCTATCAGCATGGGGCGCATATTCACTTTCTTAGCACTCTTTTTATGGGCGGGCACCAGCTTCCAGTTCAGGCTGTCGGCCCCTCCAAAAGAAATATGATCGCCGTACCTGACCTTGTACCAGGAACGTGCAGGAATGCGCAGGTTGTTTACCAGTGTGCCGTTGGTACTCAGGTCGTATATATAATAGCCGCCTTCTTTGGTAATCCGCAATAAGGCATGATGCCTGCTTATACGGTCCTGCTGGCTCAACTGGATCTCGTTGTCATTGTGTTTACCAATGGTCATAATACGAAGGGTATCTTCTGCAGCAGGTACTTCGGGCACCAAAGTCCAGTTTAAAGGGATCTTATTGGCAAATAATACCATGTTGCCCCGGTATACCGGAAAATCCTGCCGGGGAGGGATCCTTACCCCATTGACAAACGTACCATTGGAGCTTTTATCGAACAGGAACATGTTGCCGTTATCATGGATCTTCAGCTCTGCCTGGTAATTGCTGACCAGCTGAACAGGGTCTTCCAGTACTATCCGGTTGTTCTCATCCCTGCCAATAGATATAATGATCATAATCGTATGTTTTTTATTGTTGTGGCTTTGGCTGTTTCTTTTTAGCAGGTCGCTCCGGTGCATCACTTGCCACTTTTCCTATTGAATCTTTTGTAGTAGAATCAGCTACAGGGAATCGCTTACCTGATTTGATCGCTGTGGTATCTTTTACTTTTTCAACCGGCTTGTCATTGGTGTTATTATCAGGTCTCCTAAAATTAAATACCAGACTAACAGCCAATGCTATCGATAAAAGTATGTTGAACCACCCCGACAAGCTGATAGAACGGTTACGCGTATGGCTACTGACTACCTCCATCAATGCAAGGGTCATATTATCATGGTCGCCGCCCGCTGCGTATTGTGTGGTATTGATCTGTTCTATCAGTGAAGCTGTAATAGCTTCCACGGGCCGGTCTTCGCTCCAGGCGCTGATCAGTTTTTCTTCGGGCAGGGTGCCCCAGATGCCATCTGTACATACCACAAAACGATCATGTTGTTGAAAACTGATCCCGGCAGTAATCTCCACTTCTACTTCCGGCTCCGTACCCAATGCTTTGGAAATAATGTTGGATTCAACAGAGAGCCTTGCCTGTTCATCGCTCAGAATTCCTCTACGCACCATTTCTCCTACATGGGAATGATCGGCAGTTCGTTTTTCAATATGTCCGTTCCTGATATGATAAATGCGGGTGTCGCCGAGATGAAAGAAGTACGCCTGTCCTTTTTCGAGGTACAATACGGCAATGGTGGTGCCCATGTTTTGCAGTTCACGTTCTGCCCTCCCCTTGGCATATATGGCACGGTTAGCAGTTTTAATAGCTTGCACAATTTTATCGGCAGTCTGCCCGCCAGCTTTTTCAAACTGGTTGACAACAATACCGCAGGCCATTTCTGCAGCCAACTTACCGCCGGCAGCTCCTCCCATGCCATCGCACACTATTATCAATAACCCTTCAGTCGTTTGTTTGCTGGCATAGCAATCCTGGTTTTCCGGGCGCCCTCCTGCATTGCTTCGTATGCTTACTGAAAATGCTGACATGCCTGTAAATGATTACTTGTGTGTGGTTAATTGCCGTAACGGATGTTGAACTCTTTTGAATAAAGCATTACGTTGCCCAGCCATACTTCCAGCTTGTGACTGCCCGGATTGAATGTGCTCTTTTCACTACCGAAACCTATTAGTCGAACACTATTGTCCGTGGAGCCCACCGTTATAGGAACAAACTGGGTATACCTGTTGTAGAGGTCTTCCCGCTTTTCATACGCGCCATTCCTGATCAGCTTTTCTTTATCGTAATATTTCAGCACCAGCAGCAGGGTGTTGGAAGTACTGCTGTTTACTTTAAAGAATAATTTTGGGGTGATGTAGCGTAAGCTTCCGGCATAGAGCGTTGACCCGAAGTCGGAGAGCACGTTTGAGTTGTTATCGCAGTTGGCAAATTGTATATCGGTGATCGTTATGGGTGTGGCTTCAGCAAATAACTGCTGGTATTTGCCGGCCACATCCCTGTGTTCCACCTTTTCCCTGATCCAGGCAACGGCTAAAATAGCGGCCAGGAGCAACAGGACCAGGTTAACTGTTCGCTTTTGTTTATTTGGAGGGGTAGCCTGAGTCGTTGCTTCGTTTTGTTTAAAGGCCGTCTGTAAGTCTTGCTTAAAATCTTTAACGGTAGCATATCTTCTCTCCTGCCTTTTTTCAGTGGCCTTCTGGATCACTCTAAATACCGGCGCCGGTATGGCAGCATGTTGCGGAAGGGGTTTCTCTATCTGCATTTTCATTACATCATACTCGTTGGTGGCATTGAAAGGCGGATTGCCTGTCATCATTTCATACAGTGTAATTCCCAATGCGTATATGTCTGTGGTCTGATTGATCTTATCGCCCTCACCACGTATCTGTTCAGGGGGCGAATAGTGTGGTTTTCCAATCACAGTGCCCATGCCTGTCAACGACTTGCGTTTTCCATCAGATATACGTGCGATGCCGAAATCCATTATTTTCACCGTTCCATCTGTACACAGCATAATGTTGGAAGGATCAATGTCGCGGTGAATGACGGCCGGCTGATGACTATGCAATGCTATCAAACCATCCATTACCTGGCCAATGATATTGTGGACTGCGGATGCATCCGGCTTTTTTTTCTCCTGTTGCAGCTGCTGTAACCAGGCATGCAGGGTGGTACCTTCTACCAGTTCACTGACGATGTGGAAAATGCCATTCTGTTCAACAAAGTCAAGCATTTTGATCAGGTTCCTGTGATCGATGCGGATGCCGGCCGACTGCCGTTCTCTTTCTACAGCGCTGAGGTTGGAGGTTATTTCTTTGTAGAGCACTTTGATGGCAACAGGCATGTTGCCATCTACCGTGTTTCCTTTGAATACAACCCCCATGCCGCCCTGCCCTAAACAGTTGGCTGCATCCTGGGGATTGAACGTATAGCTCTGAAATGCACCATGTAACGTAATGAACATATGACGGTTTGGGGAGAATGATTAAAATTCAAATGCTGCTGTGATAATTCTTAAGCAATTTCTACAACAGCCTACCGTCTGCAAATACTTAGTTCTAACTATTCTTTACACCAGCCCATGTTCGCGGGCAAAGTTGAGGAGGCCTACAGGAGTGTATATGTTCAGTTTACGGCATATATTACGCCGATGGGCATTGATGGTAAATTCACTGACGAACAGGTTTTCGCCAATCTGTTTGGTGGTGTATCCCTGCGCTATCATGCGTAGGATCTCTACTTCCCGTTTGGTGATCTGGAATTTCCTGGTGAAGTCGTCTTCAAATTGTGTGGTTTTAATTGTCGTTTCTTCTTCTCCAAAATAAGCGCCGCCCGCAGCCACTGCCGCCACTGCTTCTTTGATCTGGACGGAATTGCTGGTTTTGAGGAGGAAGCCTTTCGCCCCTAATTGTTTTACTTCATGAATGAGCTTAGGCTGGTGGTAGTTGGTAAATACAATTGTTTTGAGTGCAGGGAAATCCTTGTGCAGTATTTTCAAAGTGGCTATACCATCCAGCTGCGGCATGTTGAGGTCAATCAGCGCTATGTCGGCCGGCGTATGCCTCAGGCGGTCGATCAGCTGACGGCCATTGAGTGCAGGTTCCAGTACCTGTACGCCCTCTATTTCCTGTAAAACGGTAATCAAGCCGTTTACCAGCAAAGGATGGTCGTCTGCAATGATGAGTCTGAGCGCCATATATAATTATATAATTAAACCGGTATCTCCATTACGATGAGCGTACCGTTTTCCTGCTTACGGGCTATTTCCATTTTACCATTCAGGTAGGCAATCCTCGATTGAATGGTTGTAAGTCCTTTACCTTTTCCCGCCATGTCTTCTGCGATCCCTATTCCATTGTCTTCTACCATAATGGAAATATGGTTTTCATGCTCCACCATTTCGAGGGAGGCCTGATTGGCCTTTGCGTGTTTTATGATGTTATGCAGCAGTTCCTGGATGATCCTGTAGAGATCATTCAGAAAAGCGCTGTTGTATTTCCGGGTATCATCAAATCCCACTACTACGGTTTCGAATTTTATCTTCCCGCTAAGGTTCACCGTATCTGACAATTCTTCGATCGCTTTTCGAAAGCCGTATTTCTCGATCACCAGTGGTGTGAGCCGGTGGCTAAGGTCGCGGATGGTAGTTGCCACGGACACAATGCTTTCATATGATTTCAGCAGTCTTTTGTCCGATTGCTCATCCTGTGTTCCCTTTTCCATAACTGATGAGATGTTCAGGGATGCCAGTGCCAGCGTAGCGTTTACTTCGTCGTGCAACTGGTCGGCTATTTTACGGCGCTCACGCTCTTCCGCATCCATTGCCTGCTGCATTACTTCTATGCGGTGCTGCTTTTGCAATTGTTCAATATTGCTTTGCTGCAATGCTTCCTGCTGCCGGCTCCTGATCTGCCGGTTGCGCAGCAATAATACCAACAGCCCGATCATCAAAACTGTAAAACTGATAATGATCACATAAAATATACGTTCACGACGGAGTTGCTTTGTGCGCTCTGTACTTTCTTCATTGAGCCGGGTAATCTGTTGTTCTTTATCCCTGATCCTCACTTTGGCTTCTACTTCTTTGATGGCGCGGTACCGGTTGAGATTGGTGAGAGAATCTTTAATGGTGTAATAAGTTTGCAACGCCTCGCTGTATGCCGGGTAATCGCCTTTTGCTTTCAGCAGTTCCGCATAGTACTTATGATAATTCAGTCCTATTGCGGAGTACTTGCGTGCGTCTTTCGCCTGCTTAAATCCACTCAATACCTGTTCTGCTTCTTTCAATTGTCCGGTGCGGATCAAGGCATGGGCATAGTAAATCTCAGGCGGTATCAGGTGTTGCGACTGTGTGTTACCTTTTTTCAGTGCCTGTGCATAATAATGCAATGCCTGATTATCATGTCCGGCCTGCTCAGCCAGCATACCCGCTGCAATAAAGTAACTGTTATAAGGAATGGAATCTTCCGCCATATTGAACTGCTGCCGGCTTTTGTCAAGAAACTCTTTTGCTTTTTCAAAGCCTCCCTGGTGTGCTTTGGCCATGGCCATTTCTGCATTAAAGTAAGGGGCATTGATACTTGCCGGATTGGGCTTTATGGTAGCATCGTAGAAGAGCTCGGCAAACTTCCAGGCGTTGTCATAATCCGTCAGCAGCAGGTTTATCTGCATGAGGTTATAGTACACGCTCGGGCCGGCGTTCCTGAAGGTGAAGGCCGTACGCTCGTACAATTTAGGAGGATAATGGGTGAGGGTGGAATCTCCGGACAGTTCCAGCAGACTTTCAAAGACTGTTACCTGCTTATAGAGATTGCTTTGGCAATACATATAAGCATAATTATAGGTGGCAGTAAACAGGGCATTTTTATCGGGCAGATCAGCAGCGAGCCTCATGGCCTGTTCAAAGTAATGGCGCATGGAAGCGGTATCGGCCATACGGGTCATGGCCTTAAAGCCATACAGGAAGGAAAGGTTTTCTTTATCTTCAGCCGCTTTACACAAACGTTCCCCTACTTCCACATATTTGTCCAGGGAATCGATCTTTCCCCATTCGCCATACATCAGCACGATGAATACCATGGCTTCCCGGTAGTACCGCTCTTCGGGCTGTGTGTTCTTCAAGACCTCCGCATATAGCTTTTCTGCTTCGTCGAAATAGCCCGTGGACTCTTTGGCGCGCGCCCAGCCCATCAGCAGAATATGTACCCAATGTCTGTTGCCAGTAGCCTTTACTTTTGGGGTGTATTCAGCCAGCATGGCATAGCTCTGTTTCAGGTTTGTCCGGCCGATCTGTTGCATCAGATCGCAGGCACTGCGGAAATTCTTTTCTGTTACAGGCTGCTGTGACAGCTTTTTCCAGGCGGCAAGCATTTCCTCCTGGGTATTGGTTTGCGCCCAACCACTCAGGGTTAATATACTACAGGAAAACAGACATGCTAAAGAAATGCGGATTGTAGCGATCATGCTATAGGATTAACAGCAAAGCCTTGCCAGCACTAAGCTATTAACATATTGGCATATCTCCAATGAGGCTTAGGTAGTTAGTGGTAACTATTTTATGGAGCTTTACATTGTAGGGCTTTCCTGGTGGTTGCTCTTCCATGACCACCTGCACTTTTGCTTCCCCAATTAGTTGGCAAGTTTTGTCCGTGAACAGATTTTCACAGCCCCTTCTTAGGATGCCGCTGTTTCAGGAACTCCAGTATCCGGGGAAAGAATGAAGCAAAATCTTTATACTTCGTGTTGTTGATATATTGCGCGTAAATAAATGGCTCCAGTTCTTCTACATAAATAAAATCACTGAGCAGCTCTTTTGCCATTTGTTTTTTAAAAGCACGTTCATCCCGGTATTTCCGGTAAAGTACAGCTGTGACGGCACGCACTATATTCTCATCCAGACAATACCGCCAGGTAGTGATATTATTACGCTTCATACCCTCATCGTCTTTATTGAAGAGGTAGCTCAATTCATCGATCTGCTGTTCATATTGCTTCAACAGCCCATTAATATACACATGACTTCCTTCATGAAATACCAGGTTGTCGAAGTTGGTAAATTCGAAGTAAGGGTCTTTTTTGGGGTCCATTTTGGCATTGAAAAAGCCGGTATTGTACACTACCCAATCTGCATAATCCGGGTTCAGTTTTTTGGTCATGATCGCATGAGAGCCCCAGCTGTTGAGCGGATCGATACACACCCACCAGTGTACATCAGTCTGATAGCGGTAAAAACCCTGTAGCTTTTGTACCAGTCCGGCAGAGTCTACTTTGGCTTTCAGTACGGCACCCCATGCAGCATAGCTGGCAGCATGTTGCTGAAAAAAGTCCCAGAAATGCGTATCGTTGAAAAAGTCGCGGCAAAGGCGCATGTATTCCAACACGTTTTCCCTGCCATAATAGCGGTACCAGTTAAGATCAGCAGCCGGCTCATATATCTTGATGTTGGGAAACCCACTCATACACCAGCCCAGCTCCACCAGGTCGGTATAAGTATTTTCAAACGCAGCCACTTTCTTAACTGCCGGGTGATCTTTATACCGGCTGAAATATTCCATTGCTTCCGTTGTATAAACAGAGGGATTGGGGTCGGGGTATTTATCAGCCAGGATCTGCACGATGGTGAATAATTCGATGCCCGGATGAACATCTACTTTGAGTTGATCCCGGACCTGTGCATTAGCCTGGCCACACACTGCAATCAATAAAAAGAACCCTATTTTTTTCATTGCTGGTTTGATTTGAACCAAAGATGACCGGGAAAAAACAAACCATCCGGCAGCGATTGACAAACAGGGAAATAACATTGACGAAAGCCGGTCAACCTGTTCATCACTGATAATAGCCGTTTTGTCAATTAGTACAGCATGAATGCGGGTTAAAGCGATCCTGTAAATATATTTACGGCATGAAGCGAAAATATATCGTGCTGTTGCATGTAGCGGCATGGCTACTGCTGATCATAAACGATATTCTTCCAAACTTTGGACTGAATGCCTACCCTACTCCACAGGCACAACCTAAAAGTCTCAACGTTTTCTTACAGCAACTGACTATCACGATTGGCTACCACTCCATCGACGCCCTATGCTTTTATGGCAGTAGTTTGGTGGTGGCACCTTACCTGTTCCTCAAAAAACGCTACGGAAAAGCCCTGCTGTTGGCCATATTGCTGCTGGCGGTAATGGTGGCGTGGCGGGGTCTGCTGGAGTTCGGGTTCTTCAAACCGGTACTGGATTTCGATAATTACTTTGGAAAACAGGTGCCGGTATCGTACTATGTCATGAACATATTCTGGTATTATTTTCCCAAGTATTTTGTTTATGGGCTGGTTTACTTCTTTGCCGAAAGCTGGGTACGCAACCGCAACCGGCAGGAAGCACTGCAACGTGAAAAACTAACCACGGAATTAGCCTTCCTCCGCTCACAGATCAACCCTCATTTCCTGTTCAATACCATCAACGATATTTATGCGCTTACTTACCAGAAATCAGACCAGGCGCCGGAAGCTTTACTGAAACTATCAGAGTTATTGCGATACATGCTCCGGGAAGGGGCCGGCGATTTCGTTGCCCTGCAAAGTGAGATCGACTACCTCAACAACCTTGTGGAGCTGCAACGCATCGGCGCCAAGGGAAATGCGTATATTCATTTTGAGATCGAAGGATATGTAGGCTCACAGCAAGTGGCTTCGTTGTTGTTTGTTGCTTTTGTGGAAAATGCCTTTAAGCACGGTATATTGAATGACCCGGCACACCCGGTCAGCATTCACTTGCAGGCGTCCAGTGACCGTATCGATTTTACAGTGCGCAATAAATATAACAACAGCCAGAAAGACAAGACACCTGGCATTGGCCTCGCCAATGTAAAGCGCAGGCTGGAACTGCTATATCCCGGCAAGCACAACCTGCAGATCACCGAAGGAACAGATTATATGATCCATTTAACACTTCAATTGGCAGCATGATATTGCGTTGTTTGATCATTGACGATAAACCGCTGGCTGTTGACATACTGGCCGACTACGTGCATAAAACGTCGTTCCTGGAGCTCGTGGGCAGCACTACCAGTCCCATCGAAGGGCTCGATATGCTGCGTCAAAAGCAGGTCGACCTCGTCTTTCTCGATATCCAGATGCCCGAGCTAAGCGGCCTGCAGCTGATGAAGATTGCCGGTAAGCAGCGTCTGTTCATCCTCACGACCGCTTATCCCGACTACGCGCTGGAGGGTTACGAACACGACGTGGTAGACTACCTGTTAAAACCCATTTCATTTGACCGGTTCTACCGTTCGGCAGAAAAAGCATTGAAACTTTCTCAACATGTGCCGTTGTCTGGTCAGATCGCTGCTACAGCTCCGCCTGCAGATACTATAGACTACCTGTTTGTAAAGACGGAACACCGTATTCAGCGTATTTTATTAAAAGAGTTATTGTATGCAGAGAGCTTTCAAAATTATGTATCACTGCAAACCACAGATGGCCGGGTGATGACCTTGCAAACACTTAAATCCATCGAAGATCAGTTGCCGGCTGCGGCTTTTTGCAGGGTGCACCGTTCTTATGTAGTCAACCTACGCCACATAACTGCAGTAGAAAGAAGCCGTATATTCATTGGCGATACCGTCATACCCATCGGCGATAAATACCGTGATGAGTTTTATCGTGCTATAAGATCATGATAACAAAATATAATTATCAAGCACTAAGAAATTATCAAGTTCACGTCAATCATCCTTTTCATCCACCACTTACCCATTCCTTTTCCACATTCTAAGTCCACCACCTTAGTGGGGTTTATTTTTCCACTATATTTGCCGCCTCAACGAATACGAAAATACAACAGCTATATCATAACGCCCCCTATGATAGCTGTGAGACTTGTATGTGGTGTGAGTTTACTGCTGCTGTACAGGTTGACAATCCTTATTAACACCTACTAAAAAAGAGTCCGGAAGTCGGGAAGACCGAAAGTCCGCAAGAAGGGCTGTGCAGGTTTTGCTTTGCCATTTAGCATCATAATATGATGATGAAAGCAACGCCCTTCGGCAAGCTCAGGGTGACAGCTTAATTCAACATCATAGATGGTGAAGGGGAAACTATTGCTTATTAATTAACAAGTATATGCTACAAAAACAAAGTATGCTTGCGCTGATGCTACTATTCAGCGCCGGGCTTTTCGCTCAATCAAAACAAGTCCGTGGCGTGGTCCTTACCGCGGAAAACAAACAACCCCTCGAAGGAGCCACCATTACCATCAACAAATCGACCCGCTCTACGACCACCAATGCACAGGGAAGATTTGAGCTTCCATTAACAGATGATAAAGCCGTGCTGACCATCTCTTTTGTGGGAAGAGAAACAACGGAAGTAGAAGCTAAAGCAGGTCAGGGAGAGCTCACCATTTTACTCAAAAATGCCAACAATACATTGGATGAGGTAGTGGCAGTGGCCTACACCACCGTAAAACGATCGGGCTATCCGGGCGCTGTTACTTCTATCTCAGCCGATAAGGTCAACAACCGCCTTACGCCCAATATCACCAATGCACTGCAAGGTTTGGCGCCGGGCATTCAAACCACTTCCGCCAACGGACAACCTGGTAACAGTTCTGCCATCCGCATCCGTGGCGTAGGAAGCATCAACGCATCCAGCGCACCGCTGTTTGTGGTAGACGGCGCACCTTATGAAGGAGATATCAATGCGCTCGATCCGGCAGACATTGCCACTATCAGCATCCTGAAGGATGCCACTGCCGCTAACTTATACGGCTCCCGCGCAGCCAACTGCGTCATCATCATTACCACCAAACAGGGAAAAAAGAGTGCAGAGACAACCATCAGCGCCACCATCAACCAGGGATGGAGCAGCCGCGCGGTGAAAGATTACGAAAAGCTTGGCACCGATCAATACTGGGAACTATACTGGGAAGCCTTGCGTAACAAGGCAATCACCAACGGACAAACGCCTGCACAAGCAGCTGCCACTGCCAGCAACAATATCGTTGCCAACCTGGGCATCAATCCTTATGGCACGGCATTTCCAAGACCGGTGGGCGAAGATGGCAAGATCGTAGCCGGCGCGCGGCCTTTATGGAATGATGACTGGGAAGACGGCATGTTGCAGGATGCCAAATATACACAAGCGCAACTCAGCTTTTCTGGCGGTGGTGAAAAATCTACTTATTATATAGGTGGCGGTTATACCAATAACCAGGGCGCTTACCTCGCATCCGGTTTCAAACGCTATAACTTCAGAAGCAACCTTACACTGCAAGCCAAACCCTGGCTGAAAGTGGGCCTTAACCTCAGCGGCGCCAGTACTTCGCAGGACTACCCTACTTCTGCAGACTCCAGGCAAACCAACGTCGTACTGTTTGGCCGCACCATTCCCGGCTTCTACCCTATTTACCAGCGCAACGCGGATGGCAGCTTCAGGCTTGATGCCAATGGCCAGAAACAATTCGACTATGGCGCTTACAGGCCCAATGCTGCCTTGACACGCTATAACCTCATTGGCTCTTTGCCATTGAATAAATCAAGGAATACGAATGAGAACCTTTCTACCCGCACTTTCCTCGAAGTAGCCATCACCAAAGCACTGAAAGTAAAAACAAGTTTCAACCTCGATTATATCAACAGCAACTCGTTGTATTATACCAACCCGCTGGTGGGAGAAGATGCTGCCATTGGCGGCACGGTGAGCAAGAGCAGCAACCGCTTCATCGCATATACCTACAACAATATTGCTACTTATGATCTCGACTTCGGTACGGGTCACCACGTCAACCTGCTGGCAGGCCAGGAGTTTTATAAACTCAACTCCAGCGGACTGAATGGCAGCCGTCAGAAATTTGCACTACCTGATCTATATGAACCAGTAGCCGCATCACAGTTAATAGACTTTACCGGCAATGCCGACAACTACGCCAAGCTCAGCTTCTTTGGACAGGGGCAATACAATTACCTCGGCAAATACTTTTTCACGGCCTCGGTCCGCCGCGATGGTTCTTCCCGCTTCTCACCCGATTCACGCTGGGGAACCTTCTGGTCTACCGGTGCTTCCTGGCGCATTTCAGAAGAAGAGTTCCTGAAATCAGTGAACTGGCTAAGCGCATTGACCATCAAAGCCAGCTATGGCGCTTCCGGGAATGACAACCTTTCCGGCTATTATGCTTATCTCGCACTGTATAGCATCAAGAATAACCTGGGCAATGGAGGAGTGATCACTTCGCGCCTGCCAACACCCGGACTGAAATGGGAAACCAACCTCAACTTCAACGCTGGTGTAGATTTCGGCGTATTGAAGAACCGCATCTACGGCACCATCAACTATTATAGAAGAACGAGCAAGGACCTCCTCTACTCCAGGCCCCTTGCAGGCTCCACTGGTTTCACTTCTGTGAGCGCCAATATTGGCGAACTGCGCAATACCGGTGTAGAACTGGAACTGAACGTAGTACCCGTCAGCACCAAAGATTGGAGATGGACAGTAGGTATCAACGTGGCCCACAACAAAAACGAGATCACTTCGCTGCCACAGAAAGAGATCATCAGCGGCACCAAGAAGCTGATGGTGGGCACTTCCGTATATGACTTCTTCCTGCGTGAATGGGCCGGCGTCGATCCTGCCACAGGCAACCCCCTATGGTACCGCACTACAGCCGATGGCAAAAAAGAAACCACCACTACCTATGCACAAGGCACACAATACTACGCAGGCTCTGCCCTGCCCTATGTAACCGGAGGGGTTACCAACTCACTCAGCTATAAACAAGTGGAATTATCTTTTGTATTCGCCTATAGCCTTGGCGGTAAAGTACTGGATGCAGATTATATTCAACTGCTCTCCGGGGCTGTATCACCCGGCCGCAACTGGTCTACAGAGTTGCTGAACCGTTGGACGCCCGACAACAGGAATACCAATGTGCCTCGTTTTACGACAGACGACCTGGCCTGGACCTCCACCTCTACCCGCTTCCTGTATGATGCCACCTATGCACGCCTGAAGCAGGTGTCGCTGGGTTATAATCTACCTACAGCGTTGCTGTCGAAGATCGGCTTAAAAACAGCCAGGGTATATGGCCTTGCTGAAAACCTGCTAACCTTCTACGGCCACAAGGGTATGGACCCTGAGCAGGCTATCGATGGTACTACTTACTACCAGTACCCACAAATGAAAACCATTTCAGTAGGCCTGCAGGTAGGCTTATAATGTTCACCTCAAATTATCATTACATGAAAGCATATAAATTATATATACTGATTGCAGGATTGTTGGTTAGCCTATCCGCTTGCAACAAACAATTAGATACCTCTCCTTCCAATGCAGTTCCTGAAGACATTGTGTTGAAAACCGTTGCCAACCTTACCGCCTTATCGGAAGGTACGTGGGCAGCCATGATGGATGACTTTTATGGAGGCACCTTTGGCAACCCCGGCTATAAAACCATTACATTGGTAAGCGAGGCCATGGGTAATGATGTAGCATTGATCACGACCAAATACAGCTTTGCACCCGTTTACCGGTTCACACAATTGAACGACAAAACGCAAAGCCGCCTCAGCGCCATCTGGAACCAGCTGTACAGGATCATCAACAACAACAATATCATCATTGCCAATGTAGACAAGGTGACCGGTGATGCAACTGCCAAACAGGTATTGAAAGCACAAGCCCTTGCATTGCGTGCAAACACGTACCTCACCATTGCTTCTTTTTACCAGTTTTCTTACCTGAAAGACCCACTGGCTAAAACTGCGCCTATCTACACCACCCCGACAACAGATACTACACGCGGTAATCCCAAAGCAACCTTGCAGGATATCTATACACTGATCATTGCCGACCTGCAGGAAGCAAAGGGTTTGCTGGGCACCTATCAGCGGCCGGCTAAATACAAGATCAACATAGACGTAGTAAATGGCTTGCTGGCACGCGCTTACCTGAATACAGGCAAATGGATACAAGCCGCAGAAGCAGCGAATGAAGCGTTGAAGAACTATCCGCTGATGCCAGCAGCCGATTACAGCAAAGGGTTCAACGATGTAAACAACTCAGAGTGGATCTGGGGACATCCGGAAATTCCCAGCCAGAGTGATGGCAGCTACAGCTTCCACTTCCTCGATGTGACATCTGCTTCGTCTTACTACTATAGCTTCATGGCCGACCCATTCTTTGGAGATCTTTTCGAAGCAGGCGATATCCGCAAGACGCTATTCGCCTGGGATGGCAACCCCGGCCGCGAAGGACACCTGCAATACAAGAAGTTCAAGTTCCGCGCTGACCAGACCGGTGACCTCGTATTGATGCGAAGCGCCGAAGCACACCTCATCAAAGCAGAAGGCTATGCCCGCGAAAACAACATCACCGATGGCGCTGCTGCACTCAACGTTTTGCGCGCTGCCCGTGGGGCCACGGCTTTCAACGCAGTGGGCGCCACCAAAGAGCAGCTGATCGAGGCCATCCTGATCGAACGCCGGAAGGAATTGTGGGGAGAAGGCTTTGCACTGGCCGACATTATCCGCAACCAGCTGCCCGTGGTGCGCATGCCCTATGTAGATGGCAGTGGTAATGACCGCAAGGTTACCATAACCACACCCGATGGCACGGTGAAACAAGTGCCAGCCCGGTACCATACTGCGTTGAAGTTTGCAGATGGCACCAATTTCGTAGCTAACAGCCCTTTGTACATTTTTGCTATTCCACAGGCAGAGGAACAGAATAATCCGAACTTGTTGAAGTAACACATATCACAATAAGGAAACTAAGAGGCCATCTCCTGTGTTTGTAAAAATTCAGGGATGGCCTCTTAGTTTGTATTGAAAAATGTGTAAATTCCTTTAAACCTAAAAGATCCTTCAAATCCAACGATCTGAATACCTCATACCAAAGGCGTCTTAAACATCAGATGGATAACAATAAACTAATTTAAGTGAGCATCAAATTACATAATCTATGAAAAGAACATTCCTTTTTAGCCTCGCCCTGCTGGCCACCTTTTATACGTATTGCCAGGAAATAAAAGGTAGTTATGCGATCCGCAATGCCGAAACAGGTATTTTCATCCGCATAAAGGATGCAAATACAAAAAATGGTACGCCAATCGTTACTTACTCTCCTGTAAACTGGAAATGCGTTACCTGGGATTTTAAAAAGCAGGAGGCTAACAAGTATCTATTGGAAAATCTTTTTTCACACAAAACGATGCAGCCCGTATCACCAGCGAAACAGGGAGTAGCCTTAGAAGAACAACCACTACAAAAAAATAGCCCGCAGCAGCTTTATGAATTTATTGCTGATGGAAACAATAACTATTTAATCAAACTGAGTGGTACCGAATTGTATATAACCCCGTCTGTAAACACTGGCGAGGTCAACGCACCGATCATATTGTTGCCCAAAAGTGGAAGCCGGTTACAGTTGTGGCAATTAATCGAGCAGCATCCAACTATGTAAACCTACTAAACAGCTATAAAAGAGTGGGTTGGAGTAAAACCCGGGCTGCTAAGGGCAATTTTAATCACATACTACAAGCAGACGATTCCGGCTGACTTTTCAACAACTTCAAAAAAAATGATGTAAAATTTGTGAAACCGAAAGGTTGCGCATATTTTTGCAACCAAAAGGTAGCATATTTAAAAAAGAATAAAAGATGAGCAGTAATTTATTATTCAACTTTAAAGTTGACAATTCAACAAGCACCGTATTTATAGACAAAGAGTTTGATGCGGAACTTTCCCTTGTTTGGGATGCTTTTACAAAACAAGAAATTCTTGACCAATGGTGGGCACCAAAGCCATTAATGTCAAAAACAAAATACATGGACTTCAGCGTTGGAGGCAGAAGATTTTATGCAATGTTAAGCCCTGATGGAGCGGAAATAGGTTGGCAAATATTTAATTATACTTCCATTACACCCAAATCTAATTTTAAATGCCTTAGTGTATTTACCGATAAGGCCGAAACACCACTTTGGCCGGGTGCAAATTGGGACCTGACTTTTAGTGAACAAAATGGAATAACTAAAGTTAGTATTTCAATTTACTTTGAATCGCTTGAAGAATTGGAAAAAATGATAGAAATGGGCTTCAAAGAAGGTTTCACGGTGACATTAAACGAATTGACAAACGTATTAAATACTTTAAAGAAATAGCAAATGTCTCCAGTAAAACACTAACATTTAAAATATGATTACTCAAAAAATCACACCCTATTTGTGGGTTGAGAAAGATGCCAAAGCTGTAGCTGATTATTACTTATCCATTTTTAAAAACGGGAAGCTGAAAGATTTTCGCAAGTTCGATAGTAACGAAAGTGGAAATGATGCAGGCATAGAAACAGCTGTAATTGAAATAGCAGGAATGGAGTTTAGCATTTTAGCAGCAGGCCCATTATTCAAATTTAATGAAGCAGTTTCTTTTGTTATCAATACAGAAGACCAGGCTGAAACGGATTATTACTGGGAAGCTCTTACTAAAAATGGTGGCGAGGAAGGTTCTTGTGGATGGTGTAAAGATAAATATGGATTATCATGGCAAGTGGTACCAACTGAATATTTTGAATTAATACATAGTAATGATCCCACAGTAAGAGAAAAAGCAATGAAGAACACATTAAAGCAGAAAAAATTGATTCTTTCAGAACTCAAATGAACAGTTTTTTGGTGGCAGTATGTGGGAGTAGCTAACAATGCAGCGAAAATACGTCATCTACAGGGTTACGCACAACGGAAAATAATATCCCGCTTTTACGCGATACAGGCTTTTGGATACAACTACCCGGAATATGGATACATCTGGCCATCATGTCCGTTCTACTTTTGTCTTACAAAAAAACAAGATCATGGGTAGTATAAAACAAGTAAAGTTAGGCAGCCAGGGACTGATAGTACCTCAACTGGGACTGGGCTGCATGGGTATGACAGGCCTGGCGCACTTTGATATTTATGGCAAGCCAAACGAAGCGGAAGCCATTGCCACCATTCACCGATCACAGGAGCTGGGCGGCAATTTTCTCGACACGGCCGATCTGTATGGTCCGCTGGTCAACGAGCAGCTGATTGCCAAAGCTATCAAAGGCAAACGCAAAGATTATATCATTGCCACCAAGTTTGGATATGAGATCGATGATGCAGGTCAACTTACCTGGGCATTCGATGGCAGTAAAGCATATGTAAAAAAAGCAGCAGAACGCTCTCTGAAAAACCTGTCAACAGATCATATTGACCTCTATTATCTCCATCGTGTAGATCCCAAAACACCGATCGAAGAAACAGTGGAAGCGATGGCGCAACTGGTGAAAGAAGGAAAAGTGCGCTATATAGGTTTATCGGAAGTATCTTCAGATACCATTAAGCGTGCGCATGCTATCCACCCACTCACAGCTATACAATCGGAATATTCCCTGTTTGAACGCACGGCAGAAGAAGCAGGCATTTTGCAAACACTTGAAGAACAGGGAATCGGCTTCGTAGCCTATTCACCTTTGGGGCGCGGCTTTATTACCGGTGAGTTGAAAAGCCCCGACGATCTTCCGGCAGATGATTTCCGCCGCAGCATACCACGTTTCCAGGGAGAGCAATTTTATAAAAACCTGGACCTGCTGACAGCGATGCAAAAGCTGGCCATGGAAAAACAGATCACCACTTCACAACTCGCTATAGCCTGGATATTGAAAAAAGGATTCGTACCCATACCGGGTACCAAGCGCAGAAAGTATCTTGAAGAGAACATTGCAGCCGCCGCCATTGAGTTAACCAAAGCCGATATGGACCAATTGGAATCGATATTACCATTAGGCACTATTACAGGCGATCGCTACGATCAGGCAGGCATGCAATTTGTGAACCAATAACATTCAAAACAGGCAGCCAATCACTAAGTCTGCCTGTTTTAGTATTTTTGTATATATATGAAAAAGGAGGCGCCTTATATCGTCCATTCTGTTTCGGAACAGCATCGCATACTTTCGCTTCCCAGGCCCCATCACCCACTTGTCAGCGCTTTCGATTTCGCCGGTATCAACCATCACAATGCGGACCTCAGCAAGGATACACTCATACTGGATATGTATTGTATTTCGCTTAAAAGAAATGTAACTGGTAAGATGCGTTATGGGCAGGGATATTATGACTTCGATGAAGGAGTCATGGTGTTTACCGCGCCCGGGCAGATTGTCAGCAATATTTCAGAAGGCCATCGGCCCAGCGGCTGGTGTGTTGTATTTCATCCTGATTTTATCCGCCGCCATCCCCTCAGCCAAAAGATTAAAGAATATGGCTTCTTCAGCTACACAGCCAACGAAGCTCTCCATCTTTCAGAAAAAGAAGAAGAGTTGGTTATTTCAGTCATAAAAATGCTCCAACACGAGCTCAACAACAATATCGATGCCTACAGCGAAGATGTAATAATAGCCCACCTGGATTTGTTGTTGAGCTACTCTGAACGGTTTTATAACCGCCAGTTCATTACCCGGAAACCGGTTAGCAACGACGTTTTGTTGCGACTGGAAACTTTACTCACTGACTATTTCAATAACGGCAAGCTGCTTACACAGGGATTGCCTACTGTTTCCCGTATAGCCAGTGAACTGAATTTCTCAGACAGCTACCTGAGCGATCTGCTGAAAAGCCTGACAGGACAAAACACCCAGCAGCATATCCACCAACATGTAATAGAGAAAGCCAAAGAAATGCTTACCCGCACCAATATGACAGTCAGCGAAATTTCCATTCAACTGGGCTTTGAATTTCCACAGTCGTTCAACAAACTGTTTAAAAACAAAACCAACCTCACGCCCCTGCAATACCGCCAGTCATTTAACTAAACCAATATAAACAAGACTAATCACTTGCTTAGCCTTACTTCGTCCACATTGGCTTTTGTTTCAGGATTTGCTTATAAACAGGGCAACTTTCGGCATGTGCGCCCCGCAAATAACCAATGCTCATTAAAAATTCATTGACAATTTCGCCACCCGTAAAGCGGAATGTTTTTTTGAACAGCTTTACCCATTCGTCCTTTGTTTTCGGGTGATGATGTTCCAGCCATTTCTCAAAAGAGCCAAACTCCTTTTGTAACCCAAGGATTGTTTTGGCGTTTTCTATGGCAGCATTTACTTTCAATTTATTACGAATGATCCCGGCATCTGCCAACAGCCTTTCCCTGTCTATATCAGTATATGCCGCCACTTTTTTGATATTGAAATTGCTGTACGCTTTCCGGAATGAGGCTTCTTTCTTTAAGATCGTTTCCCAACTCAACCCTGCCTGGTTGATTTCAAGGATCAACCTGCCAAACAATTCATTGTCGTCGTGAATCGGGAAACCATAATGGTTGTCGTGATAATTTTTGTGCAACGCTTGTTTATCACCCGACATATACGCTATATAATTACAATAACTCATAAAGCAAAAGTCCGAAACATTTAAGAGCCATATGTTGCCAACCTGAATAATGTTGTAGTCAAAATGGTAAAAGCCAGCCTTCATATATTAAAAATTCCTGAATTGGACACCCTTTTTCCGGATATGGTAAATGGCTTTTCCCGATCCGGCCCCCAATATCACCGGTGAACCATCAATTTTGCGCGAAATTTCACGCACTGTTATGAAGAAAGTCCTGTACCTGCTCTCATTCATTTTCCCGTTAATATGTTCAGCATTCAATAACAAGGCGCCTGCGGGCACCCTCAAAGGCAGGGTGATGACAAGCGACAACCAGGCCGCTCCTTTCGTTTCCATAGCAGTAATAGGAACAGACCGCAATGTAGTCAGCGATGAGGAAGGCTATTTCAACATCACCAAGGTGCCCGCCGGTGAGCAGGAATTGGAAGTAACTCTTATTGGTTATGAGACGCTGCGCCAGAAAGTGACCGTAGAAGACGGCAAAACAACGACCGTTAACCTCCGGATCACGATTTCCAACAGCCAGCTACAGGAAGTGATCGTTACCAACTCCAAAAGCAAGTTTGTATTCAAATCCAGCGAATACGTTGCCCGCATGCAATTGCGCAACCTCGAAAACCCACAGGTATACAATGTTGTAGGCCGGCAGCGTACTTTCGTCGAGCGTGAACCCGGTCGCGGCCGGGGCCGTGGCGGCGGTC
>JAGIBF010000015.1:66021-95802 GCA_017744515.1 Niastella sp.
CAGGTATACAATGTGGTGGGCCGGCCATTGATGCAAGAACAAGTGATCATCGAGCGTACAGACCTGTATCGCAATATCCCGGGCGCTGTGCCCAACTTTTCAGCCGGTGGCTCTATGGGCTTAAGCATGCGTGGTTTTTCTACCACGATCGGCATGCGCAATGGTATGGCCACAAGCGCCATCGTTCCCCTCAATCCCGCCATTCTGGAAAGAGTGGAGTCGATCAAAGGCCCCTCAGGCACCTTGTTTGGCAGCAACCGCAACGTAACCTTCGGTGGCGTATACAACTATGTAACAAAACGCCCCTATGAAAAATTCGGCGGCGAGATCAGCTTCGCAGCCGGAAGCTATGAGTTTGCCAGGATCACTGCAGATATCAATACCCCACTCAATAAGGAGAAAACAATGCTGCTGCGCGTGAATGCTGCCGGACAATCCGAAGGCACTTTCCAGGACCAGGGATTCAATAAGAACTATACGTTCGCACCAACTTTCACTTACCTGATCAATGACCGCCTGAAGTTCACCCTCGATGTGGAAGCTACACGCGGCAATTATACCGTGGTATCCTTTGCACTGGGCAACCTGAACAATATCACCGCCCGCAGCTTCAAAGACCTGCCGCTGGATTACAACAAATCCTACATCAACAACAGCATCGATGTAAATAACGGCATCAACAATATCCAGGCACAAATAGAATACAAGATATCCGAACAATGGAAGTCACAAACCAATTACCTGTATTCTGTAGGCTTCTACAAAAACCTGTACTGGACCGCCCTGAACATGATCAATGACTCGATGTATGCCCGCGTGGTAAGAAACCAAACCCCTGAAACATTTGGCAATATCGAAGTACAACAGAACTTCATTGGTGATTTCAAGATTGCCGGCATACGCAACCGTATGGTCATCGGCATAGATTATAACCACAACTGGAATGATCTGTACAGGGCAACCGTCAATTTCGACACCATCAACATCCGCCGCTCTCCTACCAGGGTCATGAGCCTGCCCGCCCTCGAAGCAGCCTCAGCAACCCGCTTTGCTGCCACCGGCACCGTTTCAAAAAATGCCAGCATCTACGCATCAGACGTGATCAACATCACCTCCGACCTGATGGCCATGTTGAGCCTGCGTGTTGACCGCTTCTCTACAAAAGGTACTTACGCCCCTGCAACAGGCATATACACTGGCTCTTACGAGCAAACATCCCTGTCGCCTAAATTGGGACTTGTTTATCAGCTGATAAAAAATCAACTCTCCGTTTTCGGAAACTACATGAACGGGTTTGTTAACCTTGCGCCCGTTACACAACCCGACAATACCATCCTTGTACTGAAGCCTCAATACGGCAATCAGTGGGAAGGCGGTATTAAGTTCGACCTGTTCAATACCAAACTGAATGGTAGCATCAGCTATTACAATATCGACGTTACCAATTCAACAAGAACAGAATTGATCAATGGCGCCAATTTTACCTTCCAGGATGGAACACAACGCAGTCGTGGTGTAGAAGTGGAAGTCATTGCCAGCCCGGTAAAAGGAATGGCTGTCATCGCCGGATATGGTTACAACGAGAACGTATACACCAGGTCTGCACCTGCGATAAAAGGCAAAAATGTTACGTTCAGCCCCAACAATATCGGCAATATCTGGATAAGCTATACCCTTCCGGAAGGGAAAGCGAAAGGCCTGGGCATCGGGGCAGGCGCCAACTATGTAGGCGACTCCTGGTTCGACGCAGCCAACTCATTCAAAGTTCCCGGTTACACTTTACTGAGCGGAACGCTTTTTTACGATGCACCTAAATTCAGGGTATCGTTGAAAGGAAACAACCTGTCCGATGAGCGCTATTGGAACAATAATGGTACACCTCAAAAAAGAGCAAACTTTATCACCAGTGTCTCGTTCAAACTCTAAGAAGCAACGCTTCAAAAAAATTGCAGGATGGTTCCACCTCTGGCTCGGATTAATATCCGGGCTGGTGTTTTTTATCATGGGGCTCACAGGAGCCATCTACAGCTTCCAGCCAGAGCTATCCAGGCTCACCCAATCATACATCACGGTAAAAGATGAGGGCAAGCCTTATCTGCCCGCTTCACAATTGCGTGCAATAGCAGCCCGGCAGCTCCCCGATAAAAAGGCGACCCGTATGCTGTTCAGAAGCCGCGGGGAGTCGGTAATTGTCCATTTCATCAAGAAAAACGAGTACTACTGGGCAGCCTTCCTGAATCCTTATACAGGTGAAGTGCTGAAAGTGCAGGACATGGATACGGAGTTCTTCCGTTTTATACTCAGAGGCCATATGTACCTGTGGTTGCCACAGGAGATTGGCCATGTAGTTGTTTCCGCCTGCATGATCATCTTTACCATTATTGTAATAAGCGGCATCATCCTGTGGTGGCCACGCAATAAGGCGGCACGCAAAAACAGTTTCAAGATCAAATGGGGCGCCTCCCCCAAACGGCTCAATTATGATCTGCACAATATATTAGGCTTTTATGCAAGCTGGGTATTGATATTTATTGTTACAACAGGACTTGCCTGGAGCTTTGAAGGCGTCATGAACGCAGAGTATTGGTTGTTCAGTGGTGGTAAGACCCGCCCCAAACCGCCTGTCTTTGTTTCCAAAAAGACAGACACAGCCAATAAGATTACTAATGTGATCGATAAAATACATGCAGAAGCAAGAGCCGCCTATCCCGGCAACGAACGTTACCAGCTCCGTTTACCGGCAACAGATACAGCAGCTTACCAGGTGATCATGTACCTCGAAGAAGGCAAATACTCCAAAGCGGACAACCTCTATTTCAATCAATACACCGCAGAACGTTTTCAACCCAAAGCCTGGGGCTTGTATGCAGACGCGAATGCCGGCGAAAAAGCCAACCGCATGACCTACGATATTCATACAGGTGGTATTGCCGGATTGCCCGGTCGCATACTCGTCTTCTTCACCGGGCTCATTGCAGCCTCTCTACCTATCACAGGATTTTATATCTGGTGGGGAAAGAAAAACAAAAAGAAGAAAAAGGCGCCGGCAATGGCACAAAAGCAAAAACAACAAATGGCTGTTGTAGAATAATAACAACATGTAGCAATACAAAAAGGGTCAAATGCACAATGCATTTGACCCTTTTACATTTCTTCCTGTACAACTACATCAAAATATTATTCACCGGCACCATAGCCGCAGGCAGGTTCGTGTCATCCAGCATTTCCTTCAAGTCAGTCTCGATCATCTTGCTGATCTGTGTGATAGGCACATCATTGGCACTGCCCTCAAAAGGATTGATGGAACTCTCACCTACTGCATCGAGCGTAACAAAAGCCCAGCCTACGATTGTACAAAAAGGGATATTGAAAAAAATGGTCCACCCTTCCAGAAAAGTCCCGGCGCCCAGGTTATTAAACTCTTTCAATAAACCAAATGGCAACAGGATCACGAAGAGGTGAAGCAGGTACTTGGTAATAGAAGCAAAGTTGCGCGGATAAGGAAAGTTCTTGATACGCTCTGCCCTACCCTGATGATCATAAAAACCTTCAATGCTTCTTTGCAGTTGCATCTGCTGAAAGTCATTAATTACACCTTCCTTATGCAATTGATTAATGGACTGCGATTGCAACGCCAGCATTTGCGAAGCCCGGTTCTTTTTCCCCAGTATATAAGTCAGTTCCTGGGGAGTAAGAAAACCCTCCACAGCCTTTTCCAACGGCTCATTGCGCTCAGGGATCGTATATACATGAGACATGTATTCCTTATAACGTACCTCATCCATGATCTCCCATTTGCGTGGCTCACGCAGTTGATAACGCAGGAAAGTAAGCCACGCAAAATGCCGGTCGAACAGCAGCTTTGCCTGCGGATCTTTTTTGCCGCCCAGAAAATCACGCGCCTTCACTCCAAAACTCCGGCTTTCATTGATAATACTCCCGTAGATCTGCCGGGCTTCCCACAAGCGATTATAACTGGCATTGTTCTTAAACCCCACGATGAACGCAACAGCCGTACCCAGCATGGCTACCGGCAGCCACGACATCCCTATGAAAGTCCAGCCCAAATAAAAGATGATGGTAGGTCCCAACGCCAGGAAAAAACACTTGTAAATGTCCCGGCGGCTCCACATCACAAACTCCTTGATCGAATACCGTTTGCCAGTATGCATAAGCCACTACAATTTGGATCGGAAATTAAACCATCAGGAGCAAAAAATCACCATCAATTTGCAGGGAAAGCAAAGCCGGTCATTTCTTCACTCAATTGCCACAAACGTTTAGCGTTACTTTCATCCAATGAATAGGGCTGCACACCGCGCAGAGACCCCGGATCATCATACTTGTGTTCGATATTCCCCAAATCCAGCTCCGCTACATCAGCATTCTCACAATACACACCACCAATACCATTGAGCTTTTGACTCGTAGCACACCAAACAGTAGTAGCAGCACCCTGGGCAACAGTCTTCAACGTCCTGGCCACTTCGGGTTTGATATTACCATCAGCATCGTGCGTGCCCATTTGCTTGAACAACTCCATCGGCGCTTCCCTTCCCAGGTCAGTGCCATTTACAGAACCGGGATGCAGGGAGAAAGCACGTATGCCACTCGTCTTACCACGATTGTCGAGCTCCACAGTAAATAAGTTGTTAGCCGTTTTAGACTGACCATACCCTTGTAAGGTTTCATAATCCCGGTGCTCAAAGTGAGGATCATCGAAATTGAAAGGAGCCATTTGATGTCCGAAAGAAGATACATTGATAACCCTGGCGCCATGTGCAATGGTAAGCATCGGCCACAAGCGGGCAGTAAGCTGGAAATGTCCGAGGTGATTAGTGGCCAGTTGAGATTCGTACCCGCGACGGTCGCGACGAAGCGGAACCCACATAATGCCGGCATTGTTGATGAGCAAGTGCAACGGCCTGCCCGAAACAATAAACTTAGCGGCAAACCTGTCGATGGAAGCCGGGTCCATCAGGTCCAGTTGTTCCAGCTCAACACGCGGAATACCGTTGATATTCTTCTTTGCTTTTTCAATATCCCGTGCGGGAACAATCACAGTAGCGCCGGCAGTCGCCAGTACACGCACAGTTTCCAGGCCTATACCTGCATAACCACCGGTTACAATGGCTACTTTACCAGTAAGATCGATCCCTTTAATTACATCGTCAGAAGTAGAGGTGGCATTAAAACCTGAACCAAGCGGTTGTTGTAGGGCGCCCTGATAATTACTTTGTCTCATTTGAATTTGTTTTTGTTGAGACAAAATTAGAGCGCCGTTACTCAGGCCACTTTGTTCAGCAGGCCAATCTTACTTTGTTTAAAGAGCCATCATTACTCCTTCCAATTTTGCAGATCCCCTATCCACCATTATTCCGTAACCACTATTTTATGACTGCCCAGCAGTTCGTGTGCGTTATTGTAAAAACGAATGAAATAAAGACCACCGGATAATTGTTGAGTCGCGATACGGTATTGCCAGGTTCCATTATTACCCATGCCGCTTTCCGTAGCTATTACCTGCCCAAACGCATTCACTACCTGTGCAATGACCCTTCCGGGTTGACCGGTAGATATCTTCACATTAACAGGAATACCTCGCTGTACCGGCTGAGGCCACGCTGTGGTGGTGAGTATGAGTTGTGGTTTAATTTTGATGATAACGATGGAAGAATATTCTGTATCACCATCTTGGTCTATCATCCGCAGGCGATAATGAACATCAGTGATGAAAACTCCCCGATCTGTAAAACTGTACTGTTTTGTGAGTGCGCTTTGCCCTGCAGCCGCAATACGGCCTGCTTCACGGAATGATACACCGTCTGTACTCCGCTCAATGATAAACCAGGCAGTATTTACCTCGCTGGTGGTTTCCCAGGTAAGCAAGTTGCCCGTTGCAGCCGCCCTGCCTTTAAATGATAACAACGTTACCGGTAGCGTGCCGCTGCCCATAGCGATGCTGTTGGAAGAAACGATGCTGCTGGTAATGCATTCCATACTGGAAGAAAGATCGCAGGAAACAACATCGTTGATGTTGAGATCGGCAGAAGTCCAGGTGTTATTATTACTGACCTGTACACTGCTGTCGTTCACTCTAAAATCGTAAACAGGTGCCGGTCCGGCCTGCTGAGCAACTGCGGTAAAGATAATAGGTACACCCGGCGATATACTGGTGGAACTGCTGTTGAGTTGTACGGAAGGCGTTACCGGTGCTGTAACAACTACCGTATGTGTAGCAGTACGCGTGTCGTTACAACTGCCCCCTTTAGTAGTTAGTTGTATCTCATAAGTGCCGGGGGTGGCAAATAGTATGGATGTAGTAGGCAGATCATTTACTGTAGCAGGTGAGCCGCCCGGAAAAGACCAGGCAAGCCCATCCTCGTAAGCAGAACCTGCTGCATTGAACAAGATGGTATTGCCGGCACATACGGTATTACTGCTGCGCGTAAAAGTGGCCACAGAAGGCTCATTGGTCAGATAAGGATGAATGTACAGAGAGGCCAATACAGACCAGGAATCATACGAACCATAAGGATACCATTGACCGTTCCTTTTCTGCTCCCAGATAGATCCCGGACCTACACCACTGCAGGAAATGCTGAGCGTATCCTGACAAAGCCCTGCCGCGTCCCAACACAGATTGGTAAGATCGACACTTACAAAAAAACGGTTGGAGGCCGGAAGAGCAATTGGCTGCTGAAAATACACGAAGGTGCCACGGCTGCCAGCCACATCACGCATGATCTGCCCCATGGTAGTTTGCGCTGTGCCCAACAAAGCGCCGGGCACGCCGGCAGTTCCATCGAATACATGCACGGGTACTATTTTAGTCGTATCTGTGGAGTACCCCTTGCCAAATCGTACCTGCACTTTCGTGATGTAATCGGCACGCCCCGTGTTTGCATCAAAGTACATGGCCTTTTGTTTATCATTTACCAGGTTCATACCATTTACCCATCCGCTCATACCATCCGGACTACCCAGGTAGTATTGAATACTGTCCCAGTCTGCCGGTATGGGATAATTGATGGCCCCGCAGGTCACAGAAGGGTTTACCGTGATAGGCATTGTTTTGGTGTCGCTGCCATTGTGATTAGTAACCGTTAAAGACGCCGCAAAGGTGCCAACGTTGTAGTAATATACCGGCGGCGGAGTTCTGCCTGTATAGGAAGATGGCGTACCACCTTCAAATGTCCATTGATAAGAATCAGGGCCATAGTAGCTGGAATCAGTGAACGTAATACGTCCTTTGGCCGAAATAGTGCTGTAGTTAGTAGTAAATGCCGGCACAGCTTTGTGGGTTAGAGTCAGCAGCGCAGCCTGAATAGCAGCGCCTGCGTCGATGAGCCCTGCTCCAAGCTTACCTTCATAACCCGGGTTGACAGCGTCGATGTTTTTACCTGTACTCGTAAGACAGCGTATGATCTCGCTATTGGGCATATTAGGATTAACAGACCGTATAAGTCCCACCAGTCCTGCTACAATAGGACTGGCTGCTGAGGTGCCGCCAAAACCTTGATAAGAATTATTGAGGTAAGTAGACATTACGCCAGTCGGTGCGCTGATGGTAACCCAGTCGCCGTAATTAGAGTAACTTGCCCTCACATCATTCACCACGGCAGCTACCGATATTACACCCGGATAAGCAGCCGGATAAAATTTCAGGTTATTATTATTATTGCCAGCCCCGCCTACGACAATACAGCCTTTTGATATTGCATACTTTATAATATTCAAAGCTGTTTCCGAAGCTACATTGTTTCCCCAGGAGCAATTAATCACGTGAGCCCCATTATCAGCAGCATACAAAATACCCTGGTATCCCTCACCGATGCTGTTGGGCGTAGAGGCGGCCTTTATACACATCAATTTGCAGCCATAACCTACGGAAGCAATACCTTTGCCGTTGTTGGTAGCAGCAGAAGCCAGGCCGGCCACTGGTGTACCATGGTAGAAAGCAGGATAAGGCGGATTGACGTCATTATCATTATCGCTTACATCCCAGCCATGAATATCATCGATATAGCCATTACCATCATCATCGATCCCATTGCCAGGTATTTCACCTGCGTTGGTCCATAAGTTAGGAGCCAGGTCTTCATGTGCAGGCTGAATGGCATTATCGATGATGGCAATTACGGTATTGGCCCCGTTGGCATATTCCCACGCAGCAGGCGCATTGATTTGGTTGAGAAAAGATTGCACGTTAAAAAGCCGGTCGTTGGGCACCAATGTTATTTCATCCAACGGCACTTTTTCTGCATATTCCACAGTGCCACTTTTTACAAGCGCCGCGATCACACTATCCGCATCTGTTTTTTCATCGAACCGCAGCTCGTAGGTTTGGTGTAAGGCAGTAACGGTCCTTGTTTTGGCAAAAGGAGCTTTTACTTCCCGGATGGACAAACGTTTCTTCAACGGTTGTAAAAAAGAAAATTCCTCAACAGCTATCTGTCTGCCAGTGGCCTGCGAACGATATTGCGCATGCACAGCGTCTTTCAGTTTATACCATACCATCCCATCACAATAACCCTTATGCACATTTTGAGCAAAGGAGGTCACCGCCATGCATAGCATAGCCGTGAAAAAACAAAGCAGCTTTTTCATAAATAAGAAGAATGAATGCAGGAATAGTAATTAATCGGAAAGATAGGATTCTAAATCGCGGATATTAGCGGATATTGTGCGGCGACTAAGATAGAACGAAAAGATATTCCCGCAAACTAATTCTATTTTAAGAAGAGGTGATTTGCGTCATTTGCTATTTGTCAACAACTTGAGCACTACTCCTTCCACTCACTAAACACAAAATCGTTTTGGGAAGTGTGACACTTAAAGCACTGCATCCTTACTGTTTCCGTAAGCACCCGTTCAGTTTTACTATTCCCTTTAAACTCCTCGTATCCCCATCCGCCGGTATTACTGAATTTGGTACTGTCTTTAACCATCACATCAACATGCCTTCTTTGCCCCTCCGTAGTACTCCCACCTTTTTCAAGCGCTTCTATTACATCAAAAACAAGAACAGCTCCTTCCGGGAATTGCCCGGACACGAAGCCTTCCATAGCTTTGTCGTTCCCGTAAATATGATGAAAACCACCGTTGGACTGAAAACCTGGATGAGAAGGACCGATCAGGCCGGTTCTGATATGCACCCATTTACGGTACCCTTCGGGGTAGGGCACCAGATCATCAGAAGGACGAATGATAAAACCGGCGGTCATAGTAAATAACGTGATCACAAGGATCACTACCGGATACTTTTTCATGGCTTAAATAGTTTTAGTACTACTTAAATGTACTATTCCACCGCCATGAAAAATGATTTACACGCTAATAGCAGTATGCATACTACGAACAGTCAGTTGCGCCTAATGAAAGGAGTGCCAACAAAAAAGCAGGCTGTCTTGCGACGGCCTGCTTTTCGATAACAAATATTTTCCCGGTTACTCCCAACCAGATTTCAAGGCAAAAACATCCAACTGAGTAAAACGCACCTTGCCACCCTTCACGGTCACCGACAACTCTTTACCCTCAAGGTTCTTATTGATCGGCATGAATACCAGCCCGTTATTCGCAAATATCTCCACACCAATCCTGTCAACATAGATGGTCAATTGAAGGCTCCCTTTCACCAACGGCAGCCTGGCCTTCACCCCATCCGCACTGATCTCCTGCGCTGCTACATCATACAGGATGTCAAGACCATTAAGATTAAAGTGAAGCTCCTTTGATTTACCAACTTCCACGACCGCCTGTATCTCCAACAACTGCTCCTGCACGCCCTGCAGCGGATTCGCAGCTTTGTCATCCAGCGAACGCGTTCCAGTCAGCAGCTTCCTGCCACGCAGCACTTCCAATTCTTTCACAGGTATCCTCACCATGCGGATGCCCTCAGGCGTAGTCACCAGTTTCAGCTCCTGGGGAATACTCATGCTCTGGTTGAAGGTCATAGCTCCTTTATCAGTATGCGTGCGCCACCAGCCGATCTCGATACGGCGGCCCGTGGGTTCATTATTGATCGTTTGTGCAGCGTAATAATCCCGTCCAAATTGCCCTTGCAAACGTTCAGCTTCAGGCGTAAAAGTTTGTCCATCGAAGCGGCCAATAGCATAGATGGTATTGGCAGCCGACAACACCCACTTTTTATTAGCCGGGTTGCCATCCACCGGCAGCTCGAAGAAATCAGGACATTCAAACAAATAACGGTCATCACCGGTGCCCCCCTTTACAATACTGGTAGGCGTCCAGTCTTTCAGGTTATCGGAGCGCAGGAACTGTTGCGTATGCACGCCACCCTCCCGCTCTACCCAGAACAACATCACCCAATGTTTGCCCGGCGCATACCAGAACACTTTGGGGTCGCGGTTATCCCGGTTGATGCGTGGCACAGCCGCACGATCGAGTTTATTGAAATGAACACCATCATTGGTCCAGGCAAGTCCCTGACACCAACAGGTGGCGCCGGTGAAGAACATCACCATCGCGGGATCACCGGGCTTGCCCAGGCCGCTGGTATTGGCACTGTCAACTACTGCCGAGCCGCTGAACATAGGTCCATAACCATCCGGATGAATAGCATCTCCCACTTCCTTCCAATGGATCATATCCTTGCTCACAGCATGGCCCCAGGTCATATTGCCCCAGCCCCTGCCATAAGGATTGTGTTGGAAAAAGAGGTGATATTGCCCTTTGTAATAAACAAGCCCATTCGGATCATTGGTCCAGCCATGCTTGGGCGAAAAGTGGAACTGTCCACGCAATGATTCAGCATACAGCTTGCCTGCATTGCTATCAAGGTCACTTTGCTTGATAGGATGAAAAGCCTGCGCATTCTTAGCGAGCTTATCCACCCGCAATTCGATAGACTTTCCTTTCCACTCACTGATGTCGAGATAAGCATACCAGTCGGGCGCACCTTCCGCCAGTTCCATATCGAAGAAACGTACTTTCACACCATCCTTCCATATCTCGAGGTTACGCTTCGGTGCCCCGTTCTTCACGGGCAGCTGAAGGAATTTCTTATCAGGCGTGAAATATGCGTTGAAAGACTCCTGGGCAAGTGTGGCGCTACCCATCATGAACAAAACAGCACTACAGGCTAATCGTTGTATTCTCATCATACTATTAGTTTTTACCATCCGGTATTCTGTTTATAAAGATCGCGGCTATAATTGATTTGATTCAAAGGAATAGGCAAATATTCATCCCGGTTCCTTTTGAAGGTGGCATCAGATAAATGTGCCGACCTGTTCTTCTCCACGGCAAAGTAAGCATTCATAGCGGAGGCAGCAACGCCCCAACGCACGAGGTCGAAGAAGCGATACCCTTCCGTAGCAAACTCCAATCTCCTTTCCCATCTTAACGCCTGCCGCGCATACTCCTGCGTCCACGTGCAATTTACACCAGGTTGATAAGTCGATACTTTATAATTGGCCGAAGGCTGACCATTCGCCTGCTTCAAACGGGCCGTACTGTTGCCGGCACGCGTACGCAGGTCATTGATCAATGGCAATGCCTCATCCTGCCGCCCCAGTTCGATCAACGCCTCTGCACGAAACAACATCACATCGTCGAAGCGGATGATATCCCAGTTCTTGGAACTGCTCATAAACGGCGGCACCTTCTGGAAAGTAGGATCATCAGGCGTCACGGCTTCTTTCAAGCTGGCAAAAGCGCCATACACTTCCGGAGCCCTTGCCCATGAACGCTGAAAGATATACTTGCTGTTATACTTATAAGGATTGCCGGGGATGGCCACGGTATGATTCAAACGCGGATCGAAAGAACTGGTGAAGTAGTCACCACTGGCCGCCACATCCGGCGTACTGTAATTGGTGAAATCCGGTAGGCCCGCAGCAGTCGTTTTAAAAGCATTGATGAGATCATGGCTGGGCACATGAAAACCACAGCAGCCAAACTCCTGGTTCATGGGATAGTTGAGCGCATGCCCATAATCGAGCCGCCCCTTGGGCGTACCATCATCTTTGGAATATTGAATAGCAAAGACCGACTCGGCGCTGTTCTCCGTTTGCGAAAGGAAATTATTGGCATAATCCGCATTCAACGTGTACTTATGCGTACCGATCACGTCACCGGTCAGCGCTACCACTTCATTCAATTTCGCAGCATCGATCGACGTCACATCATTTTGCTCATTCTGCACATACGCCTGGTACAGCAAAGCCTTAGCCAGGTACGATTGAGCAGCCGTTTTGGTAACCCTGCCCTTATCATTCTGATTAGGTGGCAACCCATTGGCCGCAGCACGGAAGTCATCGACGATCTTGCCCCACAACGCATCATTTGTCAGCACACGATTGGAGATCGAAGCATAACTGGTCTTCGGCATGGTCTCATCGATATAAGGCACATACTTGAACAGGATCTTGTTCAGGAAATAAAAATGCCCGCGCAGGAAACGCATTTCAGCAATACGCACTGCCTTGTTTGGGAATTTACTATCCTCCACCGCATTGAGCCGGCGCAATGCATCATTCACCCGGCCGATACCCACATAAATACGGAACCAAAGCTGATCCGTCAACCCATTGTCGACCCGGTTGAGCGAGAACGTTTCAAACAAATGAAACTCACTGAGATCACCGGGGCCATCTCCACCCTTGTACGTATCACCACCGCGTACACTGCCATACGGCCACAAGCTGGTGTAAGGAGAGGTATAATGATCATTACCCAATGCGGAATAGGCTGCAATAGCCATCTTCTCGATGTTCTCAGGCGAGTTCAGGTCTTCATCAGAGACCACACCCTGCGGCGTTTCATCCAGCACCTTTTTGCAGGAAGCCAGCACGCATATTACAGCAATCGAAAGCAATACTTTTTTCATGGTAAATCGTTTAGAAGGAAACATTGAAACCAATACTGGTAATGGAAGGAATGGGGAAAGACTGATTGGGAATTTCCGGATCGGCAGCGGTGAAACCTTTACTCTTGATCGTTAACAGGTTGCTGCCCTGGATGAACACCCGCGCACTATTCACCTTCCAGCGCGACAACAAAGACTTCAGGTTGTACCCCAGCTGAATATTGCGCAGCTTGAGGTAAGAACCATTTTCATAGAAGTAAGTACTCGCCCTGCCCTCATTGTTCCTGTTCACGAGCGTAAGCGCGGGGATGGTTGAATTAGGATTGGATGGCGTCCAGCCCTGCAATGTTCTTTCGCCCCAATTGCTGCCTACCCACAGCGAAGAAAAATCAGTAAAAGTTTTGAAGTCGTTGTATACATCGATGCCCTGCACACCCTGCAGGAAGAAAGCCAGATCGAAATTCTTGTAACTCACCTCTACATTCAAACCATACAGGAAATCAGGATTGCCATCAGCAATGAAGTCACGGTCGCGGTCGTCGATCACCTTATTGCCATCGAGATCACGATAGCGGATGCGGCCAACACCTTTACCCACTTGCGCAGGCGCTGCATCCACTTCCTGCTGCGTGCGGAAAATGCCATCCGCTACATAGCCAAAAGCAGAGTTGATAGAACGGCCAAGGATGGTTTTATCGGTACCATTACCGGGATAAGAAGCAAGCACTTGCTCAGGCAGATGCGTCACCTTATTCCTGTAAGAAGAATAATTACCAGTGATGGTCAGCCCCCAATCTTTACCGATAGTAGTATTATAGCTCAACAACACTTCAACACCCTTGTTTTCCATGGAAGCCCCGTTAAACCAATAATTACCACCTTCGCCTTGCACTGCCAGGTAACCCGGACTGATAAGGATGTCGGAAGTTTTCTTAATGAAATAATCCACAGAGCCGGTGATCTTGTTGTTAAACAAACCGAAGTCGAGCCCAAAGTTGGATTCACGCGTACCTTCCCAGCGCAGCGAATCGTTGCCCTGCTGGATAAGTGTAAAGCCGGAAGGCAGTTGACCAGCGCCATTACCATAAATATCATAAGCACTGCCACGGTCGAAATCCCAGGTAGGGTCGATACCATAAATAGCAGCATACAACGCATACGTAGCGTTGTTGGCAATTTCCTGGTTGCCCGATTTACCCCAGCCATAACGCAGTTTCAGGTCGGAGATAATATCCTGGTCCTTCATGAAAGATTCCTCACTGATACGCCAGCCCAAAGAAAACGCGGGGAACGTACCATAACGATATTCACTACCAAACCTCGACGAGCCATCGCGGCGCAACGTTACCGAAGCGAGGTAGCGGTTATCATATACATAGTTTACTTTACCGAAATAGCTCAACAGCGCATAGCCTGATCCGCTGCCACCATTGTCTTTATTGGAAGAGCCGGCATCGAGGTACGCATAATCGATATTCTCCAACGCATACCCCTGGCGTGAAGCAAAGAAACCTTGCGACATATATTTAATCGTCTCCTGCCCTAACAGCACATCTACATTATGCCTGCCAAAAGCCTTTTTCCAGGTAAGCGTATTCTGCCAAATCCAGTTGCCATCATAACCCTGATTGGTAGCAGACTGGTTGGAAGGATCGGAAAGGAAACCCGATACATACGATTTGCGCAGTGTACGCTGATAGTTACCATTGTAATCTATACCAAAGCTGGTACGCAAATGCAGGTCGGGCATAATAGCGAGGTCGGCAAACACATTACCGAATACGCGGTAGAAGTAATTGTTGTTTTGCCGGTTGTCCTCGATGAGGCGAACGGGATTGTGACGATCAGTCATGCCCGGAGCTGGACCGCCCCAGCCGCCACTCACCGTATGCACGGGCACCACAGGCTGCTGCACCAGTGAAGTGAAGAGAATATCACCAATAGGCAACAGCCGGTTTTTGATATAAGTAAGGTTCAGGTTCTCTCCTACCTTCAGCTTACCATTGAAGAAATTATAATCGGAATTGAACCGCGCCGTAACCCGGCTGCTGTGTGATGATTTCACAATACCCTTGTTGTCATAATAGCCCAGCGAGAATAACGTATTGCCCTTCTCGCCACCATTACTGAAACTAAGGTTATACTGCTGTATCAGCGAGGTTTGCCCGATCTCGTCGTACCAATACGTATTGGCGGGACGCATGGTTTTCGCTGCGTCGATAAACTCCGGATAGATGATCTTATTAAGAACAGGATTATCAAAATTACCATTCCAGTCAAACTGGTAGATCTGGTTATTATTGGGATTGGAACGGTCATTCACCGCAGCCTGCCAGTAAGCACGGCCACGGCCATCGGCATCGAGCGTCTTTTGTTTGGAACCATAATACTGCAAAGAAGCAGACGCATCGAAGTCGATACGTGAATAACCTTTGCGTGCCTTTTTAGTGGTCACAATGATCACACCATTGGCAGCACGGGAACCATAGATCGTAGCAGAAGAAGCATCTTTCAACACCTGGATAGATTCGATATCATCCTGGTTCAGCTCCTGCAAGCCACGCTTGGTAGGAATACCATCGATCACATACAACGGGTCATTGTTACCCAGCGTACCCACACCGCGGATACGTACAGTGGCGCCACCACCGGGCGAACCATCAGTAGTAATGAATACACCGGGCACCCTACCCTGTAAACTCTTCACAGGGTTGCCCAGGGGGATGTCTTTAATGGCATTGACATCTACAACAGATACTGCACCCGTGAGGTCTGCTTTCTTTTGCGTAGAATAACCCGTCACCACTACGGTGCTGAGGTCTTGCTCCAGCGCGCCCATCGTAATATTGAGCTGGCCGGAGGCAGGTGCCGGCATGTTGATGACAGCCATCCCTACAAAACTGAAGCGGATCATTTCGCCGGGCGTCGCAAGAATGCTGAATACACCGGCACTGTCGGTTTGCGTAGATTGATTACGGGCTTGAACGGTAACGCCGGCCAGCGGCAGTTGCGTAGCTTTGTCCGTTACCTTACCGGTAACGGGCTGCTGCTGACCGTGTACAACAGACAACAGCAGGAAAGCAAGAACCGTTAGAAAAAGTCTCATGGCAGAGTTGTTTTTTTAAATGAGAGAATGGTTAATGAGTGCGGGAACGGATTGATCATAAGGCGGACAGGCTCCATGGAATCGAGTGACCCAGGCAGCCAGTTGATTGGCAAAGTCGATCCGCTGGTCCATCGCAGCACCGGAAAGCCGCGCATAGAGATAACCGGCGAGGAAAGCATCACCACTGCCCACGGTATCGGCCACTTTGGTAGCAATACCGGCACGGCTCCAGTGCATGCCATCCTTGAATACCAAAGCGCCGTCAGCACCGCGCGTCAGTAAGATCTCATTGAGTGAGAACCGGCTAACGAGTCCCTGCAGCTTTTGCAGTGTATCACCTGCAAAGCCAAACCAACCGGATAATATTTCAAGTTCATTTTCATTGATCTTGAGAATATGCGTCTTTTCCAGCAACGAAGAAATGAGACCGGGAGAATAGAAAGGATGACGCAGGTTGATATCGAATACAGCACACGTGGCATTGTCGAGCAAAGCAAACAAGGTATCGTGACTCGTTGTAGACCGCGCTGCCAATGAGCCAAACACGAAGAAAGGCGCTTCAGCTACCAGCAACAGGTTGCCCGGCGTGGTCACAATACCATCCCAGGCTACATCTTCCACGATCTCGTACTCCATTTCATTGGGACGCACTTCAGTGGCAAACACATAGCCGGTAGGAGTATTGGCAGTGATCTGTACAAATGCATCATCCACCTGTTGTTCTTCCAATAACTTTTGAATAGCAGTGCCCGCTTCATCGGCGCCAATACAGGAGATCATGCTTGCCCGCACACCAAGGCGACCGAGGTGATAACATACATTGAATGGCGCACCGCCAAGACGGCGGCCCGCTGGCAGCACATCCCATAAGATCTCGCCAAAGCAGGCAACAGGAGCAGTTGATAACAAAGACATACAATCGAATTAATGAATGGCGAAAGATTTATCCATCTGTTCAAGCGATTTACCCTTGGTTTCCGGCATCAGCTTCCACACAAAAAGCAGCTGTAGCACCATCATGATGGCGAAGAAGAGAAAGGTGGTGCCCCCGCCTATACGCTCGGCCAGCAGGGGAAATACAAAAGCGATCACAGCCGCCATTACCCAATGCGTGAGGCTGCCGAGCGTTTGCCCTTTCGCCCGCACGGTATTGGGAAATATCTCGGCAATGAACACCCAGATCACTGCCCCCTGGGAGAAAGCAAAAAAAGCGATGTAGATCAGCAATAACACAGTGATGGTGTTGCCGCCAAACTCATTGAGGAAAAAGGCACGTGACACCAGCCCCAGCGTAGCGATCAACCCAATAGAGCCGATGAGCATGAGCGTCTTCCGGCCAAAGCGGTCGATCACTTGTAATGCCAATAATGTAAACAGGAAATTGACAGAGCCGATACCCACGCTCGACAACAGCGAAGCATGCCTGCCCAGTCCTGTCATTTCAAAAATGCGCGGCGCATAATAGATGATGGCGTTGATGCCCGATACCTGGTTGAACAGCGCGAAACTGATCGCAAGAAAAATGGGGAAACGATGCTTTTTGCTGAACAGGCGATCATGACCTGTATTGCCGGCAGCCACCTGCGGAGCAAGGATAGCTTCCTTATCGGCTTCATACCCTACGGGGTTGATGACCCGGAGCGTGGCCATGGCCTCATGCACCCGATTAGTGTGAAGCAACAGCCACCGCGGGCTCTCCGGTATAAAATACAACAGCACCCAAAACACAAGCGAAGGAGCGGCCTGAACCCCCAGCATCCAGCGCCAGGCGTTGGCAGACTCCTGACCAATCAGGTAGTTGGATAAATAAGAGACGAGAATGCCGAAAACGATATTGAACTGGAACATGGCCACCAGTTGCCCGCGCCGTTTGGCCGGCGATATTTCGGCAATGTATACAGGCACGGTCACGGAAGAAGCACCTACACCCCAGCCGCCCATGAATCGAAACACCAGGAATATCCACCATTCCTGCGCCACAGCAGTACCAATAGAGGAAAGCAGGTAAAGAATGGCAATCATTTGAAGCGTACGCCGGCGACCCCATTTTTCAGCCGGCATACTGCCCATCAGCGCACCGAAGATGGTGCCGATTAGCGCCATGGAAACTGTCAGTCCATGCTGGAAAGAATTGAGCGACCAGTATTGTTGAATAGATTGTTCAGCGCCGGAAATAACAGCCGTATCGAACCCAAAAAGAAAGCCACCGATAGCCACAACGATGCTCCAAAGCAGAACCTTGTTTCCCATATGTCAAGCAATTTCCAGCCAAAATAGGCGGCACACCCCATCCTCACCTGTACCAGCCCGATCAAATACTTTCAAAATAGTTTCATAGCCATTAATTATCCCAATACGCTGACAATCAAATAACTTGACATTTAAATAAAACTCCGCAACCAACGCCACTTTCAAATTTGTATCCCGATTCTTTGTTTTTATTGCCAAAAGAGTCAGCTTTGAAAACACAGACCATACACAGAAGACAGAGAAATGGTAGGTTAGCATCCAGATCGTTGAACAAGCTGTCACCCTGAATTGCTGTCACCCTGAATCGCTGTCACCCTGAGCCTGTCGAAGGGCTGTCGAAGGGTTGTCGAAGGGTGTGAGCACACAAAACACAGAACCGAATGCTTGCTATGAAAAGGCGCCACCCGCTGCTTACACGTTGCCTCAGCATCACCTGCCTGCTGGCAGCAGTCATATTCATTGGCTGCCACCCCACCGATAAACAACAACAATATACAGTAGGATTCTCCCAGTGCGGCGACGCCGATCTCTGGCGCAAAAGCATGCTGTCGGACATGCAAAGAGAACTGGCCTTCCATCCCGAAGTCAACTTCCTCTACCGCCAGGCGGATGACAACAGCGAAACACAAATAAAACAGGTACATGAACTCCTGAATAAAGGCATCAACCTGCTGATCATCTCTCCCAACGAAGCCAGCCCCCTCACGCCCGTGGTAGAAGAAGCCTGGCAAAAAGGAATACCCGTCATCGTGGTCGACAGGAAGATCGCCTCCACCCATTACACCAATTATATAGGAGCAGACAATTATGAGATCGGCCGCATGGCGGGCCAGTACACTGCCCACCTGCTCAAAGGCAAAGGATCGATCATCGAGGTCACGGGTTTACCCGCCTCCTCGCCTGCCATAGAGCGCAAACGGGGCTTTAGAGATGCCCTCGCCGCATTTCCGGCCCTGGAAGTGATCAAAGAAGTGCGGGGCGATTGGGTGAAACAGAAAGCCAAAAAGCAATTGTACGGACAGGAAGCAGCCCTGCAACAGGCCGACCTGATCTTTGCTCACAACGATGTAATGGCGATGGGCGCCAAAGAAACAGCCATCACTGCCGGCGCGGGTCAGGTAAAAGTAATAGGCGTAGATGCATTGCCCACCGCCGGAGCCGGTCTGGATATGGTGAGCGAAAAGAAACTCACGGCCTCCCTGCTCTATCCTACAGGCGGTAGTGAAGCCATCCGCAATGCTATTGCCATCCTCCACAAAGATCCGGTGCCAAAAGAAACACTCCTGCAAACATTGGTGGTAGACTCCTCCAACGTCCGCATCATGCAGTTGCAGGCCGAAAAGATCGGCAGCCAGCAGCGTGATATCCGTCAGCAACAACAAATGCTGGCCGAGCAGAAACGTATCTACAACAGTCAGCGCACACTCCTGTATATATTAACCATCACCTTGCTGATCGCCATCTTCTTTGCCGGATTACTGTTCTATTCCCGGCAACTCAACCGCCGCATCAACCACAAACTGGCACTGAAGAACGAAGAGATATCCCGGCAAACCCAACAGTTGCAGGAAATGAGCGCCGCTGCAGAAGCAGCCCACGAATCCCGGATCAACTTCTTTACCAAGATATCACACGAATTCCGCACGCCCCTCACCCTCATCATAGCACCCATCGAAGAGATGCTGGAGCAGGCTCGCCTGCAACACCACGCCAAACAACAACTGACGCTCGTTAAGAAAAACGCCTTCAGGCTCCTGCGCCTCGTCAACCAGTTGATCGACTTCCGGAAGCTGGAGTTTAACAAGATGCAGGTAAAAGCATCAGAGCTTGATATGGTAGTATTGGCCAAAGAAGTAGTGGCCACCTTTCAGCAGATGGCGCGGAAGCGGCACATCGATTGCCGGATGATCACGCATGAAACAAGTGTCATGGTGTGGGCCGATGCCGGCATGCTCGACAAAGTATTGTTCAACCTGCTGTCAAACGCCTTTAAGTTCACCGCCGATCATGGTTCCATCCTGGTGCGCGTTGGCCGCAATGCTACCCACGTTACCCTCGTCGTAGAAGACAATGGCGTAGGTATGAGCGATGAAACACTGGCACACGCTTTCGACCTGTTTTACCAGGGCAGCATCGACACGCACAAAGGTTCAGGATTGGGATTGGCCCTGTGCAAAGAACTGATACACCTACACCGCGGCACCATCGACGCCAAAAGCACCGTCAACAAAGGCACTGCCTTCGAGATACAATTGCTGCAAGGCAAAGAACATTTCAGCGAAGAAGAACTATCCGCCATCGACGAGCCCCTCGAACGGTTTAGTAACTACTACACCGCCGACCTCATGCCTATGGACGACGAAGCAGAAAAGGAAGCCAACACAGACCACCGCCGCAACAGCAAACCCTTGCTGGTGATCGTGGACGACAACCAGGAACTACGCGGCTTCCTCAAACGCCGTTTACAAACCACCTACGATATACTGGAAGCAGAAGACGGCCAGCAAGGCATACAGCTGGTTTTCGATTACCTGCCCGATCTGGTGATCTGTGACCTGATGATGCCCGTAAAAGATGGCCATGCCTTCCTGAAGCTGGTGAAAACAGATGTACGCACCGCCCATATCCCGGTCGTGCTGCTCACGGCCAAAGCCAGTAAGGAACAACAGGTAGAAGGGTTCCGCAACCAGGCTGATGCCTACATCGTAAAACCATTCGATATGGATGTGCTGGACTCCACGGTGAGCAGCCTGCTGGCCAACCGCCGCCAGCTCAAACAACATGTGGAAACCCCTATCCCTGCCGATCTGCGCGTACCCGCCTCCCGCAAGAACGATCTCCGCTTCCTGAGCGAGTTCAAAGCATTGGTGATGCAGAACATTGCCAATGAACAGTTCGGTGTGGAGGAGATATGCCGCCAGATGGGCGTGAGCAAAGTGCAGCTATACCGCAAGGTGAAGTCTTTATTGCATTGCAATATCAATGAATACATCCTGCAGGTACGCTTGCAGCGCGCTAAATACCTGCTGCAACACGAAGATGTATCCGTAGCAGAAGTGGCTTACCAGACAGGGTTTGCCTCTCCTGCCTATTTCTCTACTGTATTCAAGAACCACGAAGGCATAACCCCTTCAGTCTTTAAAGGCAAGACCGGTCAATAAACAGCTGTCACCCTGAGCCTGTCGAAGGGCTTTCAGAACAAGCTTCATATTATTAGTTAACAGGAAAGCTTGCCCTATCAAACCCCACAATGAAATAGTACCAGGAATAGCCGGTGAACGTTTGGGTTTACAGGCCACCAATATGGTGACCATACAAAAAATAGGGATTAATTTCATAGCTCCTCCTAAAATATACATTCAGCAAGAAAGCCCATAGTTAATGTTTCCCTAACTCTTCGTTTAGCCGCGAAGTATGTTTGGTATCCTTCATAAAGAGGTATACCAGTAAAGAAATCAGGATACAGCCGGTTATATACCAGTAGAACCAGGATTCATGACCGGCTTTCTTCATCCACAGCGCCACATATTCGGCACTGCCGCCAAAGATGGCCACCGTAAGTGCATAAGGCAATCCCACCCCCAGCGCCCTTACTTCAGCGGGAAACAACTCAGCCTTTACCACGGCATTGATACTGGTGTAGCCACTCACAATAACCAAGGCGGCCATCAACAATAAAAAGGCAATACTTAGTGAAGTAGTATGACTTAGTGCCGTAAGCAACGGAACGGTACACAATACGCCCAACACACCAAAACCGATCAACAAAGGTCTGCGACCGATCCTGTCGGACAAAGCGCCCAGCAACGGTTGCAACAAAGCAAACAACAACAAAGACACAAACGACAACAGGGTCGACTGCTCCTTGGATAGCTTGACCGTGTTCACCAAAAACTTTTGCATGTAGGTGGTATACGTATAAAAAGCCAGCGTACCACCCAGCGTCAACCCCACCACAGTAAGAATCGCTTTAGGGTGATTGAGCAACTCACGCATGGTCCCTTTCTTCGTTTCCTGCTTCGATTGCTGCTGTTCAAAAGAAGGCGTTTCCTGCAAGGTGCTGCGCAGGTAAAGTGCGATCACCGATAAGATAGCGCCGATCACAAAAGGAATGCGCCAGCCCCAGGCATGCAATTGCGCTTCGGTCAGCAACACCTTTTGCAATATGAGCTGGATGCCCAGGGCGATCAGTTGACCACCGATCAGCGTTACATATTGAAAGCTGGAATAAAAACCACGGCGGTTAGGCGTGGCCATCTCACTGAGGTAAGTAGCCGATACACCATACTCACCGCCTACACTTAATCCCTGCAGCAAACGGGCGATCAATAAAGTGATGGGCGCCATGATGCCAATAGAAGCATAGGTGGGTGTAAACGCGATCAACAATGAGCCAAACGACATCAGCAGCACCGACCAGGTCATTGCCTTCTTTCGCCCTGTCTTATCGGCAATATAACCAAACAGCCATCCGCCTATCGGGCGCATCAGGAAACCAAGGGCAAAAACACCGGCCGTATTCAACAGCTGGGCCGTATCATTACCAGCCGGAAAAAAAGAAGCAGAGAAATATAAGGCAAAAGCCGAATAAGCATACCAGTCGTACCATTCCACCAAATTGCCAACAGCCCCACCAATAATAGCTTTAAGTCTGGACAGCGATATTTTTTCAGCCGGTTGATGCATATTGATTGAGTTAAGCTGCCACCCTCTGTCACACTGAGCCTGTCGAAGCGTTGTCGAAGGGTATTTTAAATGACATTGAGCGAACTTACCAATAAAACCGGCAAAAAGCATTTTTAGCAAGGAATTTGCATATAGAAAATAGCTACCGCCTAAAGCATAGCCCCTCTTTAAAATCAATCACTTATGAAAAAGATCATGCTCGTCGCAGCCTGCCTCGCCCTGACCAGTATTTCCATGGCCCAACTGAAAGCTAAAGCAGTTTGCCCCGCCTTTGAAATAGATATACTCGAAGGAAGAGTAAACAACAGATTTAAAGCCAATGCAGGTCTGGGAGAATTAAAAGGCGTATTCCCTTGCTATACCAGCATCACCGGCGACACAGCCAAATGCGGCGAAGCCATCTACTTTAAAGACAAAGACATTACCTTCTTTACAAACCGGGACTACATCGAGATTGGAGAAAAATTCAAAGGCAAGATGAGCATTCCGCTGATCGGCGCCGCCCGGGGCAGTTTATTCAATACCCTCGGACACCCAAAAATGAAAGACGATACCTGGGATGCCTTTCAAACATCCTATGGCACACTCGTACTACATTACAACAAAGCCAATAAAGTACGGTTGATACAATTCAGCACCAGGGAAACCAGTTCACTAAGCCTTTGTGAACAATAAATTATGGGGCTACATGCCCAAACTCAAAAGTATATTGCTTATACAAAGCGGCGAGGTCATCATCCCGCCGTTTTGCTTTATAAACAGCCTCATCCAACGTATCAGGATCGAGCGTCAACGAGGGAGCGCCATCCACCTCCGTTTCATCCATAATGAAAAAACGGCCACCGGTTTTACGGATCAGTTCGGCCAGCAGATGTTTGTTGGGCATGGTAGACTTCCATCCCTTTGATATCCGGTTCCTGTCGAGCGTAGCCATTGCCACCAAATTACTCTCCGGCATCATATTGATCCCTTTTTCAAGCGCCGTACCATTATAACTCAGGTGATGGCCTACCTTGTAAAAAATAGTCCTGTTCAGCAGGTCTTCCGCCAGGTGCTTTTGATTACGCCCCTTCTTGTTCCAGGACTTAATAAGATGCCAGCTTTCCCAACTGCCGTACTCGGCATCGCCCGGCATGAGGATCACCTTACCATTGTCTTCACACTCGATGGCCAGCGCCAGGCTGGTATTATTGATATGACTGGTAAGGCGTAGCGCAAGGGAACCGGCACTCATCAGCCATTCACTATCTATCCGGCGCCAGTTATCATCCGCGCTGGTATATTTTCCTTTTGTATTGTAGGGTATTCCTGTCTTGTCATCAACCACATACTCATCCGAAAAAGGCAGGTCAGGTTTCTCGGCAGTATTGGAGAACCTCGAAAATGCCCTTGCAGCAAGCGCACTCTCATTCAAAGCCATATTCTTACGGAAAACATCTGTGCCCTGTTTACCCTCCTTGAAAATAAAATCGCGGTTCTTGGGAGGGCCAAGCACATGAAACCTGATACCGGCAAGCCCATCGATGCTGATAGAACTTCCCGGGCTCAGGTATTTTACCTTTGCCTTTTTAGCTTTCAGAATATCTTTTATCTTCTTCATGCCAGCCAGCGGCTTACCGCCGGTCTCCGTTGCAGCATCAAGATTGATCTCAGCCAGTGAATTCATCCCATTAAGAAATGCCTCCCGTGCAGCCTTCAGCTCAAACGCAAAAGCACTGTCGGCAATAGCTTGCTGAATAGCAGGCTCCTGCTTTTCGATCTCCTTCATCGCACTACCCAACGCCGCCTTCATAGCACTGCGCTTTTTAAGCAATTCAGCAGCCTCTCCGCCGGGATCATCCGGATGTTCGGTCCACGCAAACCAGGCACTCCTGATCACCATATTCCCGAACAGATCGGCACATTTTTGAAAGCCATTCACATGATCCTGGTGCTCATGGGTAACCACCAGCAGGTCGATCGTATTCCCAATATATTTACGCAGGTCCTTCACATACGGCAGGAACCAGTCGGAATCTCCCATACAACTGCCACAGTCGATGACCATATTGAAAGGATTGCCCTTGTTGTCGAAGAATTTGATCACAAAGCAATCGCCGGTACCAATACAATACATACGGATGGATACAGTACCCGGCGCTCCCAGGTCTTGTTCCCAACTAATGTTGGCAGGTCCGTCTGCATCAGCCGGTTGCTGAGGTCCGGTCTTCTTTGGTGCAACCTTCTTAGCCACCTTTTTCTTCACAGCGATCTTCTTCTTAGCAGCTTTCTTCTTCGCTACTTTTTTCTTCGCTGCCTTCTTAGGCATGGCCTTTTTCTTTACAGCTGATTTTGATTTGGAAGCAGCTTTCTTCTTTATAGCTTTAGTTGCCATGGATCAAGGGTTTAATGCTGGTGTAAAAATGCAAAAGGCTCCATGATACGTTGAGAAGGATCACTGAAGTAAGCGGCAAAAGCACTTTCCCCACTCTTCAGCCTGAAGTCGAGCAGCCGTTTAAGCCTGGTCAGGTTGATAGAAGGCCGGCCGGCCGGTGCGGTAAACTGATCAACATCCAATAGCGGTTTCGATACCGCATACCTTAACTTGAGACTATCCAGGTCAAAGATCAAAGTACACCCACCCTTCAATTCTGTGTAATCATCAGGCACTGCTTCCCTGATTTGTTCATCAGTATTCTTCCTGGAGATCGGCTTGAACCGGAAAAACTCCGGCTTATCATCCACAATCTTTACAGCGCTGGTTTGAAGAAGAGAAAACACCACCTGATTCACCTGCGAGTTGCCAGGACCAACACGGGATACAAGGCGTAGATTCTGTATCTGAAAATTGGGACCGCCATAAATCTTCGTGGGGCGGATGCCCAGCGCCCCGAAATCATTAATAAAAGCCAGCCCTGTGATCTGACTGAATCCAGGCGACTCACTGAACTTATTACCGATCCTCCTATGCAATCCATAGATAATATTGTCTTTGTCATCATACTTACCGCGGATATAATCTTTGGTAATGGAATAGATCTTCTCCCGTTTCTTTACATATTTGATCGCATTGCCGTAATCTCTTAAAAAGCCATTGATAACACCGATCAGGTACTTGGTATCCCAATCGATGTTGCCTTCCATATCGCTTGCATTCTCGCTATCGTACGACATTACCTTGCCCGAATCATCGGTGGCATACCCAATATCCCAATCCTTATAGCGCAAGCTCTCTTCACTCAACGTTTTAATACCTTCCGGGTAAATACCCCGCCGCCTGAATGCATCGATAAAAGCAAGCCGGTAATTGCGGTTATCTTCTTTGATCAGGTCACTGTCGGCCGTAATGATCGCCCGCAGGTAATCACCAAAAGTGATGTCGATCGGCGGACAATAATCCAACGCACGGATACACATAGTGAGCACATGTGCTGCCGACTTGGAAGCCTCTTCCGCAAGGCGGTTCACGAGGTCCGGATGCAGGTCGCCCTGTGGCAAAATACCCGAACCATTGGAAGCAATACGCAGCAAGTCGGCCACGCGGCTTTTATAAATACTCAGGAAAGCCTCAAAAACAGCCGCCACCAGGATACTGCCCCGGGCATGCGGCTCCATTTCCGTACGATAGGCCGAAGGATCGGGCACCGCAGCCTCCCACTTCTTTGTCGTTTCATTTACCTTACCGATCGCATCCCGTAAACTGCCATAATCACCTATGGCAGAACCAAACTCCTGGGCCAGTTGTCCCAACAGGTTCTGTGATGCAAGATCACCCCGTGTGCGGGCTATCTGGTGCTTCAATACATCAGGAAAAGTAAAGTGCTGGAACAGCGCTACGATGTCGGCAAAAGCCTCGTGAAACGCCAGCACATCGGGATTGGTAGGATCATTATAATTGGAGTGCATGCCATCGAGAATAGCATGTGTGGTCTCGTGGGCAACGATATCGTGGCTCAGCGCGGTAAACACCAATGAGTCGGGCATGTGCAGCGTTTCATCAGCGGGGTTTGAAGAGAAATAGCCAAACAATAAGGCTTTCTTCAGTGGGCTATAATAGGCATTGGCTTCCCGGAGCGCATGCGGGTAGATCCGCAGCTGGGCAACATACTTTTCATACACCTTACTGTCCTTTACCCTTTGAGGAGCCCATAATATCTGGCGCCCCAATGCCTTTTCAAAGTTATTGATGGTCGTCATCACCACCGCATAAACCATCTGCTGATGAAATTGCGGATTGCCCTCACCAGGCTCTATGCCATCCTGCGCCAGGATATAAAGATCATTGAGATTCACTGGCTTATAATATCGCTGCACAGTGGGGTCATAATCGATCACCTCTACGTATTCGCCGCAAGGGCCGGGCGTCACCGTTTCCCAGGGTACTTTGTATACGATCTCGTTGATCGCTGCCGTATCAATTTTCAATGACAAAGAGGGGTCAAAAGCGTAACCCCTGAGCTTACGGAAGGGAGGTGGCTTAGTCATATGGAGTCAATTGATGATTATTGCAGATATGAAAGTATAACATTCTCCGGCTACTACCATCCGTATAAACACGGTATTTTCTGGACGGCTGCCCCAGGCAGGTCGGTCCACAGTTGGTTAATGCCCCGGTCTCACAATACGTCCTGCACACACAGATTGGTTTTGTTGCAGGAAAATACTAACTTTTCAGCACAGCGTTTACACCAGATAGTAACCGAATAAACGCTGTCCTCAAAACCAACTACTGCTATGAAGCGTTATGTTAGGCTATCACGCCTGTGTGTACGAAGAATAACTTGTATGGCATTGCTGCCATTGGCCATGTTCACAGTATTACAATCTCAGGCACAATGTCCCTTTATCAACGTTACCGTCACCACCACCAATCTTGTTTGCAGAAACGATAGTACAGGAAGCCTGGTCATTGAAGCCTCCGGCGGAGCGGCCCCCTATGAATACAGGATACTAAGAACCGGCACATCCGGCGCCACATGGGAGAACTACCAAACTTCGAATGTATACAACAACCTGCCCTGGGGCCAGTATATCATCACCATCAAAGATGCGAACGGTTGTACACGGCTTAATACCAGGCTGCTTACCTATAAAAGCACTGGCCCAATCATTGCCGCCATACTAAAACAGGATGCGATCTGCCACAACAGTCAGACAGGCTCCATTTACATCACAACAGTAACAGGCATCAACAGAACAACACCTTATACCTATACCTGGACAGGCGTGCCTTCCAATACACCAACCGCCCCGGCACTGGCGGCAGGCGCTTATACTGTACGCGTAGCTGATTCACTGGGCTGCTACAGTGATTCTACCATAACGATCACACAACCTGAGCCATTAAAAACAACATTCGAAACGGGCATCATCTGCATGGGAGCTACCAACGGACAGATCGCTTTAAAAGCCGGCGGCGGTGTAGCGCCTTATACGTACAACGTCAATGGAGCAGCCTGGCAAGCAGCCACCACCTTTACAGGGCTTACCGCTGGCAGCCATACGGTAAGAACAAAAGATGCCAACACCTGCATTGACTCCTTCAAAGTCACCATACCCGACCGCAACCGCGTCAATACCTACGTCGATTTCGCTATAACAGGCAATCAGAATGTATCGGACACCGTACTGATCAATCAAAAATGCCTTCCCATTCCAGACTCTGTAAAATGGGAGTTCCCGTCCGGCACAATGGTGGTAGACAATAACCAGTTTGCTCCCAGGCTTAGGCTCAACACTGATGGGACCTTCAAGGTCAAAATGATCCCTTACTTTGGCAACTGCAACCTGCCCGTAGAAAAAGAGTTTAAAATAAAACAACAGCATAACATCTTCGACGCTGCACTCGTTACACCCAACCCCAACAGCGGCAGCTTCACTTTGAAAGTACAGCTATCACGCAAACAGCCACTACATGCATACCTTAGAACCGTGACCGGCACACTGGTCTATTATAAGCGCTGGGAAGCCACCCGGGAGATAATAGAAACGATCAGCATGGACAATGCCGGTACCATACCCCGCGGCGTCTACTACCTCAAACTCATTACCGACAACGATGTCAGGGATATAATCGTCGTAAAACAATAAAAAAAGGTGATACCTTTTGAGTATCACCTACTATAATCTTTTCCTCCTACTCCATTATCCACTAAATCCTGGTTAGGACCTCAGCACCGATCGCTTCGGTACCCAGTATCTTATCGGCAGGCGTAGTAGCATCGGCAATGTCCCTTGTACGGAAACCAGCCTTCAGCACTTTATCAACCGCACTGATCACCAGGTCAGCTTCAGTCTTCAGGCCAAAAGAAATGTCCAGCAACAGCGCAGCAGACAACACAGAAGCCAGCGGATTGGCAACACCCTTACCGGTAATATCGTGCGCAGAACCGTGGATCGGCTCATATACGCCGGTACCATCACCAATAGAAGCAGAAGCCAACATACCCATAGAACCAGCGATCTGAGAAGCTTCATCCGTAAGGATATCACCAAACAGGTTGGCGGTAACCACTACGTCAAAACGGCGCGGGTCCTTGATAAGCAACATAGCGGCCGCATCCACAAACTGGTGCTCCACTTCTATATCAGGGTATTCCAATGCCACTTTCTGCACTACTTCTCTCCACAACCTGGAAGTTTCAATAACGTTTGCTTTATCAACAGAGCATAATTTCTTTCTGCGCGTGCGGGCAGCATCAAAAGCTTTGCGGGCGATGCGCTCCACTTCGTAACGGCTGTATTCCGCAATATCATAAGCGGTATCACCATTGTTCTTTCTGCCTTTCTCTCCAAAATAAATATCACCAGTCAACTCGCGGAAGAACAGGATATCAGCCCCCTTCAATATCTCAGGCTTGATGCTGGAAGCGCCCAGCAGTTCATCAAACAATTTGATAGGCCGAAGGTTGGCATACAGGCCCAACTC
>JAGIBF010000160.1 GCA_017744515.1 Niastella sp.
GATCTTAGGCCCTTACAATGCTATTCCCGGTAAAGTCGAGGCGGATAAAGACGGCAAAGCACCTGAGTTTTATAAATTCTTCACCAATTCTCAGAAACGTGAGTCATTGAATGATCTGATCAAGAGACTTCAAAAATAATAATGAGTGAGTAACGGTGGATGGTAAGTTCAACTTGCCATTCACCTTTGCTCCTCTACGGAACAGGATCATATCCTTTCCCTCCCCACGGGTGGCAGCGGCTGATACGCTTGATAGCCAGCCATAATCCTTTAAATGGCCCATGCTTCTTTAAAGCTTCTGCAGCATAATGAGAGCAGGTAGGTGTAAAGCGGCATTTATTGGGTCCAAGAATAGGCGAAATCACCCATTGGTATATTTTAATGAGTGCGAGAAAAGGAAGACTAAGTAGCCGAAGAAGGAATTTCATTAACAGCCTTTATAAGACGGTTCAAAATTACGGCGATCTTTTCACTCACCACCTTATAAGCTGGTAGCTCTTTGCCAGTATAAATGAGAAATAAAGCAATGGTCAGTTGCTTTGATTCCAACAACTCCTGAAACGGTAGTTTCTGCAGGCGATAAGCCTCCCGGGTAAGCCGCTTGATCCGATTGCGATCTACAGCATGTTTAAAGTTCCGGGTACTGACTCCCACACCAAATTGCAGATTAATATTAAGGCCAGCAGCTTTTGCCTGGGGAAAAAGGTAATAAACACGGTAAGGAAACAGATTAAAGTTCCTTCCTTCCTTAAAAAGCTGGTCAATCAGTTTCCGGCTTTTAAGACGTTCCTTTTTACCTAATGTGAGCTTTTTCACCATACAAAAATAAAATAGCCCTGTATTTCGACTATGCTTAATACAGGGCTATCAGCTAATATTTTAAGGTCCTTATAGCACCGTTGCGGGATTATTACCCCAAAACAGATGCAAGGAAGACTATTTCAGTTTTCTCTCATCAGAAACAGTCAGCTTCTTACGGCCTTTTGCACGGCGGCTTGCCAGTACTTTACGGCCATTAGCTGTTTGCATACGCTTACGGAAACCGTGAACGGTTTTACGACGGCGGCGATGAGGTTGGAATGTACGTTTCATAATGTCTTACACTTTTTCACTTTTTTGAAATGGGATCGGGAGAAGCGATCCGGGTTTCTCCGAAGAATTCTTCGGTTTTCAGGCCTGCGGGTCACCACACCTACAGGTTTGTGAAAGGACGGCAAAGGTAATAAAATGGCGGGAGATGAATAACATAGGCCCCAATAAATTTTATATAGCTCCTATATTATTGATTATGTTTCGCTTATGATCGTTTTACGCTACTGATACTGCACCGTAAAGGCTCCTTCGGTAAGCTGGGCATTGGGAGCAGAGCCTATTTGGTCTTTGCCTTCAAAGAAAAAAGTTCCTTTAATGACCTTGTTTGTTTTATCATGCTCTGTAATCGTAAGCTTGCCGGAGATAGACAGGAAAATGGATCCGCCGGTGGCTGACCCGCCCGCATACGATCCAATATAAGAACCCGATGTTTGCAGATCATAAGTGCCTGCAGTTATAGCTTCCGGCATGGTAAGCATTACTACTTTGGCAGATGCTCCCGCAGTCTGAGTAGCCGTTATCACGATCATAGACGAGGACCGCTGTATATTCAGGTTGGCAGGCGTAAAACCGGCGCCATCTATCTTCACGGAAAAGGTAGGCGTCACTACACTTCCGCCCGGATTAGAAGGTTCATCTCCTGTATATTTAAGATTTTCAAAGCTCCCCTCTGTTATGACCAGTTGTTTGCTATCTGCATCCCGGTAAACTTTAAAAGAAAACGTACCAGAAATGGTTTTATTAGTCTGATCTATATTGGTGACTATTACTTCTCCGCCGGCATCATTGGCGTTCTGCCCTCCATCAGTAGCATATGCAACAGGATTGGCCTCTTTGGTATCCGTTACAGTAGCGTAATCCACCGTTTGCTGATTCAATGAATAGTTGGCGGCACCATTATCTGCCAGCTCTATGTGCAAGCTCTTTCCGCCATTATCCAGGCCTGTAATGGTCAGCGTACCATTTTCTATTGATGCTGTGGCAATCTTATCAGCTATCCATTGCACTCCATCGACCTTCATCTTTAGAGTCCCGTTTACCTCACTGGGATTGCCACCATTCTCTTCACTTAATTCTTTTTGACAGGAAACTATAGAGGATATCACCATCCAACACATTAGCAAACGGATCAGTTGTTTCATGATACGAGGATATTTAAATGAGGTAGCTTTTTAAGGATATTACGTATGCAATTAAATTGTTTTACGTGGAAATATTGCAGTCCGGTAATTAAAAATTTTGCAAATACGATGCCGCAATCCTTTTATAAAGCAAGGTGATGTGACTTCAGGGGTTGCCCAAAGAAAATACTGGCGTGATTATCAAAATCTTCCGCGGAATCGGTAGTATAAAAAGTACGCGTAGCATGCCGACTGCAGCGTTTTTCCATTTCCGGATGACGGTGCAGGTAATCTACCAGGCTATTGGCCACGATCTCCCCTTGCGAAAGAACAGTTATTCCGGCAGGCAGGGATTGCTGTATTTTGTTCATTAACAATGGATAATGAGTACAGGCCAGGAGCAGCACATCAATATCTTTGTCTTTAGCTACAATGTTGCGCAGGTGCTGTTGCACAAAGTAATCGGCGCCAGCACTGTTGTGCTCATTGTTCTCAATTAATGGAACCCACATAGGACAGGCTTCCTGAGAAACACTGATCTCCGGATAAAACTTCTCGATCTCGATGGTATAGGAGCCAGACTGTACCGTACCAGTAGTAGCCAATATGCCTATTTTGTTGGTCTGGGTAAACTGCCCTATAATTTCCGTAGTGGGGCGTATTACACCCAGAACACGATTATTAGGATTAAGCCGCTGCAGATCGTTCTGTTGAATAGTACGCAAAGCCTTGGCAGAAGCAGTATTGCAGGCCAGGATCACAAGAGGGCATCCCTGTTCAAAAAGCCATTCGACGCATTGCAAGGTATAATGATATACAGTGTCAAATGAACGGTTGCCATAAGGAGCCCGGGCATTGTCGCCCAAGTACACGTAATCATATTGAGGTAGCTTACGGAGGATTTCTTTCATGACTGTGAGGCCACCATAACCAGAATCAAAAATGCCAATGGGCTGAGATGTCTCCATAACCAAAATTAAGCGAATAAGGCCTTATTAAAAGACCGAGGGTTTAGTCGGATTGCTTCACAATCTGGCTAAACCCTCGGTACAAAATGAGTTATTGATTACGGCTTGGTTGCTGGTTTAGCAGCAGGAGCGTTGGCACCGCCAGCTGCAGGCAACTTAATATTGAGCTTTTTAGCTACCAGCGGTAAAATATCTTCAGCAGGAGGAGCTACAAGCAGTGCTTCTTTTTCGAAAACAAACACATAGTTGTTTTCTTTAGCTACAGCCTGAATAGCATCGTATGCTTTTTTGTTGATCGGCTGGATCAACTCTTGTTGTTTTTGTTGCAACTGCTGTTGGATGCGCTCTTCTTCACCACCCAGTTCCTGGCCCATCTTGGTAAGCTCAGTCCTCTTTACTACTTTAACAGCTTCAGAAAGCGTAGCAGAATCCTTATTAAACTTTTCTATTGCTGCGTAGAAAGCATTTTGTTTGTCAGTAGCATTCTGTACGAGTGCATTGCGGAAATCAGTAAGCAGCGAGTCGGCTTTACGGGTTTCAGGCATAATGCTCACCACCTCTTGAGAGCTAATATACCCAATCTTTGTTTGGGCATTCACTTCACCAGCCACCATCAGACCCAGGGCAAACAACATACCTGTAAAAAACTTTTTCATGCGTTTCAATTTTGTTGTTAAGGCCACCCAAAGCCTGTTGCTTCAGGTGTACGGTTTTGTTTTATTAAAATTTTAAGTTGAAAAATACCTTTATGTAGTTGTTCCCCTGACTTTGTTTTCACGTTTATTTAACACCCAATTCCTTCAATACATCCTCGCTCCGGTCCAGTTTGGGGTCGGCAAAGATAACAGTAATTCCTTCACTTTTATCCAAAATAAAATCGAAGCCCCGGTTCACAGCTATTTTCTGGATAGCGTTGTAAACCTTATCCTGTATGGGTTTCACCAGTTCCTGGCGTCTTTTGAACAGATCACCTTCAAAACCAAAGCGTTTACGCTGAAGGTCACGTAATTCCTTCTCCCGCACAAATAGCTCGTCTTCTCTTTTTTTCTTCAACTCGTCGCTCAGCATGACTTGCTCAGCATCAAAATCTTTATACATTTTGTCGAGGGCAGCCTGCTTATCATCGATCTCTTTTTGCCACTGAATACTGAACTGGTCCAGCTTCTTTTGTGCCTCTTTGTAATCAGGCATCTTATCGAGAATGTATTTGGTATCAACAATACCATATCGTTGTGCAAGCGAAACCGTGGTAAATGCCAACAGGCAAATACAGATGAACATCATTTTTTTCATAGTTCTTTATTTTAAGATTCAGACCTATTCAGGTTCAAAACCAAGCATAAAGGTGAAGCGGGCGGCATCACGCAACTTGCCCTGAGGTTTAAGACGATCGAACCCAACGCCGTAATCGAATCCAAGCAATCCGAACATGGGAAGGAAGAAACGCATACCCACACCGGCACTTCTGCGAAGGCGAAAAGGATTGTAGTCTTTATAGTCATACCATCCGTTGGCAGCTTCAAACCATGCCATACCATAGATGGTACTATTGGGATTGGTTGTAAATGGATAGCGCAACTCAAGTGTGTACTTGTTGAACATAGTAAAGAACTGGCTTGCGTTCTGCTGATCGGGGTTAATCTTGGGATCAGAGTTTTCATACACGGGGTAACCGCGGTGTGCAATGATATCATACCCCAGAATGAAGTTGCCATTGGCCAATCCGGCGTCACCCACCTGGAAGCGCTCAAATGGTGAATACGGTAGTTTGTTATTATACCGGCCCATAAAGCCATACTTGGCTGCAGCGCGTAACACAAACTGGCGGCTCCTGTCGGCGCCCATTGGCTTACCGATCGGAATGAACCACTCTGCATTGAAACGCCACTTGTGGTATTCCGGCGTCTTATAACTATCCTCGGCTGTAATGCTCTTATTGATCAGTGAATATGGTGGCGTAAACTGCAGGCTGGCCAGGAAGTTGGAACCACTGGTTGGGAACATGGGATTAGGACCCGCAGAGTTACGGTTGAGTGCAACTTTAAAGCTCAGGTTATTGGATGTACCATTCCTGAAATCCTGTGTGAACAACGGATAGTTGTCCAATTTGTATTGTGTAAATGCCAATGAATATACCAATGTGAAATAGTCATCAGGCCATTTCAATTGTTTGCCCAATGAAACGCTTACACCAAAGTTCTTAAG
>JAGIBF010000161.1 GCA_017744515.1 Niastella sp.
ACAGCTTATACCCTTGTTATTATTGTTGCTGGTAAATCATACAATGGCACAAAAGCCCGGTGTACCCATTGATGTACAGCATTATACATTTGCTCTCACACTCAATGATGAAAACAATAACATTCAGGGAAAAGCTGCCATCGAGGTATTGTTTTTAAAAAATGTGAGCACCCTCACGTTTGAGCTCGTCTCCAAACGGGCTGATGGCAAGGGAATGACCGTACAAAAAGTAACAGAGAATAATCAGAACTTAACCTTTCAGCAATCTGCCGACTCTGTACAAATAACCCTCGCAGCAAAAGCCGGCGAGAAAAAGACCATCGAGATCACGTATGAAGGCATTCCTGCCGATGGACTTGTGATTGCTAATAATAAATATAAGCACCGCGGTTTCTTTGCCGATAACTGGCCCAACCGCGCCCGCAACTGGTTGCCCTGCGTGGATCATCCTGCCGACAAAGCACCTGTAGACTTCATCGTTACTGCCCCCAACCATTACCAGGTAGTGGCCAACGGTATTCAGGTAGAAGAAACTTCACTCGAAAACAACCTTAAGCTCACCCATTATAAAGAGACCGCGCCCCTCCCTATGAAAGTAATGGTAATAGGCGTAGCAGACTTTGCCGTACAATATGCAGGCGATGTGCAAGGCATACCAGTTTATAGCTGGGTGTATCCCGAGAACAAAGACAAGGGCTTTTATGATTATGCGCAGGCAACAGAAATATTACCCTGGTTTATTAAAAACGTAGGCCCATACGGTTATAAGAAACTGGCCAATGTGCAGTCCAAGACCATGTTTGGCGGGCTGGAAAATGCAGGTGCCATCTTTTATTCGGAGGGATCGGTAACCGGCACCCGTAAATCAGAATCACTGCTCACTCATGAAATAGCCCATCAATGGTTTGGCGATATGGCCACAGAAACAGAATGGGCACACATCTGGCTCAGTGAAGGCTTTGCGACTTACATGACCATCCTGTATTTTGAGAATAAGTACGGACAGGACACAGCCCGCAAAATGTTGCTGGAAGACCGGGGCCAGGTGATTGCTTATACTAAAAAGACACAAAAGCCTATCGTCGACTCCTCCGTTAAAGACTACATGGCATTGCTCAATCCCAACTCTTACCAGAAAGGCGGTTGGGTATTACATATGCTGCGCAACCAGCTTGGTGACTCTGCCTTCTGGAAAGGCATCCGTGCCTATTATGCAAAGTTCAGCGGTAAAAACGCTTCCACTGATGACCTGCGCAAGAGCATGGAAGCCGTCTCCGGCCAGGATTTAAAACAGTTCTTTCAGCAATGGTTGTATACACCCGGTCATCCCGTACTCGATATAACGTGGCAATATGACAAAGCAAAAAAAACAGTGACCCTTACCGTAAACCAAAAGCAGGATACCCCTTTCAAATTTCCGCTGGAATTATCTTTTTACGGGACAGATCGCAAACACCTATTCAACAAAACCATCACAGTAAAAGATAAAGAGTCTACTATCACCATACCTGTCGATGGCCCTATAGAACGCATCTCCCCCGATCCATCTACCAAATTATTGTTTGAAGGGTCGGTTAAACCATTGTAAGCCGGCAGGCCTTGTATATATAATATCCTTAAGCGCCGTTGCTATATTATATATTTTATTTATCTTTCTGCCCCAACCAGTAAGATAAATAGCCAATATCCATGCTTGTAAAAACCTTTGGAAGCGCCGTATATGGCGTTGAAGCCATTACTATTACGGTTGAAGTAAACGAATTAAGCGGTGCTGATTATTATATAGTAGGCCTTCCCGATAGTGCCGTCAAAGAAAGCCTCCAACGTGTAGAAAGCGCCCTCAAGTCCAACGGCTACTTTATGCCACGTCGCAAACTGGTGATCAACCTGGCCCCTGCTGGTATTAAAAAGACAGGACCCGCCTTCGATCTTGCCATAGCAATAGGCACACTGGCAGCTTCAGAACAATTACTCAATCCCGAAAAGCTGAAAGACTATGTGATCATGGGCGAACTGAACCTGGATGGCAGCATTCAACCCATCAAAGGTGCTTTGCCCATCGCCATCACAGCGCGCAAAGAAGGATTCAGGGGCTTGATCATTCCCAAACAAAATGCCCGCGAAGCAGCCATCGTCAATAACCTGCAAGTATATGGTGTTGGTCATATTAATGAAGTAATCCAATTCTTACAGGATGAACAATCTATATCACCGGTCATAGTTGATACCCGTGACGAATTCTTTACCGCTCAATATAATTTCGATGTTGACTTTGCAGATGTAAAAGGACAGGAAAACATCAAGCGGGCATTGGAGATCGTTGCTGCGGGCGGGCACAATGCTATTCTGATAGGCCCACCCGGCGCAGGCAAATCAATGCTGGCCAAGCGCTTACCAACTATATTACCACCCTTGTCACTGCAGGAAGCATTGGAAACAACCAAGATCCATTCAGTAGCGGGCAAGCTGCCCGACGACTCGATGCTAATGGTCAAACGTCCATTCCGGACTCCTCACCATACAGTAAGTAACATAGCCCTGGTAGGTGGCGGAGGTATACCACAGCCCGGTGAGATATCGCTGGCTCATAATGGAGTATTATTCCTCGATGAGCTGCCGGAGTTCAAAAGATCGGTGTTGGAAGTAATGCGGCAACCCATAGAAGAAAGACGGGTAACTATCTCAAGAGCCAAAATGGCCATTGACTTTCCAGCCAGCTTTATATTGATAGCAGCTATGAACCCCTGCTTATGCGGGTTCTATAATCATCCGACAAAAGAATGCTCATGTCCACCCGGCAATATTCAAAAATATTTAAGCAAGATATCGGGGCCATTATTGGATAGAATTGATCTGCATGTAGAAGTTACTCCCGTATCCTTTTCTGAATTGAGTGTTCAATCAGGGGGAGAAACATCAGCCGTTATCCGCGAGCGGGTTATTAAAGCGCGGGAGATGCAGGCAAACCGTTATAAAGAACATACTGGTATCTATTGCAATGCACAAATGACCAGCAAGCAACTCAAGCAAATATGTACTATAAACACAGTTGGTCAACACCTGTTAAAAACAGCCATGGATAAGCTCAATCTATCAGCGAGGGCTTACGACCGGATACTCAAAGTAAGCCGCACCATAGCCGATCTTTCCGATAGCCAGGAGATCAAGCCCGAGCATTTAGCAGAAGCGATCCAGTACAGAAGCCTTGACAGAGAAGGATGGGGCAAGTGAACACACAAGCAGCAATCACTTATCTTTCAATAAGTTCATATAATGGTAACACACAAAGCGGATGTGGAAGGTAATTAGTTGAGGCTTCTGAAAGAAGCAGTCCAGCTACGGGTAGTTTCAACTTTCTCTGCGCTTAGGTCAGCAGCAGGGAAGAATTTAGAGAAAACCATCCTGAAGGTCTGAGCCGCTGTTTTGCGAACAATGCGCATATCCAGCCAGAAGTTAGCATTGCGGATGTAAAAAGCATCGAACTGATAACGATGAAAGATGCTTTCAAAGTTCTTGGTAGGACCACGATAGCCTTTTACCTGAGCCAGACCGGTGATACCAGGCTTAACTGTATTTCTAAACTTATAATTCTGAACAACAGAAGAAAAGGTATTGCAATCAGAATGCATGTGAGGCCTGGGGCCTACAATACTCATGTCACCCAACAGAACATTGAAGAATTGGGGAAATTCATCGAGGTTCGATTTACGCAGGAAGTTACCTACACGCGTGATACGCTTATCGTTCTCAGTAGCTTGTTTTACATTGGCCTGATCGTTTACTACCATCGTCCTGAATTTCAGACACTTAAAGCTACGTCCCCAGCGACCTACCCTCCGTTGAACGAAGAAAACAGGCCCGGAAGAATCGAGTTTTATCAGTAAAGCAATGATGGGAAAAAGCCAGCTTAAAAGGAAAACGATAACCAGAGAAGAAAGGAAAATATCGAATACCCGCTTGAAAAAGAAGTAATTACGCTTATCAATAAGATAAGTTCTTAAGGCGGTCGTGTCAACAGGTATGCCAGTCTTCTTTTCAAAGGACTGGATTTTGGAAAAGGTCGTTATCATCATCTTTAATAATGCTTTTCCTCCCCTAAGGGAAGGCCATTCAATAATAATTTGTTTCTACTTACGCCTTTCTACGTGCAAAGAAAGCAAATTTTACCAATATTCATGTATCGCGTAAAGGCAAAAATGTTAAAATATTCACTATAGCCTTCGGTCAATCATGCATGTTCCTTCGTTGACACCCGAGGCACAGTAAACGTTGCTTTACATAGATTATTTTAGAGGATACAATTTTATACCTTATAAACCTCTGTTAGTATTACTTTAAATAACCATGCCACATATCCCATTCGATGGCATCCGGCCTTTGAAACTAATTTATCATTAGTTTTACGCCTTGTTAACAACCTCACTAATACCGTTTTAAAGGAACCCATTTATGACTGACAAAAATGTACATCCCGAGGATCAAATCAATCTGGCAGGTTTTAAAGATGTCGTTCGTTCATCCCTCAAGCTCTTCTTTAGGTTTTGCACTTTTTTGCAGGTAGTCATAGAAAAAGGCAGGTTTATTATGCTTGGTTTGGGATTAGTGGGAGGTCTGTTGGGAGCAGGCTATTACTATAGCTATAAGAAATCTTACAGGGCATCCATGGTTTTGACCTACAATAAGCTATCCAAGAAAACATTCGCAGAGATTTTGACGCAGCTCGATTTGCTCACGGGTGGTAACGGCTACAACAAACTGGCGAGCGAATTAAATATTTCCATCAACTGTGCTAATAACATCAATGATATTAATGCCAAAAATATCTTTGATCAGCCCCTCATATCAGACACTTCCCAAAAATTGAATCAACCCTTCAAAATAGACGTTAGTTTTAAAAACACAGATTCAATAGAGACCATACAAAATGCGCTATTGAACTACTTAAACAACCGTCCTTATCTGAAAAGAATAAGAGAGGAGGAAAGAAAGATCTATTCAGAAAAACTGCTGGCAATTGAGCAGGAATTACAACGCCTCGATTCATTGAAAAACGAATTCAATCAATTTCTTTCATCTTCAAAAGTTTCCTCGACATTCTATAACAATGCAATCAACCCCGCAGAGATCTACGTCCAGTCAAATCGCCTGATAGATCAAAAAGAGACAATACAACGATCCTTGCATATTGACGAAAATACGGTGTCATTAATCGATGGATTCAAACCTTCCGCCTTATCAAGACCCCTTTCTTTAGTGCAGGTACTACTTATCTCTACAACCC
>JAGIBF010000162.1 GCA_017744515.1 Niastella sp.
AAAGCCAGCAGTGAGCTTGAAAGCAGAATAGCTTTCGTGCATGCATATTCATATAGTAAGAGGCAGGCTTTGTGGAAAAGCCTGCCTCTTGTATCTACACCTGGGCGACACTCCTACTGCCTTATGACACGCTTCATATCATTTTTCATTATATGTTTATGATTTGTGAATGCTGTTGTTGAATATGCCTGCGGCACAACAGTTGCAGCATGATGTCAAAACTATATTATGTCGAGGCAACATTCCATACCCTTTTTGTTATCTAAAGCACGGCGTTCTGAAGATATCGGTGGTTTGAGCGAAGCAGCAGAGATCTACGAACGGATCATCAAACAGGCTCCCATGGAAGCTGTTGCCCATAACCGGTTGATGGTGCTGACCCGCCGTGAGAAGGATTACCGGAAAGAGTTGCGGATCATTCAACAGGCTATTGCTGCTCATACGCGGCATGCGCAGGAAAATCAGCAGGCATGGTTGCGCAGTCACAAAAAAACTGCCCGCCTGGCAAAAGCATTGGTAAAAAGTCTGGGGCTTACTGACCGTAAAGGCTTACCGGTTGTAGAAAATCGTCAACTGGCCAGCTGGCGCAAAAGGCTACAAGTGGTGAAGAAAAGACTGGCAGTCTGATCTGTGATTTATTTCCCGCCAGGTTTTATGAAGCCTCCCTGTGGATCGATCGACATCCCCAAACGGTCATCGGGTTTTATATATTCAGGCAACTTCGTCATGGGCAAGAGGGTTTGCTGAATATTCCGGGCTACTTCTGTCAGGTGGCTGACAGACACTTTACGAACATACAGCCCGCCTATCTTTTCGCCCAACAGGTTAAACATCATTTGGGTAGCTGCTCCTTGTATCTCCCAGGAGACAGGAACGTTTTCATGGACGTACAATTCAATATTATACCTTCCGCTATCCGGTATCAACTCTACGGGAGAAAACCAAATTTCGTCGGGCATTGTAGTTACAGATGGATAGTTATGCCGTGTACCTGCTTCTGCCGGCATAGGTGGATAAAAGGCCTGAAACTCCCACCCTTCTATGTGTGGCGCGGCTTCCATACACAACTCCAGCTTCTCAAACTTTTTAGGATTGCCGTGTGCTGAAATAATCATGCGTGCCTTGCTGGCCGGTTCATCGCAGATGACCTCGGCAAACAAATGCTCAAAACAAAGTGTGTATACTTCCCTCTGTAACAGCTTATCCCAATGGAGGCGCTCTTTACTGGTAAGCTTTGAAGGGTATTTATATTTCTCGTGGTGTTTGATAAACCAATTCCAAAAAAGCCACGGATTGCAGATCATCATACGCATAAGCAAAGAGTTTATTACAGTTCCATGGTCATTTCCTGCAGATTACCTTCAAGGTTAAAATTCAATACGATTATATATTCGGTAGCATTGATATCGAGACAATAATCGAATGTGGCAAATACATCTTCATTTTCGGGATAGAATCCTACGCGTACGAGGTGCAGGCATTTGAAGAGTTGATCAATAGGACTGATCTCTTTGTTGTTGAAGTCTATCAGTTGTCCGAGTGCTTTTCTCCAGATCTTTTCAAGATGGTATTGCAGGTAGTAACGAACCATAGTGCCATTGGGGTCGATATACTCTTCGTACAGACGCTGCCTGTTGCCGGCATCTATTGAAACAAGGCGGCCCATCATCTTTTTGACTGCTTCCAATCTGTAGGGCTCTATCCAATGGGCTTCAATATTGATGTCGAGCATTACCTCTTTTCCTCTCAGGATAAGTTCGCCAATATGCTCTTCATCCTCCTCAAGGTTAAAGGGGTCAATAGGGTTAAAATAAGGTATGTTTATCTTAGCCACCGATATCAGATTATAAAGTATTACAATGTAATACCTTTTTTGATACCAATCGTAAGTGGTTTTACGGTAATCGGGGTAAGTGGCTACATTTTAATAAGAGAAAAGCCGCATCCGGGTACGATTTATTTTTATCCTTCCTGTAAGTTTTTACCGATCGGGGCAACTAACACCCACATCATGGCAATAAAGGAAAATATGGAAGAAGCGCAGTTCGTGCAGTTGATCGAACAGCATCAGGCCATCATACATAAAATATGCAGGCTTTACCGGGATACGCGGGAAGACCGGGAAGATCTTTTCCAGGAGATCGTGTGCCAGCTTTGGAAATCGCTATCCGGCTTCAGGGGTGAAGCGCAGTTCAGCACATGGATGTACCGGGTGGCGCTGACGACGGCCATTACTATTTACCGGAAGAAAAAGCCGGCTATCACTTATACTGCAGATGTGCCCGATCAACAGGAAACAGCGCAGGAGCAGGAAGAGCAACGGGAAGAGTTATTCAGGGCGCTTAAGCAACTGGATGATGCAGACAAAGCGTTGATCACGCTGTATCTGGAAGGATTAAGTTATCAGGAGATAGCTATGATCACGGGGCTTACTGAAACCAATATAGGTACAAAGCTGAACCGCATAAAAAAGAGAATTCAACAACTTGTAAAATTATAATCATGGCAAAAGACGCATTACAATCGGCCTGGCAGCAAATGCCTGTTGAACGGGAAAGCAGCAGGGCTATTAAGTCTATGATACAATCGGGTAACCACCCTGTGCTTAAACGCATCAGGCGGCAACTGATCATTGAATCTGCTGCTTTTGCAGCATTGCTGGCGGTGTACTATGACATCTTCGATGGCGACAGAAAGCCATTTATCGCCAATGTATTGCTGGTGGCAGGTCTGGCACTAAGCATCGTGCATAACCTCATCGGCTACCGGCTTGCGAATAGCTGTTTACAGGGTAGTACATTGATCGTTTCTGTACAACAACAACTCACCAAATTGAAGCAATACGCCGTGCTTTCTGTACTGAGCCGGGGATTGGCAGGCGGGTGTCTGCTGTTTTTCTTTAGCATGGCGATCACTTATACAAGTAGTAAATACTGGATACTGGCGGGCATTGTATTGTTCTTTGCTGTGCAGTTGTTTGTTTTATACAGGGTATGGGCCAGGCGAATTGGGGAGTTGCAACAAGTGGCCGGTAAGCTGTTATAGTGATGGATTTTATCTTATTTTGGGACACGATTTATGAACAGAACGATTACCCATTTAATGATGAACGAGGAAGCGTTTGCTTACAAGCAAAAAATAAAGAACGCTATTGCGATGAAGCTGGGGCTTTCGTCCCTGCATGCCGGCGGGCACGTAATCCGCAACGAAAAAGGCTGGCGGGAGAATGAGAAAACGGTTCGTTATATATGGATTGTGGACGTCTCGCGATCTTTTGTAGGTTTTGGAGGCATCTTTGCTGTTCAATTCGAAGAAAGCCAGTTCCGCGGTCAACAAAACCCGGCAGAGCTGGTACAAGGTATATTTCTGACTGACGATACCGGCATCGCCACTATTCACATCGAGTGGCCATCGCCTATCCCTGATAAAATCAGGGCGTTTCCTTCCCTGGACGTATTTGATTCCGGCACCTGGCTCGCCCTGGACGGCGTGAATTACATTATTCATATCATAGCTCATAGTGTCGACAGTATCATCTGCGTGAATAACCCTTCTTCACCTTCCTGGCAGGCATGGGAAACAGCCGTATGGGAGACCGGAAAGTACCTGGCTGAACGCTCGGGAAATGAGAAGATGATAGAACTATTTACCTAAATCAACTCAGACAGAACGAAGAAAGAACGTTGCTAATGTCTCACTAACGATCTCCGGAATTTCTTCCATCAGAAAGTGGCTTGACTCTACCGCTTTCCCTTCTACATTGACAGCCCATTTCTCCCAAACGGATACCGGATTGCCAAAGCTGGCAGCAAAGAAATCGCGCGGATATAACACCAATACGGGGCAGGTAATACGGTACTGTTGATCTTTATCAGAGCGGTCGTGTTGTATATCAACGGAAGCACCTGCCCGGTAATCTTCACACATAGCCCTAATGACAGATGGATTGGAAAAACAACGCAGGTATTCTTCGTATGCCTCCTGGGCGATTGAGGGCTTGTTATCAGTCCAGCTATCCAGTGTTTGCTTCAGGTAGAAAGCAGGGTTCTGCAATATCAACGTTTCCGGGAAGGGATAAGGTTGTGCCAGCAACCACCAGTGGGGAATACCGAGGGCGAGATCGAAGGTCATGCGTTCAGCCATTTCTCCAGTAGGGATGATATCCAGTACTGCCAAGGCCGCCACCTTATCAGGATGATCAAATGCCATCCTATACCCTACCCTGCCGCCACGATCATGACCAGCCACGCCAAAGCGGGTGTAGCCAAGCTGTTGCATGAACATTATCAGGATACGTGCCATACTTCTTTTGGAATAAGCCTCATGCTGTTCATCTGGTGCCGGCCCGGTCGAATCGCCGTAACCGGGCAGGTCTGGAATGATCAGTGTGAACCGGTTTGCCAGCAGCGGCCCCACTTTATGCCAGGCATCGTGCGTTTGCGGAAAACCATGCAATAACAGCATCGGGAAACCGCTTCCAACCTGGTGATAAGCAATGTCATTGCCTTCTACCGATTCATATTGTACAGGTAATACAGCCATGCGGGGAAGGCTTCAATTCGTGTGCCAGTGGCATCGGGATAAGCAGAAAGGGGAGCATTAATCTCTCGAAAATGGAGCCCTCTCGTCTTATCGATCATTTGATTTAAGGCAAGAATTAGGGCACATAGGCGGAAAGGGACAATGTACACGGGGCTGTTAGAGTTATTAGCTAAAGACCCCAACCATGAAGGCATTGCTTATTCTTATCATTGCCGGGTGCAGTATAGTTCCCCAAAGCAAAGTATACGTTTGCCGCTCCGGCACCAGTTACGCTTATCATAACCGGATGTGCCAGGGCCTCAGCCGATGTACCCATAAGATTGATACTGTGACGATCAGGCAGGCGATCGATAGAGGGCATGGGAAGGCGTGTGGGTATTGCTATAAAAGCGTCATCCCTTAATACACATTTGACAAAAGTCAGAATTCTGAAAAAAGCAGAATTCCCTTTAGTACAAAAGCACGTTTTTGTTGTTACTCTTTAAATGAGCTATAGTTCATCCATGACTTATTGCAAATCTTTACAACGCCTAAACCAGCAATCTACATGAGAACCAAACAAGCCTTTGACATAAGCCATATATTCTTTGCAACAGTACCCCCATTAGATCCTACTAAAAAGAAAAATAAGAATTTAAAATATAAAGTGATCACCACCGAGGGCAACACCTCAAA
>JAGIBF010000163.1 GCA_017744515.1 Niastella sp.
GTCGCCAGCCTGAAGGCGGCTGGCCTGAATTATGAATTCCTGCTCGCCGCAAGCGAGCGCGCTTCCTTCCTGCACGGACTGGTGGTAAAGAGTGCGCGGGTAATGAAGAAGAGTGTGGCTGTATTGACGCCTTATATTGAAGAAGAGAAAAGAAACAATCCCAATGCTCAACAGGGTGGCGCCCCACGCATCCTGCTGGCTACTGTAAAGGGGGATGTACACGATATTGGTAAAAACATTGTGGGTGTGGTATTGGGCTGTAATGGCTACGACATCATCGACCTCGGTGTGATGGTACCTGCTGATAAGATATTGGAGACTGCTGTAAAGGAAAAGGCTGATATCATCGGCCTGAGCGGATTGATCACTCCTTCGCTGGACGAGATGGTGCATGTGGCCAAGGAAATGAAACGCCGCAACATGCAGCAGCCGTTGCTCATTGGTGGCGCCACTACTTCCCGGATGCACACAGCTGTTAAAATTGCTCCTGAATACGACCTCGGTGTAGTGCATGTATTGGATGCTTCGCGCAGTGTAACTGTGGCCGGCTCCTTATTGAGTAATGAACAAAAGCCCGACTTCCTGGGTAAGATCAAACTGGAGTACACCAAACTGAAGGAAGATTTTGGCAATAAGAAGTCTGCCAAGCAGTACTTGTCTTTTGCCGATTCTCAAAAGAATAAGACAAAGATCGACTGGTCGAGCTTTAAGCCTGTAAAGCCCACCTTTACCGGCACTAAGATCTTTGAGAACTATGATCTGCAAGCGATTGCTGAGTACATCGATTGGGGTCCTTTCTTCATTGCCTGGGAGCTGCACGGTAAATTCCCGCAGATCCTGAAGGATGAAAAGGTAGGCAAGGAAGCCACCAAGCTGTATGAAGACGCGAAGGTTTTGTTGAAGCAGATCATCGATGAAAAATGGCTCACCGCCCGTGGTGTTATTGGTATGTGGCCTGCGCAGGCTACTGCAGATGACACTGTAGAGATTTATAGCGATAAGGGTACTACGCAGCTCGACTTCCTGCGCCAGCAGGTAAAGAAGGCTGCCGACCAGCCCAACTTAAGCCTGGCCGACTTCATCAAGCCGGCTAATGGTGTGGCTACTCCGTCTGACTATATGGGCGCCTTTACCGTTACCATGCAGGGTATCGAACCTCACGTTGAAAGGTTTGCCAGGCAAATGGATGACTACAATAAGATCATGCTGCAGGTGCTGGCCGACCGGATGGTGGAGGCTTTTGCAGAGCTACTGCACGAACGTGTGCGTAAGGATTTCTGGGGTTATGCCAAGGAAGAGCACCTCAGTAATGAGGAGCTTATCAGTGAAAAATACCTCGGTATCCGTCCTGCACCCGGCTATCCTGCCTGTCCGGACCATACCGAGAAGTACAAGTTGTTCGACCTGTTAGGTGGTCAGGAAGCTACAGGCATTACGCTTACCGAATCTCTTGCTATGTACCCTGCTTCTTCTGTTAGTGGCTGGTATTTTGCCCATCCTGAAAGTAAATATTTCGGTATCGGTAAGATCGAGAAGGATCAGTTTGAAGATTATGCCAAGCGTAAGGGCATGTCGCTGGATGAAGCAGAGAAGTGGTTGCGCCCAGTATTGGAGTAAGCATTGTATTCTACAATAAAAAAGCTGCCAGGTTGTAAAGCACCTGGCAGCTTTCTTTTTATAAGGTGTTATCGTTGGTTCTGTCTGGCATTTTTGGTATCAAGCCACTCCTGTACTTCTCTGCCATTTCTCAATCCATTGATCAAAAGCACAAATACTATTATCTTCAGAATAAGACCCTGGAAAATACTGGCAGGCTCCAAAACAGCCGATAGCAGTATAATTCCTGTATAGAATGAGAGTGCAACAATAATGGCCGTATAAGGTTTTCTTTTTGTCCATAATGCAAGTGCCGCAAAGACTGCTGCAATGAAAACATAAATACCAATGGTGATCCACTTAGCAAGCTCTTCCATTTCCGGCATCAAAAGCAGGGGTATCAATTGAATTCCGGCAATGACGAATAACATTATACGGGCATTGCGTACCGGCTTGTCATAGCCTTCCATGGAGTTGTAATCATACATATCTTCCAGGAGGTTTTCCTGCTGTGGGGCGGAATCTGGTTGTTTTTCGGGTTGTTGAGGGTTTTGTTCCATTACAGGTGGTTTAGTATCCTCTAATTTAGGCCCTTTTTCAATGTGTTCATAACAACGCCGCCCCAACGTTATTATTTTAATTTGCCGGCAGCCTGCATCTTCAGCGCCAGGTCTTTGAGCTCCACCACTTCAAACTCAGGCGATGTTTCGAAGCAATGTTTTATAATGGGCATATGACCACTTCCAAATAATACCATGATGCGATCGTCGGGACCCGGTTTTGTTTTAAGGATGTTGTTAAATATGCGCAGGTTACGGGTGTACCACCACATCGCCAGCCTGTCGGGTCCTTTGTTATCTGCCGTGTTGAATCCACCGGTCATATAATGTCCGTGCATCCGGCGCGACACCAGCGGATCGGCCATGATGAGGAAGCTTTCCAGTATCGTGTTCTCTACTTCCAATGAGTCGCCCAGGTCATAAAAACGTTTATACTTTTGGTTGAACAGCTTATCGCGAACAGTATCGACGGGTTTGTCATTCCTCCATAAGCTATCAAGGAATGTGTATTTGTCCCAATTGTCGCTACTAAATCCTCCTGCATCAACTGCATAGATCGTGGGATTGTTCATCATTTTACCTACACGAAAGGCCAGCTGATCAATTTCATTACGGCGCAACGTATGAGTTCCTGCCCGGTAAGCCTGGTATAAAGAATCTGAGTAACTCTGATTGCGAGACTCTATATAAATACGGGTAGGTTTAAAGGAAGCGATCACATCTGCCAGTTGCTGAATCTCTTTCTGGCGGCGTGGAGAAAGCACGTCGAGCATTTTGGATGAGTCGGTTTTATGTCCATCCAGGTTGGGATAGCCAAAATGGAAAGCGCCTACCAGCAATACCTTTGTTGGCGGATGCGCAGGGTCGATCAATACTTTATCGGGGTTTGCCTGTTCGATCTTTTTCCAGTTGACTGGTTGTGCAATGGCTTTGCCTGCACCGATGATCATGACGAGGAAGGGGAGCAGATATTTCATGGTTATAATTTTCAGCAAAGTAACCGGCCTCTTTCCGCTGCTTTTTTGTCGATCTGCCAACTGGTGGGTTCCGTCTGCAAGCCCGGTGTTCATCAAGCGGGGGATTTGGAAGATAAAAGGCAGGGGTTGGCAGACAAAGAGCGGGGCCAGGCTTATCCGGGCAAAATATTACCGATAACTGCCATAGATTTGGCTATGCGCAGACATTTACTCAGGATCGCTCTCTTTTATTTTTTGTTTGAGCTGCTCCGTGAAACCGGTGGTGCTGTTTCGCTGTGGGTAAACGGGTATTCTCCTTTTTCCATGTTCGATTCGCTACAGGAAAAGGTGCTGAACATTGGTGGCTTTTTCATCTTCCTGCTGTATCCTTTGGTCAGCTTCATCATTTTTAACAAGGTGTTCCGGAAACATAAGGGCAAAGCGCTTTTTTATTGGATAATAGGTGTAATTGTAATTATTACTATCCGTTATGTAGTGGAGGAATTATTATATCCGGCGATCTTCGACTTCCGTAACTACCGGAAGGGTGTGTCTATCATTTATTACTATATCGATAATATCTACTTTGCCGTTCTGTATTCTGCCTTCGGTATCGTTTACTTCTTTGTGCGGAGTGAACAGCAGCATAAACTAAATGAGGCAAAGTTGTTGCTGGCCAATAAGCAAACTGAACTATCGTTCCTGCGTTCGCAGATCAATCCGCATTTCCTGTTCAACAGTCTTAATAATGTATACTCGCTGGTTTATCACCAGTCGGACCAATCGCTTACCGCCATTGCCAAGTTATCTGACCTACTACGCTACATGTTGTATGATACCAATGAGCAGGTGCCGTTGCAAAAGGAGCTGGATTATATCAACAAATACATGGAGCTGCAGCAGATGCGGTTTGATCAGCCGCTACCGGCCAGCCTTGAACTGACCGGCTATCCCGGCAAATGCAATATTCCTCCGCTGCTGCTGATACCTTTCGTGGAGAATGCTTTTAAACACGGAGATATCAGGAGTGGACATCCCATCGTGATGAAGCTGCATGCCGGTGATGATAGCATGCGCTTCAGTATTACTAATAAAGTGGGTAGCCATCAAAAGGATGCGAGCGGAGGCATCGGTCTGGAAAACGTGCAGCGCAGGCTCGAGTTATTGTATCCGGGCAAGTATACGTTACAGGTTCAGCAAACAGCATCTATTTTTGAAGTTCAACTGGAGATCAAAACATGTCAGGCATAAAGACCATATCGTGTGTAGTAGTCGATGATGAGCCTCTGGCGCTGAAGCTGATGGCCGACTACGTGCAGAAAACGCCATTTTTTAGCTTGAAGGAACAGACCACCAATCCCATGCGGGCTATGGAGCTTGTGCAGCAGGGGGAGGTCGATTTGTTATTTCTGGACATACAGATGCCTGAGCTGACAGGGCTACAGTTAATGAAGATCATTGGCCATAAGTGTAAAGTGATCCTTACTACCGCTTATGCGGATTATGCGCTGGATGGCTATGAGTTTGATGTAATAGACTACCTGCTAAAGCCCGTAACTTTCGATCGCTTCCTCGTGGCTGCACACAAAGCAAAGGAGCGGTTGTCAACAGAGCCTGCCGTCGTTATCCAGGCGCCCGGTACCT
>JAGIBF010000164.1 GCA_017744515.1 Niastella sp.
GGTACGCATATGCGATATTTACCTCGGACCCTCTCATGGGGCCTCTGACCATTTCGGCGGCCTTTTCAAGTGTATCCATTTGCCGGATATGCTTCTCGGCCTGCGTGGTCATGTGAAGGCTCAGATAACAGTCGGCAAACACCCTGTTCCAGGCAAACCTGTTTGAGAAGGTGGTGGGGATACCGACCTTTTTTGTGATATCTTGGGCCAGGTTATAGGCTTCTCTGGCCTGCCCCTGTTCCTGCATCGTGATGACCACATCGCTCAATATGCGGTATATCGAGGGATTGCGGTCGATGAGAAACCTGTCAATCGATTTTTGGGCCCATTCCATTTCCTCTTTGGTGCGGCGGTCGAAGGCATACATGTACGACATCCTGGCATAAAAATAGCCAAACGCGATACTGTCGCGGGTAGCTTCGGCGGTTCTGACGGTTTGGTAGGAATACCGCAATGGTTCCCCGAATTTACCCTGAAAGAGTGTGATGGTAGAGAGTGCAATGGTATTGTACTGGGTGTAAGGATAATTAATCTTTTCCGCCAGTTCCAGCGCTTTCAGGAGATTTTCAGTGGTGTTTTGCAACCGCCCGACAACAAACTGTAAATACCCGAGGTCTGTGAGGGCATCTATTGCTCCTTCCGGAATACCTATGTTTTGATACAGCGTCGCCGCCTGTTGGGCGTCGTCCATCTTTCTTTTCAACGTGGAAGCCATGGGTGGTGTGTATTTGCTGCGGTATACCAACATCCTTGCTTCTGTTTGTTTATCGCCCGCCTGCCTGCACTGTGCAATCAGTGCATTTCCTGCAGAAACGGCTCTTTCATCGTTGCCATCGGCATATACTTTGACGAGCAGGGCCTGGGCCTGCCTTCCCATTGCATGTTCTTTCAGTAATTTACTCTGATCTATTGCTCTGTAGAGGAAATATTCCGCACTGTCTTTCCATTTGTGATAGCTGTGGGGTTGAAATGTATAATATGCACCCAGCAAAATGAGCAGTTGCAGGTATTTTTTGCCGGTGGCCTGCGACAGTTGGTATATTCCTTTTTCCGGTTGGTGGCTGTCTACCCATGTTGCGTGTTCAGCCAGTTGCTGATCATCGATACCTTCGGCCAAAATGGAATAACGGCTTATTCCTCTGGAGCGGCTGGCGGCCTGCATGCAGCTGTCTATATTTACTTGTCCTTCGTTGGTTACCACGAGGTAAGTGGCGCTCATCCACAGGTAAAGGCGTTGCCATGATGGTTTGTCCTGTTGCGGCGGGTGGTATGTATATCCGGGAATTGCGGGCTGAGACGTCGGTTGCGCTTCTCCCATGACAGGCATAAGGAGCACCAACAGTATGTAAATAAAAACTACGTTGTACATAGTTTTCTGCTTTGAGAGGTTCATAGAAGAGCAACATTTCAGGGAGGGCCTTTCAACAGGTGGTATTGGCGCTGTTTTGCAATACAGGAAAGGTAGTTAAAAAAAAGGTAATGGGACAAGGGGGGCTATCTATCAGAAAAATAAGGGGTGCTATAATTATGCTTATTTGTGCACCGGAATACTTCTTACCATTTTTACTGCTGCATCTATTGCCTTTCTTAATTTCTGTAACAATGAAAATTATCAGCACCTGGGGCATGGCCGTTTTATCGCTTATGGACGCATGGAGGGTATGGGTATACGGCAGGTCCTCCGACAATTCTGTCGCCGTTGTGTTAACACGGTATTATGTAAAGAATTCCTGCCGGGACCGGTTTCTGCAGGTTTTGAGCGGGTATGTTCTTCATTCGCTGCAAACGACGGGGAATATTATGACCGAAGCTTATTATGAGAAGGGCGACCCCTGTATGTTATGGGTATTTGAACGATGGGATAACCGGGCCTTGTATGTCAAGAGTCGCAGGAGCGATATGGCAAAGGCTGTGCGCGCTTTAACAAAGACGGCACTGGTTTCTCATCCCGAAACGCTTTTTATACAGGACACGGAACCGCTTTCTATAGAAGATTTTCAATACACGACAGAGAGTAATGATGAGCCAATAACGATCATGTTATTTGTAGATGTGAAGGCCGGCACGGAAGATCTTTTCAGATCGATGAACCGTGCCGTGAAGCAAGCAAGCCTTACTGCACCGGATGTGCTGATCTTTCTACTGAGCCAGTTATGTTATCATAAGACAAGGTTCATCATTTATAAAAAGGTCCGCAATTGGGAAGCTTTCCGGCATCATTTAAAGGACCCTACGCTCGAACCTGTGTTGCAATTCCTGCAAACTTCAATTAAAGATCCTCCTTTCGAGAAGGGTTATCATTATCTTATTCAATTTGCGCCGCTATAGCATTGTTAAAGCTGTAAGGTACCGGTAATGAAAAACAGGTTGAGCCGACCTGCGTACCTGTCCCACTGGCGAATATAAGTGACGTCTACATAGGTATGTGACGTAAGCTCACTGCTGAGGCCAACGGCAGCCCGGTTCCTTGACAGGTTTTTGTGGTTGAACAGGTAGAATATCTCATCATATACATACAGCCGGGTGGTGGCTCTCCAGGCCTTGAAAGATTGTGCCACCCGTAAGCGGTTGCGATAATAATGCGTGGACGAAGCACCAACCGTGAACCTGTTCCAAAGCAGGTTTCTATTGTCGACCAGTAATTGCTTGCGTGCCGCCTGGAATATGATGGCGTTGAACAACCAATGTTCCTGCACAGTTGGGGCCTCTTCACTTTTTTGCACCGCATAAATATAAGCGGGATTCAGTATGATATTTTTATGTACGGTGATGAAGGCCTGCGGATAAAAAATGCCCATCTTAAAATAATGGTTGTATCCCAACTGTCCCTGCAGCCGAACATTTTTCGATTGCTGCCAGCTTACGCCAGGAAATAACCAGGCAGCAGAGGGGGTTCTTTTTTGTGCAAGGGAGGCATATTGAAATATGCTTAATAGCAGAACAAGTTTTATGCGGCTGGCGAGTGGGGCCATAGAATCTGGTAGATTGGTTTAACTGGTGAGCACTACGTAAGTCCATCTATTGGTGTTGCCAATGTTACTTCGCGCTCTTCCAGCAGGGGAACAATTTGTTCTACCACTACTTTAATAAAATGTTCTGCATTGACATGGGCTTTCTGTGCTGCTTCGTTCTCATAGCCTTCAAACAGGATCAGGGTATTGGCATCTGCCTGACTTTGGTGTATCTTATAGAACAGGTTGCCTTTTTCCTGTCGGGTCCTTGTGTGTACGACTTTCAGTAGTTCTACAACGACTGGCATGTTGCCTTCTTTTACTTTCCAGCGGGCAAATACGTGTATGGGTGTTGACATGATCATATTTTTTGTGCATAAGGAATAGAGGACGGGGCAAGTGCTTAGCTTCCGTCCTCCTCCATACCTACAACTCCTCTCTGAGCAGCTTTTTATCTTCTCTTTTAATTATCTCCTGCCGCTTTAAGGATCACTTCGGCTACTTTCTCCGGTTTTGCCAACATGGCCACATGGCTTGTGGGGAGATGGTAAGTAATAGCTTTCATATTCTTTGCCATCTCTGCTTCTATTATTGGAGAAATGATGTGATCATTATCGGATACTACAAAATAACTTGGTTTGTTTTTCCATGCCGGGTTAGTGACCTGGGCCGTGAGCGTACTCGTATGATAGCGTCCCTGTCCTGCGGCAATGAGTTTTGCCTCTTCCTTCGGAAGGTCTTGCGCGAAATGGTTTATCACATCTTCTTCCCGAAGCCGGATAAAACCATCGGTAATGATGGGATGTGCCAATCCCGGGGTATTGGGTATTTTCCTGACCTCGAACGCATCTTTGTTAATGCTTTCGATGCTTTGTCCTTCATCGGGTGCGTATGCGGCTACATACACCAGTGCTTTTACTTTATCATTGTTGCCAGCCTGGGTGATGACCACGCCTCCCCAGGAATGTCCCACCAATATTATATCGCCCTCTACTTCGTTAAAGGCCCGCTCTACGAATTTCACATCGTCGGCGAGGGAAGTGAGTGGATTTTGTACGGCGATCGTCTGGAATCCTTTTTTCTGCAGGATGGGTATTACTTTGTTCCAGGATGAACCATCGGCAAATGCGCCGTGAACGAGTACAATTGTCGGTTTATCTTTTTGCATGGCTGGTATAGTTTGTTGCGGAGCGCTTGTAAATGAAATAGCCGAAAGGCATATCATTATGGCTCCTGCGATGTAGGTTAATAAATGTTTTGCTTTCATGATCATTAAGTTATTGTTGTTAAGAACACCCGTTTGCTTCGAGTTGTGAGCTACCGGCCTTTTGCTTCGCAGGCAGATTTCTCACTGCGCTGTCGCTCCGTTCGAAATGACAAA
>JAGIBF010000165.1 GCA_017744515.1 Niastella sp.
GATCGCAGGCCGTACCGAAAATTTTGATCCGGCCGTTAACCGCATTACCATGACGGATGTGCGGCATGACGAGCAATTACTAAACACTTAGGAAGGTGTTTGCCAATATAAAAAAGAGTATAGCATCAGGGAGAGAATGTATAACAAGGATAGGTCATATTTACAATATTGGAACGATGAAGCTATTGAGCTACAAAGCTAAAGATATTAAAAATCTTATTGCGCTACAGTTGGGCCCTAAGATGAATCAGGCGAGTTTCTTTCATAAGAAAACAAATAATGAGTTTGTGTATACAGGAGTTGAATATGATTACATATTCAATATGCTCCTCACTCAATGGAGTGATCATTACTCTCTTGATGTTCGGCTGTGGATACGACAAAAGAAGGTTGAGAAATTATTGCAGTCAATATTGGGAAAGAGGCATGATGTGACTATAGGAAATACCATTGAAAGGATTTTTTTCAGCCCTGATGGCAGGGAAGTTAAAAACGGTAGCCTTGGAATTCTTCTAATTCAAGATCAAGACATTGAAGCTGCTGTCGAAACGTTAGATCGTTATTTTGACACAATTGCAATGCTATATTTTAATAGATATGATAATCTTGAAGCAATTAATGATATAATCAATAATCCTCCATTTGATTATTCTCCAGCACATGTTGGAGGTGGATTAGCAGATAGATGCATGCGAGGGTTAATAATAGCTAAGCTCCAAAATAACCCCCAATATAACGACTTGGGTATAATTTATGATGAAGCCATAAAAAAAACGATGAGCGCAGATTCAATAGACAAATATCGTAAAGTAAAAGAATGCCTGGGGTAGTGCGGTAGTGTACCGATTAGTGCCTGCAAAGTTTTAAAATATGTAAGGGAGTTGATGTAAAAGTCAACTCTTTTTGTTTGTAGCAACTTACAAGGAGTTAAGGCAAAGTGTATTAAAAACACAAATAGGCATTCGGAATCGACTTATTATACCATTCCTTTGAAATTAGCCACCAATCAGCGTTTTCATGAATAGTACCAAAAGTGGTCACGAAAGCGCCCCTTCTTGCTCACAACTTATACACAAAATAGGTTTTTTAAAAAAGAGTAACCATGTAATGAGAAGACCACCAGTTGCCCAAATAGCATCTGAAAGAAGATTAACAACGATGTTGTAAAGGGTCTCCATTGATCAGCTAATATACAAATCATTTGTAATTCAAGTTTCTTTTTGTTGTCAACCAATTAAGGGAAGCAGTGATGTTTCACTTTTTTCATTTAAAACAGAATCAAAAGGTGGGGATTTACAGGATGCTTTGGCTAAATACCACCCTTTGTGTAAATGGAAAAATCGCCTTAAAACCTTACTTTTATGGAACAAATTGAAAGAGTTATGACAAATATAGCAATTCGCAAAAAACTGATGACTTATCTGGCTGATGCAGATGATAAGAAGGTTAAGGCAATCTATACGCTTTTTGAAGATGAAATTAATCAGGAAGAGAGTTTTAAGCTGACAGAAGAACACGTGAAAATTCTTGATGAAAGAAGGGCAAAGCATTTGAGTGGAAAGGACAAGTCTTCATCATGGCAGGAGGTACACGATAGAGTAAGAAGAAAAAGAAAGTCCTAATGATGTACACCATAAGTGTTAAGCCGGGAGCAGAAGAAGATATTGAAGCAGCGTATAACTGGTATGAAGATCAGAAAGAAGGATTGGGAGAAGAATTTCTAAAAGAGTTGGTTGAATATTACAAGAAGTTAGAGAACCTTCCTACTGCTTTTCATAAGATCAAAAGAAATTACAGACAGGTTGCATTGAAAAGGTTTCCCTACGTAATAGTGTTTGAAATACTGAAAAAAGAAGTAGTCGTATATGCTGTATTCCATACCAGTCGTAGCCCTAAAAACAAACTAAGAAAAAGATAATTTTATCTTTATTTGTTGCATATAAATACTTTCACAAAGCAGGGTTAATAGCTCTGCTTTTTTATTTTTGATGGATAGAAATTGATGCAAATAAGATTTGCTTCGATCTTTCAATCGATTTAGAATTAAATAAGAGCTTGAATATTGTTTTTAAAGACGAAAATCAAGAGCTGGCAATAGATAAAGATTCCACCTTTCAGAAGTTAAAATATGTAAATGGGTTGACCGTTGTCATGGCCATTGTACAATGCACCGGAGAGTGTTTCAAAAAGTGTGTCAGTAGAAAG
>JAGIBF010000166.1 GCA_017744515.1 Niastella sp.
ATATGTGGTGCGTGAACTTATTCATGAGTTGCCCGACTCGCATTCTTTTATGCAGGGAGCTGGTGGGGCTAATTATTTTTATCCTTTTCGCATCGACTATATTGAAGGAAAATATCTTATTGGTGAGTGTGATGATAGTGTTGCCAAAAGATTGGATTATCGTTTAGGTGATGAAATTGTAACTATTAATGGCAGGTCTGTTCGGGAAAGAGAAGCGGAGCTGCTAAAGATCACAACTGGTACTAACGCTCTTTCATTACACCGCAATATTGCGCAGGAATTGTTGAAAGTTGGTGATACTGTTTTACAGGTAGGATTTAAAAGAAGTGGAACTGTTATTACCCGACCAGTAGCACTACTTAGCCTGGAAGCTTACCGGCGTATTCCAAGGGCGCCAGCAAAACCTTTGTGGAAGGAACTGGAAAAGGGTGTTTGGTACGTGCGCTTCTGTAGTATCAGCAATCCGGATACCTTACGTCGTTTATTCCGGGATATCCAGCAGGCTAAGGCCGTGATCTGGGAAATGCGTGCTTATCCTAATTACCTGGTGACGACTGAGCTGGGTAAATTCCTCTTTCCTGGAAAGACGCAATTAACAGAGGAGACAAATGCTTCGGATCAATACCCCGGTATGTTTATCAAAAGCCCCTATTATTTTACACCTGGTAAAGAAGACATGATCTATAACGGACCGCTGATCGTTCTGGTGGATGAGCATACACAAAGTCTTTCTGAATCGGTAGCGGCGCTCTTGAAGCTCAGGCCTAATACCGTTACCATGGGCCGGCAAACGGCTGGAACCACCGGTAACATTACCTGGTTTTCATTGCCCGGTGGAATAGGTGTCAGTTACACCGGTGTAGGTGTAGTAGGTATGCAGCAGGGCTTTCGTCAGGGTGATGGCGTTAAGATTGATATCCCGGTGACGCTTACGCAGGCAAGGTTAATAGAAAGCAAAGATTATATATTGAAGCAGGCGATAAAATATGCCCGGCAATACCTTTAAAAAATCAATTTATTTTTAATGGCGACCGTGCCGGTACTATAGAAGGCAGGTATTTTACTTCGTAGGTAAGCTGTGTTTGCACAGGCTTTCCTTTAAAGTAAGCGGGTTTCCATTTTTTAGTGGTTTTTTGTATTCGTTCTATAATTGTACGGTCATATTCCGGCGAAATACTTTTTACTACTTGTGGGTTTTCAATTTTGCCTTCTTCTGTAACTACAAACGTCACTAAAAAGTTAGTAGCCTGCCTGATATTGCTCATTTCGAGATCTTTCTGAACTTCATCATACAATGAAGTGCGCTTTGAATAGCGAGGGGTTATAAAGTTATTTGCCAGGTATAACGGTTTTCCGTTATACTCTCCCTGTGGAACAAGGTTTTTGTCCTGGCTACTCAAGTATTCCTCTGATAAAAACTCCACTCGTCTGAAGCCTGCCAGTGCAATGGTTAAAGATGTGTCTGTTAATGTTTCTATCGTGTAAGTATCCAACCCGATCGTTAACTGATTGTGCTGGCTCGACCATTCTTGTTTATAGGTGTCCCAGGCCTGATAAAAACTTATGTACAAGGTTGAACCGGAGAATGTATAACGGGTATACATGGTATCTGCATCGGGTTGGGGTTCTTTCCCGTCCAGGTAGGTAACATTCGTCCTGATCATATAATCAACCTGGTATAACTTTTCCTGGTACTTACCAATA
>JAGIBF010000167.1 GCA_017744515.1 Niastella sp.
CGCCTGCCACTTCTTTTGCCGTGACCAAAGATATCGAGGGCAGTAACCAGCAAACGTTGTGGTACAACAGCCGCTTTTACCGGGTGAATATTTTGTGGGAGGATGGTGGCATGCGCATCCGGGATATTCATTTGTTTGATGAAAGGCTGGAAGATTATTATACAACTAAAACTGCGACTTCCAACGAGTGTAGCTTTTTTACGCTTCCTGTTGTGGATGGCTATCTCTGGAGCAAACCTAATCAACTGGCCGGTATGCGCATCAAAGGTGTTGCAAACGGAAAGGAGGTGTTGCTGAAGGGTGGCGATCCCGTATTTACCAATGTTGGCGCAGCAACCGTGCTGGTCACCTGGCCACTCAATGATGGGGGTGAACTGCGGATGGAGTTGAAGGAGCAAAGTTTTTCTATTAAGCTGGCAGGTAAAACTGCTGTCGACTGGTATTTCGATCTTGAGGTAGCACCTGGCGCTAAAATTCCTTTTACCAGCGTATCCCCTAAAAAGCTGGTGTGCAGTTTTGAAAAATTCGATTATGACTTTACTGCTTTATCGGGGACATTTTCTACGCCTGATAATGGGGCTGTGTTCAGGCTAAAGCCGGAGAAGAATACCTTGCTGTTAGCAATGAAGGCTTCAAAGAAATAATTCAAAGGTTATGTGGCTACGATGAAAAGTACAGGGACGATCCCTGTACTTTTTCATTTACATCATTCCTTAAAGGTATAGTAAATGGTTGACTGAACATGAAGTTGTTGGAAGAATTGAAAACTTAGTGGGTTATTCTTATATTGGTCATATATACAATAAGATTAACCATGATTACCCGATTTTTAGTAGTTGTAACCCTGGCAGGTT
>JAGIBF010000168.1 GCA_017744515.1 Niastella sp.
GGTAGATATCCGGGGTAATGTGTGGATGATCAGTAATGGCAATCTGCATAAGTACTCACCCACAAATTACCCGTACCATCCTCCAATATATCATATACATTATTATTACTGATACTCCCCGTAACTGCCGGATCATTATAAAAGAAACGAATGGCCGCTTCTCCATTCTTCGGTCGTATACCAAGCCCCTGAGTAACCGAACTCATCCACAATTGACCATCCCGCGTTTTATAGACTTTACGGATCAGGTTATTATTATCCCCCAGCTTAAAATGAGAGATCACATTCTTTACCGTATCATGCCGGCTTATCCATCGCTGTTCCTGCAGATCATAATAAGCCAGAAAGTGCCCGTAAGGAGATACCATCAATACCGGATGCCCGTCCACCGTATCCCTTACGATAGATGTCACCCGCGATTCTATGATTTTATTCATTACCCGATCCTGCTCTGTATTCGGTAGCAAACTCACCTGCATCGTACCCGGGTCACACCGGAACAGAGAATAGTCAGTGCCCAGGAACAAAGAACCGTCCACATCTTCAAAAAACCGGGTCACCCGCAAGCGGCTCCCTTTGTATATCACCGGTTGAAAATTGAATACATCGCTGCCGGCACTTCTTTTAAAGATACCTGCACTGGTTCCGATCCACAGATCACCATCATGCTCATAAAAATCATAAATGGTAATATTGGCAGAACCTGCCCCCTTTACAGGCGGCAGAAAAGTTTGTTCAAACTGTTGCAACATGGGGTGATGTATACTTATCCCACTATTGGTAGCCGCCCACACC
>JAGIBF010000169.1 GCA_017744515.1 Niastella sp.
CTATGGCATCGGCGAAGCCCTGCAGGTTATCAATGGAAGCAATGAAGATATCTTCGATGCCCCGGTTCTGCAGGTCGGTAAGGACTTGCAGCCAAAACTTAGAGCCTTCGTGCTCGCCGATATACATACCCAGCAGTTCTTTGTATCCCTCCTGGTTAAGCCCAATAATGCAGTACACAGCACGATTCACAACACGCCCCTCATGACGAACCTTGTAGTGGATGGCATCCAGCCAGACAAAGGGATAAACCCGTTCCAATGGACGGCTGCGCCACTCCTGGATCAGGGGTAAAATCTTGTCTGTTACACGACTGATGGTGGCTGGTGAGATATCCAGCCCGTACATGTCACTGAGGTGGTCGCGGATATCGCTGTAGCTGGAACCACGGGCGTACAGGGCGATTATTTGGCGATCTAAATCAACGCCTAAGGTCTTTTGTCGCTTGGGAACGATCTCCGGCTCAAAGGTGCTGTTACGATCTCTGGGAGTAGTGAGATCAACGTCCCCAACCGGTGTCTTGACCTTTTTCTTACCCTTGCCGTTCTTGCGGTTAGGGTCTTCGGCCTGCTCGATGTGGGCTTCCAGTTCACCCTCCAGGGCTTCTTCCAGAAACTCTTTCAACAAGGGGGTAAAGACACCATCTTTACCAAGCAAGGTCTCTCCGCTTTTTAAGCGGGCTGCTGCCTGCTTCTTGAACGCTTCAAAATCAAAGGATTGCTTTTCCATACTGTATCAGTTTAAAGTTACTT
>JAGIBF010000016.1:0-33883 GCA_017744515.1 Niastella sp.
TCATTAATTAAAACCATCTTTTATGAAAAAGAACCGGGTAAAGTTCGATTATAGCGGACTTACTGATTCCGAGTTATTGGCTTTTAGCCAGGCCGTTGTAATCGCAATGACCGCCAGTGCTTCCTTCTTCCCCACCCCCAATCCCACTGTTACCGCCCTCAATACAGCAGTGGTAGACTATGGTACAGTGCTTGGCATAGCAGCCACGCGCGATAAAACTGCCATAACCACTAAAAACGAAAAGAAGGAAAAAGTGGTATTGATGCTGGCCGATATGGCAGCGTATGTAAATAATATTGCCAGCGGGGATGAAGCCAAGTTGTCTGCCAGCGGCTTTGACATAGTAAAGCAGGCTGAAACAAACCCGCCGATAGACATTCCTAAAAACATGTTGGTGCAGGCCGGTCTCAATAGCGGAGAAATGGTATTGTCTATCGATAGAGTGCAAGGCGCATTGAGCTACAACTTCCAAATAACGCCCGACCCCCTTACGCCTGAAAGTGTATGGGAAACGCAGCCTACCTCGAGGCGTAAATATTTGTTTCAAAACCTTGAAGTAGGTAAAACCTATTGGTTTCGTGTAGCCGCCATTGGTCCGAGAGAGCAGGTTACTTATTGCAACCCGCAGGGCCGTGCGGCAGCATAAGCAGCAGCAGGTAAGAAGGAGCCGTACCTGCGTATGGCTCCTTTATTTTTTTGAATAATTATTTTGCCATTTTGCTGCATTTGGGCCATATTTGAAAGATGCACAAATACCTCCTTATTCTTTTCTTGTTACCTACAACTCATCACGTACATAGTCAATCGCTCAATGAAAAACAAGGCAGGCTGCTCGATAGCCTGACGCAAGCCGCTACCGGGAGTTACTATACCGATATTCATAGTATTGTAATTGCCAGGGATGGGAAGTTGCTGTATGAAAAGTATTTCAATGGATGGAACAAGGATTCTGTGCATGATTCCCGCTCGGCCTTTAAATCCATTACCAGCCTGCTGGCCGGCATTGCCGTCGATAAAGGGCTTATCGATGTGAACCAGAAAGTATATTCTTTCTTTCCTGAATACAAGAACTTTTCCGGTAATAATGCCTGGAAAAAGGACATGACGATCGCACACCTGCTACGCATGGAGTCCGGGTTCGACTGCGAGGAGTTTGATGGCGATAAAGACTGCGAAACCGATATGATGGCGTCCAAAGATTGGGTCAGGTTTTCCCTCGATCTCCCTATGAAGTACAAGCCGGGCACTGTGTGGGCCTACATGTCGAGCGATCCCATGATCATCAGCGGGATCATTAGCCGGGTGGCGAAGATGTCTATCATGGACTTTGCCAAAAAGTACCTGTTCGACCCCCTTGGCATCAAACATTACAGATGGACAGTTGATCCCGGCGCGCATGGTATGACGGCCGGTTCGTTTTATATCCTGTCCTCCGATTTTGTGAAAATAGGTCAAATGATGCTTCAAAAAGGAATGTGGAAGGGGCAAAGGATCGTATCTGCAGCCTGGCTTGCGCAATCCACCCACACCCCTATTCCTATCAAAGATTTCTCGTTTACAAGGTTCAGCAAGTCGGCTGTTGCCATTCCGCAGCCCTCCTGGTATGGCTATTATTGGTACAAAGAAGAGATCAGGACAAAGGCGTTTAAAGAAACGGTACTCTTTGCATCGGGCAACGGCGGCCAATACCTGATGGTGATCGAGCGCCTGGGCCTCGCTGTCGTTTTTACGCAGGGGAACTACAACTCCTGGAAAGCCAAAAAAGCGTTTGATCTCATGGCCAGGTTTATTATCCCTGCTTTCGAACCATAGAGCGATTAAAGCGACAGCGTAAACCTGCACATCTTTACCTATATTAACTAATTAGGCAGGGATGACCTGCCATTTTAAATAAGTACTTATCTTAATTCCCGTTACCTGATCTTATCATCCATCTTTTAATGTCTGGTTTATGGGTTTACAAAGAAGAAACTTCCTCAGGCTTTCAGCAAGTACTGCTGCTTTATTCTCCGGCATCAATGTTATTAAAGCGAGCTCACTTACCGACTCTTCCATATTCGACAACCTGCAAAATATAACTGCCGATGCCGTGCCTATTACGGTGGAGGAAAGAAAACAGCGTATTGCCAAAGCGCAGCGGCTGATGGCTGAAAACAAGATACAGGCATTGATCCTCGATTCCGGGACCTCCCTGATGTATTTCACCAATATTCGCTGGGGTGCCAGCGAGCGGACCATGGTGGCCATCATTCCGGCAAAAGGTGACGTAAAATATGTGTGTCCTGCCTTTGAAGCCGACAGGTTCCGGGAGTTGCTGACCATCGGCAGCGAGGTAAAAACCTGGGAAGAGCATGAAAGCCCTTATAAACTGATCGTGGATGTGCTGAAAGGTTATGGTATTACCGGCGGCAATGTGGGTATAGAAGAGCGCGTAAGGTTTTTTGTTTATGATGGTATCCGTAAAGAAGCACCGGGCATCAATTTTATCAGTGGTGACCCGGTAACCATTCCTTGCAGGATGATCAAATCTTCCGCAGAGCTTGCCCTGATGCAAAAAGCAAACGACATTACCTTAGCCGCTATTAAAACTGCTACTGATAATTTAAAGGAGGGCATGACCAATGCCGAGCTGTCGTCGTTTATCAGCGAGGCGCATCGTAAGCTGGGTGGTACGCCCGGAGGCGCTTTGGTGAATATTGCAGAATCTTCTGCTTTGCCACATGGAAGCATCAAACCTGTGCAAATTAAAAACGGAGATATTGTGTTGATGGATTGTGGCTGTTCTGTGCATGGATATACGTCAGATATCACCCGTACGGTGGTGTTTGGCGCTACGCCTACCAAACGGCAACGCGACACCTGGGACCTTGAAAAAAAGGCGCAGGCTGCAGGCTTTGCTGCCGCCAAACTGGGCGCTCCCTGTGAGAACGTTGATATGGCGAGCCGTAAAGTATTGACCGATGCAGGTTACGGACCGGGTTATAAGTTGCCTGGCCTCCCCCACCGCACAGGACATGGCATTGGCATGGATGGACATGAATGGGGTAATATGGTGCTGGGCAATAAAAAACTGCTTGAGCCTGGCATGTGCTTTAGCATCGAGCCGATGATCGTGCTGCCCGGAGAGTTTGGCATTCGCCTCGAAGATTGTGTATACATGACGGAGACCGGCCCTAAGTGGTTTACGCAGCCGAGCTTGTCCATCGACAAGCCTTTTGGCGCGGCGTAAATGATTACTGCCTGGTTGAGCCGCATCATCAGCGGTAAAAAAATCGCCTTTCTCAACATTTGTAAATTTTTATCAGTTCGGGGCTTACGAATTTAGCTCCGTCAAAGCCGGTATGATGCTACGCGAACAACAGGTTTGCGTTGGTTTCAGGTCTGTTTACACCGGCTATTACCAACTATAAAACTGATAAAAATGAGTTCAAAGAAAGTAGATGAGTTCCTGGCAAAATTGGACAATCCATTGAAAAAGGAAATGACAGTATTACGCGACACGATCATGAAAATGCACCCTGATATGACAGAAGATGTGAAATGGGGAGGCCCCAGTTTCTATTATAAGGGCGATATTGCCACTTTCAGTCTGCGTGTGAAAGATACTGTAACGCTGATCTTCCACCAGGCAGAAGGCTTGACGCCGGGTGACGTGCTGGAACCGGCGCCCAAAGGTAAAGCCTATGCCAGGTTCAAAGGCATGGCAGAGATAAAGGCAAAGAGCAAAGGCCTCCAAAACATCATTAAGCAATGGATTGCAATGAAGGACAAATCATAGTTTAACTTACACTATATGCTATTGGGCTGTGATGTTTAGCGTTTTGGTTGCTTTTATCTAAGGCGAGGGGCTGATGCTTGTCCATCCTCCATCTACAATGATCGTTTGCCCGGTGATGTGTTTTGCTTTCGGGGATACCAGGAATAATGCAGTGGCCGCAATATCGGCTACTGTAGCCGGTCTGCCCATGGGGGTTATAGTCGACCAGGTATGGGCATACTCCATATCTTCCTGCGTACGTTCGGTCAGTGTAGCGCCGGGCGCAATTGCGTTGACGTTTATGTTGAAGGGCGAAAGCTCGATCACCAGGTTCTTCGCCAGCATTTCCAATGCAGCTTTGCTCATGCCGTAAGCTGCGAGGTCTTTGTGGGCCTGGTGACCGGTTACGGAGGACATAAATAAGAGCGATCCTCCTGTTGCCTGTTTCTTCATCTGGTTGGCGGCAGCCTGTGCCAGGAAAAAGGTCCCGCCCAGGTTCACCTGCATCACCCGGTAAAACGATTCCGGTGTATAGTTGAAGAAATCTCCAAATAAGGTAATGCCTGCATTGGCGATTACGATATCCAGATGACCGGTAAGCGAAACGGCTGCGGTTACCATTTGCCGGATCACCGTATTGTTGCTGGAGTCGCCGCTGATCGCTATGCATTTAACGCCTGTTTCGGCAGCAATTTTTTTGGCCGCCTGATCGGCGAGGTCCGCATCGATATCGTTCAGCAATACCTGCGCTCCTTCCCGGGCCAGTTGCCGGCTAATTTCGAAGCCGATTCCCTTACCGGCGCCTGTAACGATGGCTGTTTGATTGGCAAAGCTCATTAGCTAAATGTACGCAAATCCTGTGGCATGCTGTCCCCATACTTCAGGCTGGTATGCTTATTGAATGGGCTGCTGCAATTAAATCAACTATTTATGAAAAATCAGGTAATCATCTTGTTATTTGTTGCCAGCTTGCCGCTATTAATGACAAGTTGTGTGGCTAAGCGGAAATTGGTGGCCGCCCGGAACACGATCAGCAGTCTGCAGACCGATAGTGCGCGGCTTGAGCAGAAAATAGCCGGTTTGCAATCTGATGTTGCCGGTCTTCAGAAAAACCTCGCTGACCTTAATCAGAAAATGGATGCCAGTAATCGTGCTGCCGCAGGTACTATTGCCAGCCAGCAGAATGCTTTGCAAAAAAGCGAGCAGGAACTGGCCGACCGGCAACGCAGGCTTGAGTCCTTACAATCATTGCTGGAACAACAAAAGAAGAATGCCGATGCGCTTCGTCAGAAAATGGCTGACGCGCTTGTAAAGTTCAACTCCAATGAACTGAGTGTATCTGTAAAGAACGGCAAGGTATATGTAAGCCTGCAGGAAAATCTTTTATTCCCTTCGGGCAGTGCTGTTGTAAATACAAAAGGAAAAGAAGCACTTGGCAAACTTGCCGAAGTGCTGAACGCCAATCAGGATATTACTGTAAATATCGAGGGGCATACAGATTCTATTCCTATCCGCACCCGCTTCGAAGACAACTGGGCGCTTAGTACTGCCAGGGCTTCCAGCATAGTGCGTATACTTACAAAAGATTATCAGGTAGATCCGGTGCGTGTAGTGGCGTCGGGTCATAGCCTGTATGATCCGGTAGAAACAAATGCTACTCCTGAAGGAAGGGCGAAAAACAGGAGAACGGAAATTATTTTATCTCCCAAGCTGGATGAATTGTATAAGCTGATCAATGGGTAGACTGTATTAACCGGACGCCAGATGATTGATTTTGTATGTGGCCGGAAATAGCGACTTTTGCACCCGGAAGGCGTTGCCGACTACTTTAAAAAGATACATCTTGGACGAATCGATCAGCTTAAATAAGTTTATCAGTGACACGGGTTATTGTTCCCGCCGGGAGGCAGACAACCTGATCCTTGCAGGACGGGTATTGTTGAACAACCGGCCGGCTGTTCCGGGCAACCGGTACAAGCCCGGAGACACGGTGGAAGTGGATGGCAGCTTTGTGACGGCCGCCAAAAAAGACAAGCGCGTATACCTGGCGCTCAACAAGCCGACAGGCATCACTACCACTACTGAACTGCACATAAAGGATAATATCATCAGTTTTGTGAACTATCCCAAAAGGATATTTCCCATTGGCCGGCTCGATAAAGATTCTGAAGGCCTGATCTTCCTTACCAATGATGGTGATATCATCAATAAGATATTGCGGGCTGCGAATAACCACGAAAAAGAATACATCGTACGGGTCAACAAGCCCATCGACCATGCGTTCGTACAACAGATGTCGCAGGGGGTACCCATTCTCGATACACGCACATTGCCCTGTAAGGTGCAAATGATGGGCCGTCAAACTTTCCGCATCACGCTTACGCAAGGTCTCAACCGCCAGATCAGACGTATGTGCGAATACCTCGGTTATGTTGTAGTGGGATTGCAACGTGTTCGCATCATGAACATCCGGCTTGATAAACTGCCTGTGGGCAAATGGCGTTACCTCAGTGAAGCGGAAGTGGCCTTGTTGATGGAAGCTGTAGCTGATTCAAACAAGGTCAATAGCGAAAGCAGACCAGCGGCACACAAGAAGCAGCGTACTGCGAACACACAGGCTCCGGCGAATAAAGATAAAGCAGCAAAGCCCGCAATGGCGACAGGTAAACCTCCGACTGGTAAAACGGCAGAGAAACCCGGGAAGCGGGAGCATGCTGCACAAAAATCTACCCCGGCCCGGCCTGGAAAAGGCTCTCGCCCCCCAAAAAATACGGCAAAGAAAAACGACCATCCCAAAAAGGAAAAACGATCGGGCGCTGAAGGTTCTTTTAAGAATTTCAGAAGCAAAGGGCGTCGCTAACGCTTTGCCTGAAGTGCTTCGGCTGGACGCATCTTTCGTTATGACGGAAAGAGGGTTACCAATTCGACTAATCGATAACTTTCCAGGGAGTCAATGATCATCAAAATGACTTTTCATTATCGGTCGTGCTCTTGTCGATCAGGAGTAAGTTGGGGTCCAGTATGACTTTTGAAGGTTTTTGTGGGATGGATAGTTGCACGGTTGTTTGTGCTGTATTGGTCCTGACCTTTTTTAAGCCGACAAGTTTTTCTTTCCCGTGTTCATCTTTTGCATATACTCCCAGCTCGATCCAGTCGTTGATGCCTGTGGATCGCTCATTGCCCAGGCTGTCTACCTGTAGTTTTTTCATATCCAGTGTTACCGTTACGGTATACTTTTTTTCAGCCACCTTTTTATAGTCTGCATGGATTAATTTATTGTCGTACAGGGTAACGGATGTAAATAAATCCCGGATAAGGTATTGCATGCTGTCGGGCGTAACTTCCCTGAAGTAGTCCAGCAGGTCGTTTGTAGTGGGATACCGGGCGGAATGTTGCTTTTTCAATCCCGTATAGCTATTCCAGTCTCTTATGAAACGCTGTAGTGCGGTGTTGACACTATCTTCCGTGATGTAGTGTTGCAATGCATGCAGGTTGATCATGCCTTTTCTGTAGTGAATGTATTCCTGTCCGGATCCTACCAATGCCAGTGAGGTTTCCTGACCGGCTTCTCCGGATCTGTTCTTAAAATACTGATTCCTGTTCCATCGCAGTAATTGATTGACTTTTTCGGCGCCGTATTCATTTTTAAATACCATCAGGGCTGAATACTGGGCCAGGGACTCGGAAAGCATCGTCTTGCCCCGGACATTTGCCGGATTGATCTGATCGCCCCACCATTGATGAGCCATTTCGTGGGCGGTGACGTAAAATGGCATGTCCATGTCTGTTGCATCATCGATGTTCATGATAAACCCCATGTTCTCAGCAATCGATATTAACCCGGGAAAGGACTGACCTCTTTCACTATAGACCGGTGTTTCTGCGATGCGCATCTGCTGGTATCGATAGGGGCTGAAATGTTGGCTGTAATAGTCGAGGGAGTGCTTCATGCCATTCATCATTCTACCCAGATTGAACGTGTGCCCCGGGTGGTAATATATCTCAAGGTCAACGGCTTCCTTGTGTGGATGCCAGCGTTCTCTTATGGCCTCGTAGCGTGCTGAATGTATTGCGTAGAAATTGGATACCGGTTTGTTAGCCGTAAAATGAAAATAACGCCGGTCTTTTTTGGTCCAGGTTGCTTTTAAATTGCCAGGTGCTACAACAGTCTGGCCGAAGTCTGTGCCGGCTATGATCTCCAGGCGGATCTCTTCTCCATCGCCATTCGATTTGCCTTCCAACAGGGCAACGGGATCGTTGATGGCTGCCCTTCCCGGCCGGGGAGGTAATCCGTATTCAGCACGAATGGCTGCTTCTTCGAGTTCAATATCCGGGTTGTAGCCAATGGTTGGGAAATGATTGTTGTCGAGGAAGGTTCCGTTATATACGATAGCGGTATTGGAGCTTTCTGTGAACCCGGCGGGTATAAAATGTTGCCTGAATGTCAGTTTTAAAGTATCTCCCGGTTGGAGTGGTTGTGGCAGCTTTAAGATATAATAGCCTAAACGTTTGTACGTGCTATCCGGCGTGGCGCCCCCCTCTACGGCAAGGTATTCCAGCTTCACCTCGTCACCGGGCTGCTTTTGGATGTGGATCTCACGGATCGCTTTTTCTCCGGGATTGAACAGGGTGTATTGTCCTACTACCGTGTATTCTCTTTTATGGGGGTACAGGTCGAGGTTCAGGTATACCGCCGCTATCCTGGGTTGAGGGAGAGTGGTGAGGGGTTTGAGCAGTCGTTCGTATCCGGCCCGGTAGGCTTGTTGGGTGGTCCGGGATGCATAGGTGTTTAGAATATTGGTGTTGTAAAAGATGTATCCACCTGCAACAATAAAAACGATCAATGCTGCAAGGGAGATACGCTTTACAGGTGGCGTAAGTTGCAGGCGGCTTTGTTGCCAACGCTTCCTGCAGGCGGTCTCCACTCCTCTTACGGAAAAAAGAACAGCTATCATAAAAAGCAACAGGGCAAAAGAGATCCAATATAGCTTGATCCACAGGTAGGGTTTTAGAAAATGGCCATATCCATTCATGGCGGAGTAAGGGGGCAGCAAAGCGCCGCCGAATGCAACAAGGCCGTGATCCAGTCCCAGCATCCTGCATCCGAGAGTGCTTATTGCGATGAATATACCTGCTGCGAGGTGTGCGAGATATTTGTTATTTACCAATACCTGTGATGCAAAGCATACTATGCTTAGCAAAAACAGGAAAGGGAAGATCTCGACGAAACAGGCAGCGAAGTAAACGGGTAGTTCGTAATTGTAATACCCGTGGAATGATTGAAAGAGTATGCCTGTGCCGATCATGGCAACCATGAGCAGTACCAGTACCAGCATGAGCCCGAGGAATTTGCCGCTCAGGGTTACGAGGTTCGAAACGGGCAGCGTATCAACCAGCTGGCTGATCCTGTTGTCTCTCTCCTTCCAGATAAGTTCGCCCGAATAGAAAAGAATGATTGCGGCGAAGAAGATCGCTGTCATTTCCGCCAATTCGCTGGTGATAATATAAGTGGCAGGTACATTGTTCACGCCATAGGTTGTGCCGAGATTGAATGAGTTGATGAGCAAGATGCCCATTCCGCAGCCAACGATAGCTTTGAAGGTAATGGTGGTGATGATCGATCTGCAGCTGTACCGTGCAAGATGGAAAAGCTGAACGATACTGGTTTGTGTGCCTTCCCGTGGCGATGCCCATGGTATGGGTACCGATACCGGTTCATACTGTTCTTTGTTTTCTGTTTTAGCAGTTTGCCGCTGCTTTTTGGTTGCTTTGTCTCTTACTGCCGTGAAGCTGAAGAAATGATGTCCCACTGCAAGAGCGGCTATTCCAAACGCTACCCAGAGCAGCCGGTTGTACAGCAGTATTCCTGTCAGGGGTACTATTGCGGTAGTGCGTTCAACGGCGCTCCAGGATGAAGTGGCAATGCTTATTGTTTGAAAGGTGAAGGGATCGAGGAGGCCTGTGCGTAAGGAGGTGTCCGGGCCTTTTGTCAGATTGATCGCCAGCAGATAAACGAGCAGGAAGAAAAATCCCTGGATATAGACGATCAGTAGTTGTCGGCTTAATGCTCCGGTAACAAAAAAGAGAGCGCCACTGAAGAACAAGGTAGGGATCACGAGTAAAAGGAAGGGCTGCCAATAATGCCGGGCTTCCAGTGGGATCAGTTTGTCCGGATTGTGCCATGGCATCAGATCGCCCACCATCATTCCCAATGGTATAGCGGTAAAAATAAGTACAAGGATGATCCATGAGCCCAGGAACCTGCCAAGGAGATAGTCTCTTTTCTTCATAGGATTGACGAACAGCAGTGATTCCATGCGGTGATCAACATCTCTTAGTACTGCCACTCCCGTGATCATGGAGGGGACCATCAGGAGCAGGGCTGTCATAATGCCCATCGTTCTTGCTATGATCATGGGCGCATTCCGTTTGAGGGGGCTGGGTTGGCCTTCATACACGAAGTCCACTGCCACGATGGAAAACAAGAACAGGATGAGGAAGTAGCTGTACGTGTTGTATTGCCGGATACGATAACTGATCTCGAACCTGCTTATTTCAAACAGCATATCGATGGTGTTGGGGTTTTATTTGTTATTGCTTTTGAGCGGGTGTGGGCTGACCGAATATGCGGGTGAAGTATACATCGCTCAGATCGGCTTCGACGGGCCTGAAGCCATCGCCGGGATTACTGTTGCTGAAGATGTGGATGACCGTATTGCCCTGGAAAAGGCGTTCTGCGATTACCGTATGTTTATCTTTGTATGTTCCGAGCTGGCTTTTGGGAATAGCTTTGCTGAATACTTTGCCTTTTATGTCTTCAATGGCTTGTAAAGGGTTTCCGGTCAACAGTACTTTCCCATTGCTGATGATGGCCATATTGGAACAGAGTTCTTTCACGTCTTCGACAATGTGGGTGGACAGGATCACAATTGTTTCATTCCCTACTTCACAGAGCAGGTTATGGAACCGGTTTCTTTCTGTGGGGTCGAGTCCGGCTGTTGGCTCGTCGACGATGAGTAGTCTGGGATTCGAGAGCAGGGCTTGTGCAATGCCAAACCGTTGTTTCATGCCACCTGAGAACGTGCCGAGGTTCTTCTTTCTTTTTTCATAGAGGTTTGTTTTGTGAAGCAGGGCTTTCACTACCGCCGTTCGTTCTTTTCTATTGGTAATCCCTTTCAGCACTGCGAGATGGTTTAGCAATACTTCGGCTGATACCCTGGGGTACAGGCCAAATTCCTGTGGCAGGTATCCCAGTTTACTTCTTACCTGTTGTTTGTTTTTCAGCAGGTCTGTTTCTCCCAGCATGATCGTGCCTTTGTCCGGATCCTGCAGGGTGGCTATGGTGCGCATCAGGGTGGATTTGCCGGCGCCGTTGGGACCTAAAAGCCCAAACATGCCTACCGGGATGGTTAACGAAACATCGCTGAGTGCGTGCACGCCGTTCCCGTACGTTTTTGATAATCCCGTTATGGTGAGTGTGTCCATTGTCGCTCTTTTATTTATTTCAAACCTACAGCCGGGTAAGTGGCTTTGCAAATGAGTGTGTCCGATGCATCAGGTTGAGCGGTATACAGCTTTGGGATCGTGTTGAAGTAATTCCATCACGGCCTGCTGCCTGTTCGACCTATTTCTGCGGTCGTTCATCCTATTTGTGGGTCGGGTATGTGGCGGGTCGCCTTATTATTGGTTTCAACTGCCTATTTTTGGCTATGCTATCGTTGCTCAAGAAGTACAGTCTGCCAATAATCGCCTTTGTTTATTTCTCCTTCTTGGTGATGGCTGCTCTTATGGAGGATTATGAGCTTCACCTTACGATTGCTGCATTGTTCTTTACCGGGTTTGTGTTTGTGCCCTGGTTGGTATGGCAGGTTATTTTAGTGGTGAGGTTGCGGCATGAGCGCAAGAAGACGGAGCTGTTGCATCTGAGAAGCCAGGTAAACCCGCATTTCTTTTTCAATACATTGAATAACCTGTATGGACTAATCAAAACGGATCCTGAGCAGGCGTCGGCGCTGGTGCTTAAGCTCTCCGATATGATGCGGTATAGTATTTATGAAACGCAACAGGAGGTGGTGGCGCTTGAGAAAGAGGTTGAATACCTGCATAACTATATCGGGTTGCACCGCATGCGCTATCATAAAGAGATTGCTGTAGATTTTAAAGTGGATATACAGGCCGGTTACCGGGTGATGCCATTGTTGTTCATTATATTGGTGGAGAATGCTTTTAAGCATGGCGTGGAAAACCTCCGTGACAAGGCTTTTGTACACCTATCGCTTAGTGCTGCGGATAATGAGATCCATTTTGAAATAAAGAATAATTTTGATGGTCCCGTGGCGCCGGAAGGGGCAGGTATTGGCCTGCAAAACCTGAAACGGAGGCTGGCGTTGGCTTATGAAAATAATTATCAATTGAAGCTGGTTCAACGAAACGGTGAATACGTGGCAACGCTAAGGCTGAAAAATTTATGATCAAATACCTGATAATAGACGACGAACATATTGCTCATGACATCATCAAGGGTTATTGTGATCTGTTGCCCAACCTGATATTGAAGAAGAACTGTTATGATGCCATCGAAGCGTTGGAATACCTGCATAAGTATCCTGTTGATCTTATCTTTCTGGATCTCAATATGCCCAAGCTGAAGGGCTTTGATTTTCTTAAGGCGCTGCCTTCTCCCCCCAAAGTGATCGTTACTACCGCTTACCAGGAGCACGCGCTGGAGGGGTACGAGCTCAACGTGGTGGATTATTTGCTAAAGCCATTCAGCTTCGAGCGGTTTGTGAAAGCCATCAATAAGGCCATGGGGCCTTCCCTGCCATCTGCGGGGCCTAAAAATATTCAGCACGGTCATCCATCTGCTACCATATTCCTTCGATCGGATACCAGGTATATACAGGTTAGCATTGCTGATATTCTTTTCCTCGAAGCGTCCGGAAACTTTGTGAAAGTGGTTACCAGGCAAGAGGCTATCCTCGTAAGGGATACGTTTGCCGTTGTTTTAAACTCTCTGCCTCCTGAGGACTTTTTGCAGGTACACAGATCGTTTGCCATAGCTCCCAAACATATCAGGAGTATCGAAGGCAATCAAATATCGATTGGCGATCACCGTGTGCCTATTGGCAAGATGTATAAGACGTATGTTGATCGATTGTTGGGATAGCGCAGTCATTATTTGCTGTAATGAAGGGCCACACCTCCGGTCTTGAATACCTTCGTGTCAATCAATTTCAGGTGTAATTTTTCCGGCAGGATCGTGTGATCGAACAAGCGTCTTCCCGCTCCTGCCAGGACCGGCTGAACAACGATAATGAATTCATCCACGAGGTCAAGCTCTATCAATTGGCCGGCGAGGTCTACGCCGCCGGTTGAAATGTCTTTGCCGGGCTGCTGCTTCAGTTTGAGCACCTCTTCTTTCAGGTTGGTGCGAATGATCTCCGTGTTCTTTCCTTCGGCTTTTTCCAATGTTTTCGAGACGACCACGATCTTATCGACGGCATCGAATGCCTGGGCAAAATCGTTCATCGCTTTTGTGGAACCCGACTTGTCTTTTGCCATATTGGGCCAAAAGGGCACCATCAGGTCGTAGGTTTTACGCCCGTACAGGAGCGTACCAGACTGCCACATGAGGTCTGTAAAGAAATCGTGTATTTCTTCGTTTGCTATTCCTTTGGTGTGGTCGCAGCAACCGTCGATGGTGACGTTGATGGCGTAGATTAATTTTCTCATAGAATCGTTTTACCGTTGATTTCTCTCAAGTTAGTGTTTTTTGGAATTACAACTATGCGATCCATAAAGCAGTTATGGTTCCTCTACAGGCGTTCCGGCCGGATAAGCATGTTTGTAATAGAAAGTTGACATACTTTTTGTTACTTTACCCTGCGTATAAAAAAGTAAAGCGTTGTAACGCGTATGAATCATATGAAAAAGCACCTGTTTGTAGTCATTGGTATATTGCTGTTTTCTTCTTTCCGGGAAAAAGAAACGGTTTGGGTGGCTATCGGTGATTCTATCACTTATCTGAACGATCATCCGAATGAAACGGGGAACCGTGTGGCCAAGGGGTATTTAAGTCGCGTGGTTGCTGAACTGCCCCATGTGCGTTATATCAACCAGGGGCATAATGGGTGGAAGTCGAGCGATATTGCCAATAAGATCGAGAGCATTGGGCTGGTGAAAGCGGATGTGTACTCTGTATTCTTAGGCACCAACGACTGGTGGGGCGGCCGGCCTGTAGGGAGCATCGATGATTATAAAAATAATACCGGCACCAATTCTGTATTCGGTTCTTTCAGGATCATCATCAATAAGATCCGTGCGCTCAATCCCGAAGCGAAAATAGTGCTTCTAACGCCTATGCAGCGTGGTGATTTTGTTTATTTGCAGAATGCTTCCAACAATGCGTATGGTTCATACAAAGATAAAAACGGACAGTCGCTGGAGGCATTTGCCGGGGCGGTGGTTGCTATCGGAAAGCTTGAAAACATACCGGTCATCGATCTTTACCACGAGAAGCGACTTGGTCTGAAGCATATGGTTCACTTCAAACGGTTGAAGAACCCGAGCACTGGCGAATATGTAAATTACAAGTATCCTAAATTCACTGATATTCCTTTTGATCCGAAGAACGACGAGTATCCTTATCCACCTGCTGCCATCAATATTACTTATGACGGGTTGCATCCATCGGATAAAGGTAATGCCATCATTGCGGAGAAAGTGGTGAAAGCGTTCAAGCGGATTGGGATTGAATAAACTGTCTTGCCATGATCGATTGTTCCTTCCTGCCGGTATTTTATGAACATCATCAATGTATTAAGGCTGGTGCAGCTCCTCCGGCGTTTAAGGGTTTTGGGTATGTTGAAGAAATCTGGATGGGCTTTTATGGTTTGGGAAAATTTGAAACGTTTCAATTCTTATATGGCCAATGCTCCAGCCTTGCTCATTTGCAGGATTGGATGATTGCTCTTAAGGGCGAAGCATACCTACAGGCGGCGGCCCTGGCCTTTGATCAGTGGATGAAACGAAGGACTGGTGCTGCTGCAACTGCCGGAGCAACAGATAGCATACTCAGTGAAGACCAATGGTTGTTCTGGCAGCAGGAAGGGTATATCAGGGTGAGTGGCATCGTGGATGAAGGGTTGTGTGATGCTGTTTGCCAACTTATCTGTGCACAGCTGGGCGTCGACCTGCAAGTGCCGGCCACCTGGTACAACGACCATCCTGGCTGGCATGGCCTTATGCTGCAACTGTACCAGCATGAAAGTATTCATGCTATCAAAACGCTTCCGGCTATTGAGCAGCTGTTTGCTGCTTTGTATGGTACTTCTCATCTCATTGCCAATACTGAAAAGGTGAGTTTCAATCCGCCGGAAACCGGCAGCTGGAAGTTCAGGCATCATACCCTTCACTGGGATATTGATTTTACTAAGGCAGACCGGTATTATATCCAGGGGCTGGTTTATCTCAACGATGTTCCTGAGAGCCGGGGGCCGTTGACGGTTGTGCCTAAGTTTCACCATCAATTTGAGGATTGGCTACAAACGTATCCTGATCCGAACGATGCGCTGCAAATGGTGCAACATACTTATACCGGTACGCCTGTGCCGAGGAAAAAGGGGGATGTCGTGTGCTGGCTGCAAACTTTGCCACATGCTGCCAGCGCCAATCATTCTGATGTGCCCCGGTTTGTTCAGTATGTAAGTTTTTCGAAGTTGTGAGGTATAGTTTTCTTCCGGGATTTATTTGATACTGCCCATTGGATGGATCGTTTATTTATGGCCGGTAACGGGTATTTTTAAGTATCAATATTGATCATCAAAAATAAATTTGTGATTCGCTTAGTACAACAGGGCGTTTTATGTGTTATAATAAAAAGGATAAGGTTTAATGGTTAACGAATTTGATTAGTGTCGCCCCGCATTTCTATGCGGGGCTTTTTCATTCTACAAAAGTTAATAGTGGAGCAATGGGAGGATAATGATCCTGTATTTTTCTGCAACAGGGTTGTTTATTAGCATGGATTCAAGAAATGTTTTACTTTTGTGCGCGATGAAGATTTTTGCTTTCCTGATGGCGATCGTTATCATGGTAGTGAGCTGCGCTCCCTGCAAGGATTCTTCGTCTATGCCGAAGGTTGGAAAATCCCAATCGACGCTTGCCCAGGATAACGGGCATGACCACGAAGGCGGAGCCGATGATTGCTCCCCGCTTTGTACCTGCGCGTGTTGTTCGGCTCATTCCTGTCCGCAATCATTTATTACCGCTACCGGTATTTCTGTAGAAGCTAACGTTTCTCATTCTTCTTCTTACAATGGTTCATTGATCTCCATTTCACTGCCCATCTGGCAACCTCCTCAATTACTGGCTTAGTTACTTATTGGGCTATGTGTGTCTTTTCAAGACTCCAATAGCTGTATGCAATTCTTATTTCCGTATGTAAATACTGATCTGTGTTTAATCTATTGGTTATGGCAACGTGCATGTCATAATCCAATCCCTGTATTTATTCAAATCATAGATAGGCCATGCTCAACAAAATCATAGCGTTTTCCATCAAGAACAAGCTGATCATCGGGCTGTTTACGCTGGGTCTCATTGTATGGGGAATCTGGAGCGCCGGTAAACTGCCGGTGGATGCCGTTCCGGATATTACCAACAACCAGGTTCAGATCATCACTTTAACGCCTACACTGGCTGCACAGGAAACGGAGCAGCTGGTAACTTACCCGATAGAGCAGCGTATTGCCAACTTGCCGGACCTGGAGGAGATGCGTTCCATTTCACGTTTTGGATTGTCGGTGATTACCGTGGTATTCAAGGATGATATCGATATTTATTTCGCGCGGCAGCTTATTACTGAAAAGCTGAAGGAGGCTGAAGAAAAGATCCCTAAAGGGATCGGTACGCCCGAACTGGCTCCTGTGAGCACCGGGTTGGGTGAAATTTACCAGTATGTGATCCACCCTAAAAAAGGGGCTGAGGACAAGTATTCGGCTATGGACCTGCGTACGATGCAGGACTGGATCGTAGCGCGGCAGCTGTACGGAACGCCGGGTGTAGCTGAAGTGAACAGTTTCGGCGGACTGCTGAAGCAGTATGAGGTGGCTGTAAGTCCGGACAGGCTGAAAGGCATGAATATTACCATGGCCGAAGTGTTTACTGCGCTGGAAAAGAACAATGCCAATACCGGCGGTGCTTATATCGACAAAAAACCGAACGCTTATTTTATACGTGGCATTGGTCTTGTTTCCTCGCTGGAGGACATTCGTAACATCGTTGTAAAGACAGTCAGTGGTATACCCGTACTTATAAAAGATATTGCTACTGTTCAGCTGGGCAATGCCATCCGGTATGGCGCAGTGACCTTCAACGGCGAAAAGGAAGTGGTGGGCGGCATCGTGATGATGCTGAAGGGGTCGAACAGTGCAGCGGTGGTGACCCGGGTGAAAGAGAAGATGAAGACTATTCAGTCTTCCCTGCCGGCGGATGTGATCATCGAGCCTTATCTCGACAGGACGGACCTTGTAGACCGCGCGGTAAGTACCGTTAAGACAAACCTCATCGAAGGTGCTTTGATCGTGATATTCGTACTGGTGATCTTCCTGGGCAATATCCGCGCGGGGCTTATTGTGGCTTCTGCCATCCCGTTGTCGATGCTTTTTGCGCTGGGCATGATGAATGCTTTTGGTGTTAGCGCCAACCTGATGAGTTTGGGCGCCATCGACTTTGGGCTTATCGTAGATGGCGCGGTCATTATCGTGGAGGCTACGCTGCACCACCTTGGCTTACGAAAGACCGGCGGGAAGCTTACACAGGCAGAAATGGACCAGGAAGTGTTTGCGTCTGCTTCTAAAATAAGGAGCAGTGCTGCCTTTGGCGAGATCATTATTCTGATTGTATATATTCCTATCCTGACGCTGGTAGGCATCGAGGGAAAGATGTTCCGCCCGATGGCGCAAACCGTGAGTTTTGCTATTTTGGGTGCGCTCATCCTTTCGCTGACTTATATACCCATGATGTCGGCGCTGATACTGCCCAGGCAGCTGCTGAATAAGAAAACCATCTCCGACAAGATGATGGATCTCCTTCAACGCATTTATACGCCGCTGCTAAAGAAGGCTATCAAAATGCGGACGGTTATCGTTGTGATCACTGCAGTTGTTTTCGGCATTGCGCTCTTTCTTTTTACAAGAATGGGCGGTGAGTTCATTCCGCAATTGCGTGAAGGTGATTATGCTTTTCACTGTATCCTTCCGCAGGGCACTTCTCTCTCTCAAAGTATAGAAACCTCCATGCAGGCAAGCCGTATCATCAAGTCATTCCCGGAAGTCAAGATGGTTGTTGGCAAAACTGGTTCAGCAGAAGTACCTACCGACCCTATGCCTCCGGAGGCTACGGACCTCATCATCGTGCTAAAACCCATGGCGGCGTGGACGACCACCAAAGACTACAACGAGCTGGCCGATATGATCAAGGAGAAGCTGGAAGTGATCCCGGGTGTATTCTTCGAGGCCAATCAGCCTATTCAAATGCGCTTCAATGAACTCATGACCGGTGTGCGGCAAGATGTTGCCGTGAAGTTGTTTGGTGAAAACATCGATACGCTGGCGGCTCTGGCGAATAAAGTAGCCAGGGTTGTTCAATCTGTACCTGGCGCTACGGCGCCGCAGATCGAGCGTACGACAGGGCTTCCGCAGATCACCATTCAATATGACCGGGCAAGGATCGCCGGTTATGGTTTGAATATCGAAGACATCAACCGCACCATCAGTACGGCATTTGCCGGACAGGCTGCCGGTGTGGTGTTTGAGAATGAACGGAAGTTTGATCTTGTGGTCCGCCTCGACAGCGCCAGCCGTTCTTCCATCGATGACGTCAGTAATCTTTTTGTGGCTACCGGTGACGGCAGGCAAATTCCTTTGTCGCAGGTGGCTTCCGTACAATTCAAGGAGGGGCCTGCGCAGATAAGCCGGGAGGATGGGAAGCGCCGCATCGTGATCGGCTTCAATGTTTCGGGCAGGGATGTGCAAAGTGTGGTAGAGGAAATACAGCAAAAGCTCGATCAGGCTAAACTTCTTCCTTCCGGTTACTATTATACGTATGGCGGCACTTTCGAGAACCTGCAGCAGGCTTCTGCGCGGTTGCAGGTGGCTGTACCCATTGCGCTGGGCCTCATCTTCCTGCTGCTGTATTTTACTTTCCATTCTTTCAGAGAGGCTTTACTTATCTATACAGCTATTCCCATGAGTGCTATTGGTGGCGTTTTCGCCCTGCTGTTAAGGGGCATGCCTTTCAGTATTTCTGCCGGTGTGGGTTTTATTGCTTTGTTTGGCGTAGCCGTGTTGAATGGCATTGTTCTTATCAGCACTTTCAATCAACTGGAGAAGGAGGGTATTTCGGATGTGTTCCGGCGTGTGTATGAAGGAACAGCTATGAGGCTGCGCCCTGTATTGATGACCGCTACTGTGGCCTCGCTTGGTTTCATCCCCATGACATTGTCCAGCGGAGCGGGTGCAGAAGTGCAAAAGCCATTGGCTACTGTTGTTATCGGTGGGCTTGTGAGTGCTACTTTCCTGACGCTTTTTGTATTACCCATATTATATATCCTATTTACCAGGAAACACAAAGGTGGTACGGCCAAAGCTCCCGTGGCAGTACTTGTAGCCGGATTGCTGCTGACATCGCTTTCTTCCGGTGCGCAACAACCGGCAGGTACGCGTATCAGTATTGGCCATGCAGTTGCTGCTGCCAATGGCAACCTGCAATATGGCATCAACGATCAGCAAATCATCAAGGGGCAATCGCAGGTAAAAACGGCCGGTATGCTTCCGAAGACCGGCTTGTTTGCGGAAAATGAAGACCTGCGGCCCAGCGACAGCAAGGGTATTTTAAAAATAGGTTTATCGCAAGGTCTGGCGTGGCCGGGCTTGTATAGTGCGCAAAAGAAACTGTACAATGAGCAGCTGAAGTATTATGAGGTAAACAGAACACTGATCGACGCTGAAGTGAAGCGAAACGTGCGAACGGTTTATTACCAGTTGTGGTACTTGCAGGATAAGCAACGGCTGTACCAGCGACTGGATAGTATCTACCGCTCACTGAATGATGCTGCACGGTTGAAAGTGAAAACGGGTGATAGTCCCGGACTGGATAGTATTGCCGCCAATGTGCGCCTGCGGGAACTGGAGGCTTTGGTGCGCCAGGCTACAAATGATATAGAAGTGCAGCAACAGTCTTTGATGCAACTGCTCAATACCGACACGGCGTACCTTTCGGTGGACAGTCCACTGGCCAAACTTTCTCTTTCAATGCCGGGGACCGATACCTCCCACCCTATTGTGCAACTGCAACAACAGCAGGCCAGCATTGCGACTGCCGGGATCGCTGTTGTCAAAAATGAAAACCGGCCTGAGTTCTCCGGGCGATTTTTCACGCAACGGTTATATGGGTCGAGTGATCCTTTCAGCGGCTTTTCCGTGGCGGTGACTTTCCCGCTTTTGAGTGGCGGGGCTACGCGCAGCAAAGTGAAAGTGGCACAGGCCGAAGCGGATGTGCAAAGGCGGCAATTCGATTATTCGAGGCAGTTGTTTGTGACGGAGCGGTTACAGGCTGAAAAGGAAGTGCAAAAGAACAATACCATGCTTTCTTTTTATGAGAACACCGGGCTGAAGCAGGCTACGGAAATCATCAAAGCGGCCACGCTGGCTTACCGTTCGGGCGAGATCGGTTTTCCGGAGCTGTCTCAATATCTCGCGCAGGCTATAGATATACAGCGCAATTATCTTGAAAACCTGAATGCGTATAATCATTCGGTTATTCAATATTACTATTATAACAACCAATAGCATTAAATATAGTACGATGAAAAAATTATTCCGGATCATACCGGTTGCTCTTGTTGCTTTCTTTTCTGTTGCCTGCAAAGGTGATGCCGGTAAAACGGCCGCGCCTGCTGCTGGCGAACATGAAGATGAACATAAGAATGAGAATACGACCAGCTTTACGAAGGATCAGCTCAAAAGTATTGGTATAGAAACGGGCCCGATCGAGGAAAAGCAGCTTACTGCTTCTATCAGAGCGAATGGCGCTTTGCGTGTTCCCAACCAGAACAAGGCGCTTATCAATACTTTGTATAGCGGTATCGTTAAATCGCTGCTGATACAGCCGGGGAATGTCGTTTCAAAGGGACAAGTGATTGCCACTGTTGCCAATCCTGATTTTATACGTATGCAAGAGGAATACCTTGCTATCGGGCCAAAGATCGTGCTGGCTGAGCAGGAAAACAGCCGGCAACGGGAGCTGAATCAGGGCAATGCGGGTGCTTTGAAGAACCTGCAGGCTGCAGAATCGGAGCTGCGTGCTCTGAATACCCGTAAGGCTTCGCTGGAACAACAAATTCAACTGATGGGTATCAATCCTGCCAGTCTTTCGAATGGCAAACTGATATCGGTGCTTTCTCTGCGCACGCCTATCGGCGGTATTGTGAGCAATGTTTCGGTGAAGATCGGCAGTTATGTGGATGTGAGCACACCTGTGGCGGAAGTAGTAGACAACAGTCAATTGCACCTTGACTTGTTTGTGTATGAAAAAGATCTTCCCAAACTGAAGAATAATCAAAACATCCATTTTACGGTTACCAACAATCCCGGAAAGGAGTATGATGCGCAGATCTACTCACTTGGCTCCACTTTTGAAGATGAGAGCAAAGCGGTGAGTGTTCATGCTCAGGTGAAGGGTGACAAGACCGGGTTGATCGATGGTATGAATGTTACGGCGCTGATCAGCCTGGATAAGGTGACCACGCCTGCTGTTCCTTCCGATGCCATCATTACTTACCAGGGACAGGATTATATATTCATGGTTACAGATGCGTCTGCAGAAAAGGGATTGACTTTTGAACGTGTGCTTGTGGCGAAGGGTACATCGGAGGTTGGCTATACGCAAATTACTTTGCTGAAAGCTATTCCTGCCAATGCAAGTATTGTTACCAGGGGGGCCTTTTTCGTATTGGCGAAGATGACCAATTCAGGAGAAGGCGGGCACGGTCATTAATCATCTTATAATTATTTTATGGACAAGACAAAAAACGGACATGACCATGGTGAGGGACAAGATCGTGACCACGCACATAGAGGAATATTTGGCAAGAACACTGAACTGATCTTCAGCCTTACGTGTGGGGTGCTCATCCGCTTACCATACTGGGTATCGCTTCTATCGGGCCTGCGGTGGCTGCCCATGAGGGTTCTACGCTGGTGGTGGTAGGTAATGCGCTCCGCCTGCTGGCTTATAAACACAAGCAAGCGCCTGAAGCGAAGTAATTTATTATCAACATAAAGAGAAACGTCAATAGAAAAAGATAATTTCATAGTTGAAATTATTTATATGTTATTGAACAAGAGAATATCCATTCTTGATTTTATTAGGGCCATAAAGTCCGATTTAGTTATTATCACTCTTTATGCTATTGCTGTAGGGATCGCGGATGATGCTGCCATTTTAAGCAGTATGAATGTGCCTATTCCTATTACTTCTGCGCTGGGTACGGCGGTTGTTCTTTTACTGGCTTTCAGGACCAACCAGTCGTATGAACGCTGGTGGGAAGCCCGCGTGATCTGGGGCGCGATCGTCAATGATTCCAGAACACTGGTCAGGCAAATGCAGTCTTTTTGTTCAAAAGATACGCCTGATGTATTCGTAAAAGATATTGCAGAACGACAAATAATCTGGTGTTATGCGCTGGGTGAAAGTCTAAGAAGGCAACCCTTTTCGGACAGGGTGCAAGCTTATCTTACGGCAAAAGGCATCGAGGCCGATAATGTTCCGAATGCGCTGCTTTCGGAACATAGTCAACAGATCAAGGATGCTTATGAAAGTGAATGGATCAACAGTTTTCAACAAATTCAACTGGACTCAACTGTAGCGAGGCTTACGGATGCTATGGGAAAATGTGAACGGATAAAAAATACTGTATTCCCAAAATCCTACAGCCTGCTTATTCATTTTATCATTTATGTTTTTGCCACTTTATTGCCGTTTGGGCTCAGTGATGAAAATCTGGGTATCGAGATCGTGTTAACGTTCATTATCCCCACTGTATTTATCGCTATTGAAAAGACATCGATCCTGATGCAGGACCCTTTTGAAAACAAGCCGCCCGATACTCCTATGACGGCGCTGGCGGAGACGATCGAGCTGAATATCCTGCAGATGACGGGTGATAAAAGGCCGTTTCAAAAGACGCCTGTTACTACGTATTATCAACTTTAGGTCCGGCTAAGGGAATGGTTAAGCCCACTAACAGTATTCGTATTGTACCCAATACGGTGTTGTATGTTCGTTATTTGATCTCAATTGGGGTTAGTTTTTTTATCCAATATCCTTTCCCGCTTTCAAAGCCATAGTCAAACATTTTATTGACATAGCCAAATGTCAGTATCGGATATAGTTTTCCCCAGTTTATCACTTCAACTGCAAGGTCAATAACCTGACCGACTTCAAGTCTTTCTATAGCTTTATTAAATTCTCTCAAAGTTTTAGGGTCGAACTTTATTGGATATTGAAAGTCAATATTGAAAATATGTTTTTCTTTCAGTTCTTCGTCTAACAAACCCCATCTGCTCCGGTGACCATATCCGAAATACCATTTGCCTGTTTTAATGAAATGATCTTTGTCTTCAAATTCTTCCTTGCTGTCGGTTTTTGTTTTCCAAAAGAAATTATATGTTCCAATAAACCCGGTCTCCATTTGAATTTTTGCAGTGTCAAACTCAATGTTTTGTAACACATTTTCAAACTTTATGATGAATGAAGTCCAATCATATTCAAGCCCTTTGTAATCGGCAGCAAAACCAATAATTGGTTCGTCATAATAATAAGGTCTTTCGCTTGCGCCAAGGCTAAACATTTCTGTTCTTATGAAAGGATATTTGTCATCATCTTTAAGACTTCTGATAAACTCCCTGGTTTTTTCAAAGTCTCCTTTCAGGTTAATTCGTCCATGAACGATTGTTTGAACTCCCATTTGTCGCTTTTCATTGTTGGTAGTAGCGGTTTATAACCGTTGCTTTAAAGTTGCAGGCAACTACCTAATATACGCAAGTCTCTCTGTTAAACAAATTCTACCTAATGGTATGAGTTTGGATTGAATGTATAGATGACCCGCAAGGCTGTGTCATCCGGGCGCAGGATGCCTTTGTAGAAATCATACCAGCCATCTCCAGGGCCGCCTTGTCCCTGGTTGAGGTGAACTTTAAATTTTCCGTCTTCGTAACAGTAGCCATCTATTACTACCGAGTGCCCAAAATCTTTCAGGTTGGCAAAATGCAGGAAGACGGGTCGCCGCCCGTTCAGTTCCCGGTAAATGATCTTTTCCAGTTTGCCCAATGTATTGGGGGCGAAGTTGTGCCAGGCAATATAGCGCTTCACTTTCACCTGGTAATGCTGTTCCAGTAAGCTGGCAGGCGCCAGTTTATTCATGTACCGGTCTGTTCCAAAATCCTTTTGTATGGCAAGTGCTGCGTAATAATTGTACTTCGCCAGTTGTGCCACCGTAGCAGCGGAACTGTTGCTATCGATCGTTGCGGCGAATTGCCGGAAGTCGAATTGGGTACTGTCCAATACCTCATCGATCCGGTAGCCCTGCAGGGAAGTGTATTGTACCTGTCCATAGGGTTTTAATCTGTGGTAGTACATGATCTGCGCCAGGGCTGTGCTCCAGCAGCCCAGCCGCAGGCGGTCGGGGGTACATTGCTCAAAGCCACCCATTTGCTGCCAGTTTGTCGTTGTCAGGCCTTTGCTATCCTGTCTGCAATTGGTCTTATCCGGGAAAAAGGGAAAAGCTGTACAGATCGTGACATACAGGGCCAGTAACAGCGTGCCTGCCATTGCGGCGATCTTCATCCATTTTTTCATGTGTTTCTTTTCGCTCAAAGTAACCGCCGGCAGGCATGCGGTTCTTCTCAAAACCGGTTTTGAGCGTTCTTATTCCTGTGGAAGGGGGCCATTTGGCGGGGATTGCCGGCGGATGTATTCCTTTGGAGAGATACCTGTACCGGCCTTGAAGATCCTGTAAAAGCTGGCTTCAGAATTAAAGCCGCATTCATAAGCGATACCGAGTATGGACAGCTGGCTGAAGCGGGGATCTTTCAATCGTTGTTTTGCTTCTTCCAGCCGGTAGTCGTTGATCAGTGTGCGGAAGCTTTTTTGCCAGTGGGTATTGATGACAGTGGAGACAAGGGACGGATTGGCAGTTATATTTTGGGCCAGCTTTTGCAGACTAAGCTCCGGATCGAGGTAACATTTGTCTTTTTCGAGGGCAGTAAGTATGGCCACTTTGAGGGATTGCTCTGCTTCGGGGGATAGCTTTGTTTCTTTCACGGGTACTATGTCCGGCGGTGTTTCAATGATTTCCTGTGCTGCCCCAGCTGTTTGCTGATCCGGCAGCTGGTAACCCCTGAAGCCGACGTAGTAAATGAGTACGGCGAGGTATACAAAGAAAACCTGCCAGTAATAGAAAGGCCTGAAGCCTGTATATACAAAATATTCCAGTGCAACTGCTATGGCCAGTCCGAATATCAATATGCCCAGCCAGGCAGCTACATTCCGGAGCCAGGCGTAGGTGGGATAATTGGTTGCTGCAACGTTCTGGTTGAGCCAGCGTCTGTACTGTAGCACGAGCCGCAGTCCCAGCCACCAATACAAACAGCCAGACAATACGGACAGCAGGTCCTCCCCTTCTTTGATGGTATTAAACTGATAGTGGTTAGCTATGATGTCTTTGCCTGCAAGGTCTGCTACCGGCCATACGCTCCCGTAGATGAAAACAGAATAGCCCAGGGATAAGGCAAAGGGAACAAAATGCCATAACAGATCCCGGGTAAACCTGAAGTGTGGCTTTGTGAGGGAAGCGACGTATAGCCAAATAAGGGGCTGGATGGCCAGATCAAATGGTAGCGGGAAATACCTGAAGAAGGTGGTTTGCCAAAGCCCGGTAGTATGTATGAGGATCTTGATGCAAAGCAGGTTGAAAACGGTGAGCAAGAAAGATAACAGCAGCTTGCTTTGGCTGTTGGACCAGTGGCGCCAGATCTGCACGGCAATGAAAAAGCCCTGTGTGATGCCGATCAGGAGCAATACATCGAAAAAAGAGAAGCGCCAGTTCAACGACGGATAATTATGGGTGAGTAAATAATAAAGATAAAACCTGTGTTGTGCGTTCGATATTCTATTTCTCCCGGTATATTATCTCCCATATTGGTTCAAATTCTAACTCGTTAAAGTTAAACGAGTGTATATTTCCCCGCTTATAAATACCGTTGCTAAAAGTGTCCTGAATCCAGTTTGCAAAAGTCCAGTTTCCCGCTTTCTCCGGTTTGCCCCATTTTCTTGTTTTTAATACTGTTGCTCTTGCATTGATTTTTTCTGATAATGCTTTTAAAATAGGTTTGGAATCGATTTTCAAATTCTTAGCAACTGCAACTACTATAAAATATCCGAATTGGATTTCGCGCTTATTTTCAAAATCTCTTTCATTGGATATTGTAATATAAATATCGGGTGGTGATTGCCTTTTTTGACAAATAGTCCAGATTGGTGTCCAAAGTTCAAGATTGAGAAAAAAGTTTTCAATATTGTCGGGTGTTGTCCACTTATCGTGTGACTTTTCATCCCATTTTAGCCGTCCGAGTTTTATTTCTGAATGATATATAAATTCCTGGTTGTCCTTTTTGGAAATTCGTTTTTCAGGCCGGTATTTTATGGCCCTTATTCCTGTCTCTTTATTGCTTTCGGTTTGTTTTATTAACGAGTCAAAATAAGGTTCAAAGTCCGATTTCCAATTCGCCGTTATCCAGGGTGATTTACTTTCTTCTGTCTGTCCAAAAATAAGGTAGAAGTCGTATAGTCTGTTTTCCCAACTAATATCAAGCAGGTTGAATGATTCTACTTTATTGCTAACAAGCTTTTTTACTTTACTAAATATTGACATTGGTTATGATATGGTGTCTTTTATGCTGTTGGCAGCTCTTAGTCTTGCTTTTGCTCTTTAATAGAGTCTCAATCTTTGTCAAGATAATAACTCTTGTACCTCTGCTTGCCTTCGTTCCCGATGTATGGTTTGTGTCGTTGCTGTAATGGAAATAGAAGCTTGGTTTTTAGTGGCTAATTCAAATATGTCTGAATTACTCTTGTTCAAATTTTTGTCATTGGTGGCCGTTCTACATGACAGGTCAACTCCTAAATATACAAACTGTCACCAATTGTCCCAATGTAGTAACAGCTTTCCGGAATATATGCCGGCAGGTATGGCACTACCCACTCCCCCGTCCTCACCACACGTATTGCATGATACCCCGATATAGCCCTTTTGGTGGTTCTGCCCGTTCAAATGCAGCCGTAATAAGGGTTTCTCTTCTGAGGTCATTTTTTGGTAAAAATGCCAAATGGATTATTCACAGGCTGTTGATTTCTTATACCCCTCTTTTATCAAATTAATCAAGAACTTTATAAAACCGCTCTACGGGATAGCAGATTTCAAACTAAATATTGGTCAACGCCACGGGTCATATTTATATATGGTCAGGGGCCTGTTTCACGATAAAAGTTACCGATTATGGGATTATTTGATAAGAGGGTTCAGTATAAGCCATTTGAGTACCCTGAGGTATTGAAGTATACGGAAGCGATCAACAAGTCGTTCTGGGTTCATTCGGAAGTGGATTTCACGGCTGATATCCAGGATTTTCATGCTCACCTCACTCCTGCCGAGCAAAATGCGGTCAGAAACAGCCTGTTGTCCATTGCGCAGGTAGAAGTGGCCGTGAAGTCTTTCTGGGGTAACCTGTACCAGCATTTTCCCAAGCCTGAGCTGAATGGCTTAGGGTCGACGTTTGCGGAATGCGAGTTCAGGCATTCCGAGGCGTATTCAAGGCTGCTGGAAGTGCTGGGGTACAATAATCAGTTTGAAAACCTGCTGCAAGTGCCTGTGGTACAAGAGCGTATCAATTATTTGTCGGCTGCGTTGGCGCATACCAAATCGACCGATAAAAAGGAATATACTTCTTCGCTGATCCTGTTCAGCCTGTTGATCGAGAATGTGAGCCTGTTCAGCCAGTTTGCCATCATTCTTGCTTTCACCCGCTTCAAGGGGCTGATGAAGAATGTGAGTAATATTATTGCCTGGACTTCGGTGGATGAACAGATCCATGCGAATGCGGGCATTTTCCTGATCAACAAGATCAAGGAGGAATACCCGGAGATCTTCTCTGCCGAAATGATCGCGCGGGTGCAGGAGATCGTAAAGCAATCGATCGAAACGGAAAACCGGATGCTCGACTGGATCTTCGGTGCTGGCGAGATCGATATCATCAGCAAGCATAACCTGAGCAACTTCATGAAGAAGCGTGCGGATGACAGTCTGTTACAGATCGGTATGCCTGCTATCTTCAATATCAGTTCAAAAGAAAGTGCGGCTATGTTGTGGTTTGAAGAAGAGGTTTTCTCGAATAGCCTGGACGACTTCTTTGCCAAGCGCCCGGTGGAATACACCAAGTTTGACAAGAGTATCTCTGCGCACGACCTGTTTTAATTTTTACATTACTTACCTGACCTATAAAACGAAATGCGATGACAACATTATTCGATACTGCTGCACCGGTTACTGAACAATTGCCTGATCTGAATGGAAAATATGAACAGGAGAAGCTTTGGTGGAAGAATGAAGAGAGTGAACAAGTACTGAACAGGGGCTATTTATTGAAGGGCGAAACGGTGGAAGGCGCTATCGAGCGGATCTGTTCTGCTGCTGCACAGCGTTTGTACAAGCCTGAGCTGAAGGATGCTTTCAAGGAAATGGTGGAAAGGGGCTGGATGAGCTTAAGTTCTCCCATCTGGGCCAATATGGGTACTGAAAGGGGTTTGCCTATTTCCTGCTTCAATGTGCATGTGCCTGACAATATCGAGGGTATCACGCATAAGCTGGGTGAGGTGATCATGCAGACCAAGCTGGGTGGTGGTACGTCTGCTTATTTTGGCTCATTGCGTGAGAGGGGCAGTGCCGTGACTGACAATGGTAAGAGTAGTGGCGCCGTGAGCTTCATGCGCCTGTTCGATACGGCGATGGACACCATCTCTCAGGGCGGTGTACGCCGTGGCGCTTTTGCCGCTTATATGGACATCGACCATGGGGATATCGAAGAGTTCCTTTCTATTAAAGATATTGGTCACCCTATCCAAAATCTTTTTTATGGTGTATGTGTGCCCGACTACTGGATGCAGGAAATGATCGACGGGGACATGAAGAAAAGACAGGTGTGGGCCAAGGTGCTGGAAAGCCGCCAGCAAAAGGGTTTGCCTTATATCTTTTTCTCCGATAACGTAAACAGGAACAAACCGCAGGTATATAAGGACCACAATCTTACTATTCATGCCAGCAATCTTTGTTCGGAGATCATGCTGCCTTCTTCGTGGGAAGAGTCTTTCATCTGCTGTTTATCTTCCATGAATCTGGAGCTGTATGACGAGTGGAAAGATACGAATGCTGTGAAGCTGGCTGTATTCTTCCTCGACGCCGTGTTGCAGGAGTTCATTGCCAAAACGGAAGGCAATCATTACCTGGAGGCTGCCAACAGGTTTGCCAAGCGGCACCGTGCATTGGGCTTGGGTGTGTTGGGCTGGCACTCGTACCTGCAAAAGAATATGATCTCTTTTGAAGGGTTGCGCGCCAAGCAGCTGACTGCTATGATCTTTAAGGATATTCATGATAAGGCTCAAAAGGCGAGTAAAGACCTGGCGTGGATCTATGGAGAGCCTGAATTGTTGAAAGGTTATGGCAAAAGGAATACGACCGTGCTGGCTATTGCACCTACTACTTCTTCCAGCGCTATCCTGGGCCAGACTTCTCCCGGTATCGAGCCTTTCAGCAGCAATTACTATAAAGCGGGCCTTTCCAAAGGTAACTTCATGCGTAAGAATAAATACCTGAAAGAGTTGCTGATCAAGAAGGGTATCGATAATGAAGATACGTGGCGCGACATCATGCTGAATCATGGTAGTGTGCAGCATCTGTCTGCGCTGACGCAAGAAGAGAAGGATGTGTTCAAGACTTTCAAAGAGATCAGCCAACTGGAGATCATTCAACAGGCTTCTATACGTCAGCAGTTTGTGGATCAGTCGCAGAGCCTCAACCTCAATATACCGGCAGACCTGCCTGTGAAAGAGGTAAACAAGTTGTTGATCGAAGCCTGGAAGCTGGGTATTAAAACATTGTATTACCAACGTAGCCAGAGTGTTTCGAAGGAAATGGTCACTAACCTCGTAAGCTGCAAGAGCTGCGAAGCATAGGATAAGTTTATTGATTGGCGGGTGGAGGATTTGGTTGTTAGCAAACGGCCAAATTTTCCACCCGTTTCTTTTTGATGTGCAAATAGACTAATTTTACCCTCGCAAGTTCTTTCTTATCATCTTATCAAGCAGCAAAGGTTCCCGCTAACCCGGGATTAATAGGGAATTGTGTGAAAATCACAAGCTGTCCCGCAACTGTATGTAACATACCTGAGTTTTTACCCTTGTTGTCCACTGCTTCGTTAACACGAAATGGGAAGGACGGTAGAAACGTTACAAGCCAGGAGACCTGCCTTACTGTATTTGACAATGCTTTCGTGGAATGAAGCTGTTGTTGATCTGATAGGCTTATTGTATAATGACCGACCGTGTATGTATTATGCGGGACCGTCTATTTTGCGTATGCCTTTATTTCACGTCTACTTCCTTTCACCAACATTGCGGGTTTTAACGAAGAGCTTTTAACTGATTATTCATTTTAAAAGCATTCATCATGCAGACACACAATCTCGGCTACCCGCGGATAGGCAGCCAGCGTGAACTGAAGAGGGCTTCCGAGCAGTACTGGGCCGGAAAGCTTACCGCACAACAATTGATGCAGACGGGCAGTACCATCCGTTTGCAAAACTGGCAACTTCAAAAGGAAGCCGGTATCGATCTGGTTCCCTGTAATGATTTCTCTTTTTATGACCAGGTACTGGACACCAGCCTACTGGTGGGGGCTATTCCTGCCCGTTACCACGACCTGATGCAGGACAAGCAGCTGCCGCATATCGATCTGCTGTTTGCCATGGCGCGTGGTTATCAGAAGGGTGGGTATGACATCACTGCTATGGAGATGACCAAATGGTTCGATACGAACTATCATTACATCGTTCCTGAGTTTACCGCCAACCAGCAGTTTACTTTGTATCACAACAAAGTGCTGCATGAATTCAATGAGGCAAAACGTCATGGTATTCCTGCCAAGCCCGTGTTGCTGGGGCCTGTATCGTTCCTGCTGCTGGGCAAGGAGAAGGAAAGTGGCTTTCACCGGCTGGAACTGCTGAAAAAGCTGTTGCCTGTGTATGTGGAAGTGCTGGCGAAGCTGGAAGAGGCAGGTGCTTATTACGTGCAACTGGATGAGCCTTGTTTATCGCTGAATCTTTCGGTGGCAGAACGGCAGGTGTTTGCCAAGGCTTACCTCGAGATCAAGAACAGGTTCCCGCAGCTGCAGATCATCCTGGCGAGTTATTTTGAGTGTTATGGTGAAAATCTTTCCATGGCTTTGAGCCTGCCTGTGCAGGTATTGCACCTTGACCTCGTTCGTTGTCCATCGCAGCTGGATGATATTCTTGCCACGGATATTGCACGTTCAAGAACGGTGCTTTCGCTGGGTGTAGTGGATGGCCGGAATATCTGGAAGAACAATTTTGAAAATTCTCTTGGGCTTATCAAAAAGGCTGTTGCACAACTCGGAAAGGAAAGGGTGTGGATCGCTCCTTCCTGTTCTTTGCTGCACGTGCCTTGTGACCTGGAGCTGGAAACGAATGAAAAGGTGTTGACGCCGGAGATCAAGCAATGGATGGCTTTTGCGAAGCAGAAGATCGACGAAGTGATCACGCTGAAGCAACTGACCAGTGGTGAAAACAACGTGATAGCTGCGGCGAAGCTGCAAGAGAATATACTGGCTAATAAAAACCGCCAGACTTCTGCGCTGATCCATAGCAAAGTGGTGAAGGAAAGGGTGGCGGGCATCACTGATAAGGATGCAGCGCGCAACAACGTGTTTGCTATCCGGAAGCATAAGCAGCATGATTTGCTGCAACTGCCACAATTCCCTACCACCACTATCGGTTCTTTTCCGCAGACTGCGGAGGTGCGGAGCTGGCGCGCCAACTGGAAGAAAGGCGATCTTACGCAGGAGCAATATGATGAGCTGATTGCGAAAGAAACGGAGGAATCCATTCGCTGGCAGGAAGCGATCGGCATCGATGTGCTGGTGCATGGTGAGTTTGAGCGCAACGACATGGTGGAATATTTTGGTGAGCAGCTGAGTGGTTTTGTGTTTTCCAGGAATGGCTGGGTGCAGAGTTATGGCAGCCGTTGTGTGAAGCCTCCTATCATTTATGGTGATGTAAGCCGACCCGCTCCTATGACGGTTCGCTGGACCTCTTTTGCGCAATCGCTTACTGATAAGCCTGTGAAGGGAATGCTTACCGGTCCGGTAACCATCCTGCAATGGAGTTTTGTGCGTAATGACCAGCCGCGGAGTGAAACCTGTACGCAGATCGCGCTGGCTATCCGGGATGAAGTGGTGGATCTTGAAAGGGCTGGCATCAACGTGATCCAGATCGACGAGCCGGCTATCCGTGAAGGACTGCCGCTGCGAAAAGAGAACTGGCAGGATTACCTGCACTGGGCTGTACGTGCTTTCCGCATTTCGGCCAGTGGTGTAAAGGATGCCACGCAGATCCATACGCACATGTGTTATTCCGAGTTCAACGATATCATCGGAAATATTGCGGATATGGACGCAGACGTGATCACCATCGAGTGCAGCCGTTCGCAAATGGAATTGCTGGATGCTTTTGCGGAGTTCAAGTACCCCAATGAGATCGGGCCTGGTGTGTATGATATTCACTCTCCACGTGTGCCTTCTAAAAAGGAAATGGTGGAGCTGATGGAGAAGGCCAAGGCAGTGATCCCTTCTGATCAACTGTGGGTGAATCCTGACTGTGGATTGAAGACGCGTGGCTGGCCGGAAACCAAGGCTGCTTTGGAGGCTATGGTGGATGCTGCGCGGGAACTGCGGGAGCAGGTTGTAGTGAAGGCGTGATAGCTGGTTCGTGAGGACACGAACCAGGGCGATATAAATGAAAACAGGCTGTATGATCACATACAGCCTGTTTTTCGTTTACCGGTTGTTCCGTCTATGGGTTAATCGTAGGAATTTTTGCGCCTAACAGGTGGAGGTCTTCTCCGCGGCTGATCTCAGTGGATGCTTCTCCCAACCAACCGTTTTCCTGGTCTATTCCGTTGTATATTTTTACGAAGTCGATACCTGGCAGGTTGACCTTGTTGCCGTCTTTGTCGATGGCCCAGTCGATATCGATGCCGGCATTGTCGTGGAGGTTGGGATAGTTGTCTACGTATCCATAGTTGAATGCATACAATACAAAGTAAGTTCCTCCCCCACTCTCGTCCATGCCATTGCGTGCAAGGCGGATTCCTTTGTACGTAATTTTATTATCCGCTACCCAACCTGGGTAATAGCTTTGTGCGTGGAAGGTGTTTTTTATTTTGTAACCTTCCTGTCCCTGGTTGTCTGTCCAACGGATATAATTACTGATACTGACATTGCCGGGTGGATTGGCGTCTGGTGTTTCTGTTGCCGGCTTGTTGTAGGTCATCTCATACGTACGGAACGTACGCACGTCAATGTTTTTGCTGACAGCTGTGGCATACCAGGGCTCTTTGTCGGCAGAGAAGTTGCCACTGCCTTTTATCTCGTACCACTCGTCTTCATCGGGTTTACCATTCTTGTTTTTATCGTACGCTACCATTACGATCCCCGGTTCACAGCTTCCTCCGAAGGGGGCATTGGGGCGCGGGTTGGCAAGGGCGCCAAACGCATTGCCATAAATCCTGAAATCACGTCTGTCTGCTACATTTACAATGGTATGATCGAAGCCCACCACTACGTAGCCTCCCCATCCTCCGAGGGTGATCATGTTGGCGTCCTCTCCAATCAGTTCATTGCCTGCTTTGGTGATCATCGTTTCCCGGCTATCGCCTGGG
>JAGIBF010000016.1:33893-94285 GCA_017744515.1 Niastella sp.
CGCCTGGGTTATATTTGGGTAATTCGTTTACAAACTGACCGGGCGCCGGCAGGTAATCGAACACTTTTGTGATATAAGCCGTTTGTGCTTTATCTGATTGCTGTACCGTGACCAGCAGTGTGTCTATCAAATCGCCTGAGGATACTTTGACCTGGTAAGCGCCTTTGTCTACGGCGCTGAACAATGCTGTTGTGTTGGCGTCAGATAGCCTGTGGCGATCAGCAGGCGCCGATAATACTGTCCATTTTACATTTGTCTTACCTGCAAACTTCTGCGAGGCTTCAAGGACGAGGATCTTGTTGGTTGTGGTGATCCAGTTGATGTAGCGACCGGTAGTGATCTTTACTACTTTCTGGACAATGTTGCCCAGGTTGTAAGCCCTGACGATGAGGTTGTATGTTCCGGGATCGGCGGACGCCTGAAAGGTGTATTGCTTTGCGTTGGCTACTCTTTGTCCGTTGATAAGCCATACCAGTGAATCTACGTTGTTTTCAATGGTTGGGCTTATCTGTAAGGATTGTTTTACTACCACATAATATTCGGATTCAATGCCGTTAATGACGGGTGCTGTTTCCGGGAGTTGTGCATCTTTTTCTCCGCAGCCGGCTATTACCAGTAAAGCGAAGGAGATAGAAACGAGGAATTTATTTTGCTTGTTCATTTTGTCTGGTTAATTGATCATACTGTTTTGTTTACAATTCTGTGATTTGTCTTCCCTGAGTACCCTTCGACAAGCTCAGGGTGACAATACTCAGGGGGACAGAAGGTGCCACTTATTTGAGGTTCTTGTCGAGGATAGCACCTACCTGCAGCATGCGGCCTTCTTCCAAATTGTAATCCTGCAAGCCGGAGAGGCCTGCTACCTGTTGAACGGGATAGACAACCTTACGTACTTTTACAAAATCGATCCCCGGCAATTCAACGTTTTCTCCTTTGCTGTTTACTGCGAGGTCGATATCGATGTTCATTTTCTGGAAGAACGGAGCGGCGCCGGTAACGTTTTTGGTAAGGCGCTTTCCTGCGCGGGTGAAGGAAGCTGGCCAGCCGCTGAGCATGCTCACTTTTTTCGCAGGAAGATCGGTCATGTTCAAACCGGGAAAGAACCCTCTTACGGAGAATGTTCCTGCATAGGTCATGGCACTGGTGAAGGTCTTATTGTAAGCGATCTGTCCCTTGACTGGTACGTCCTGGTTGTCTTTGTAGCTATGGTACGAATAGGCTCTTCTGTCATCTGTTTTGAAGCTATCCAATGTAAAGGTCATCGCATAATGCCCGCTATCTTCCAATCCATAGTCTGCCGTTTTGATCTCATACCACTCATCTTCGTCCGGTTTACCGTTTTTGTTGCGATCATATGCCACGTATACAGCTGGTAAATCCTTGTTGGAATAAAAAGCTGTCAGCTCCAGGTCTGTTTTGCCTGGTACATTGGCTACGGTGTGGTCAAACTTAAAGGTGGCATAGCCACCCCAGGCACCTACAAAAAGGGAAGCGGAGGTGTTGGTTTTTCTTTGTTCTCCTGCTTTGGCCAAAAAATCATCATAAGGAAGCGGGTATTCGAGTCCCAGGTCCCATAGGTCTCTGGCGCCGATAATGGCCCAGTTGTGCAATTTGCCGGGTGCGGGCGCGTATTCCAACACTGTATAAGCATTTTTTATATACTGCGCTGTCTTCACCTCGATATTGCGGGTGGAGCTGGCTGATTGTTTGCCGGCGGTCACCTTCAAGGTGAGTGGGAACGTGCCGGGCTCCGGGGAAATAAAGGTGAGGGTGCTTTTTTTACTGATCACAGAATCACCGATGGACCATAGGTAGGTATAATCATTCCGCCCGGGACCGCTGACCTCAGGTGTGATGTCTATAACTGCAGACAGGGAAACCGACAGTCCTCCGGGGACTGATACTGTAATTGGTTTTTCAACCAATATTTTAAAAGACTGCTCAGCAGTGCCTGCTTTGTTGTTTATCTTAAAGGTGACATTGAAGTTGCCCGGCTCCGTAGCCTTGAAGGTGTAGCTGATCTGGTCTGTTGCTACCTCCTTCCCATTCACCAGCCATGCATATATGTTGCCTTTGAGGTTGGTAATGTTGGGCGCCAATTCTATTTCGTCGCCAATGTTGAGTGTGATCGTATCTGTTCCGACACCGGAAATGGCCGGGGCGATCTGCTGCTCTTTTTTGCAAGAGCAGGCAAAGAAGACAGCTACTGCCAGTAGTTTTAGAAAAATGTTCCTGTTCATGTGTTTTATTTTCGGGTTATGCTATCATTTGGGCAGTAAGGCAAAGTGGGCTGGTATATCGCCGGTGCGGACGCTCCATTTCTTTTTGCCTTCTTTTGAAAAGCAGTATAATATTCCTGGCGAGACATAGTTGCCAGCGTCTGTGACATAGATGTCTTTGGTGGCCGGGTGTACCATAATGCCATAGGGTATTTCTATTTCTTTATCGGTGCCATCGGTAATGAATGAGCGGCTGACTATCTCACGGGTGCGGGTATTGACGATGCCGTAAGAGATCACATTGGAATAGGTAACGTAACTCCACTCTGTGCTGTATACATACAGTGAGTCGCCATCGAGGTAATAATTGCTGACAGCAATGGGCAACGTGTCGGTTACTTTTTGCTGGTCTTTGTCGATGAAGTAGAGTCGGGACGGCAGCTGTTTATAATCGCCTCTCGATGTGACCCAGAGGTCGCCGCGCTTATCGGCTTTGATGTGGTGAAGGTTGTAAGCCACATCAATGCGCTTCTCTTCTTTAAAGGTCACCAGATCGATCACGGAAACTGTACGCTCATATTTATCGGTATTTCCAGCGCCCATATAGCCGCCTGAATTGGCTACATATATCTTGCCATTGATTATCTCAAGGTTGTCGGGCTGGAAACCGACGATGCATTTATCTACTACTGTAAGTGTGGCCGTATCGACTTTGGCCACGTAACCTTTCTGGGAATAGTTTGGATTGATCTCTATGGGGCCTGCGTAGGAAGTGATGTAAGCGAATCCTTTATTGAATTTTATGTAGCGGCAGTTGGGGATATTGATTTGCCCAATCCTTTTGGCGGTCCTTGCATCCATAACTTCTACTTTGTTGGAAGCATTGATGACTGCATAGAGCTTGTTGCCATAGATGGCAATGTCATTGCCTACATCTCCCAATTCCTTGGGCACCGTTGGGTTAATGGCCGCATAAATGTTTCTTTGGAACTTACCGGCAGCATAGTCGTAATAGTCCAGTGTGCTTTTGTTGCTGCCCATGTTGCCTTCATTGAGCAGGTAGAACCCGGCAAATCCGTTTTGTGCCGCCGTGTCCAGGGGAATGTCTTCATTTTCAAAGATGGCTACGTCTTTCCTGCATGCGGTGGCCGCGATAGTGAGAGACAACAGCACAATGTAGTGTAATGAATGCTTTCTCATAGCTCAACAGATAAAATGATCTTGAAATTTCGTTTGGGCATCGGGTAGTTTACCACTACTTCATAGTCCTGGCTAAAAACATTGTTCAGCTCTCCGGAGATCTTGCAGCGGTATTGTTTCAGTTTCATCTCTTTCGAGACTGAGAGGTCATGGGTATACCAGGGTTGTTCATAGTTCTCCGGTATGTTGGCTGAATTGTGGTAGCGCTCACCTACATAAATGAAGCTGTAGTTGAGCCGGTAGCTTTTGTATTGTATGCCTGCAATGAGTGAGCCGCTGTGCCAGGGTATGTAGGGGATTTGTCCTCCGTAGGTGATCTTTTGCAGCCCGGGATTTTTTCGTGTTGTAAAGTCCTGCGCCCGCTGGTAGGTGTAAGCCAGTCTCAGGTTCAGTAAAACGCCAGCCGGTAATGAAAATGCCTGATCGGTGACTATATCTACTCCTTTTATCTTCACATCTCCAATATTCATCATCATCCAACGGTACATGCCGCTGCCTTTGGGGACGGCTACTATTTTGTTGGTGACCTTATTGAAATAGCCATCGGCCTGCAGCTGCCACTCGCTCAATACTTTTCCGGACCATGCTTTGCGGTAAGCGAAACCAAGGTTGTATTGGTGTGTGTATTCCGGTTGCAGGCTGATGTTGCCGATGTCTGTATAATACAGGTCGTTGAAAGTGGGCATCCGGAAAATGTTCTTGTAAAAGGCTCTTATGTTGAAGTCTGTTTTTGGAAATGGTTTATAGGATAAAAAGAATGCGGGGGTAAGTTCCTGCTTGGAGGGGGCGGCGATCGCAGAATCTCCTGTTGCCGTGTTGCCCCTGGTAATGCGTTCGTTTATAAACGTGCCCAACAGGCTGGCCTGCATTTTCAGTTTTCCGAGGTCGGCTGCGCCGGCCAGGGCTACGAGGGAAGTAAATCTTTCAGGAAATACAAATCCGTCGAGGTTGGAGTTGAGGGTATTGTACTGAAAATCTGTCGACAGGTCGATGTCGATCTTTTTCGTGAGGCTATACTTGTTGGCTACAGATACATACCATTCCTGCTGGTGAAAATTGTTGTCGATGTATAACAGGGTCGTATCGGGGTTCAGGTAGCGCATATAATCATTGGCATACTTTGCATTGACCTGGATATCGTAGCCGCGGAGGATGTTTTTTCTAAAGGAGCCTTGTAAGAAGAAGTTCCTGTCCCATTGTCGTTGGGCGCGTTTCCAAACGTTGTTGACAATGGCGCCCGGAATGCCTCTTTCTGAATTATAGAAGTATGCTTTGGCATTCCATACGCCGCGATCTATGTTTCCATATAGCCCGCCTTCAAGTCTGATGGCTTCAATGTCTCCATTTTGGCGGATGGCTGTCGTGTCCCAGGCCGTATTACCCGATTCTTGGAATACTCTTTTATAACGAAATGGATAGCGGCCGGATGAATTTGTGTATTCGCCGCTGAAGGCTGCGTGTATGTTTTCCGTCAACTTCTGCTCCAGTAATACAGAGGGATTGATCAAGTCGAACGATCCTGTTTTGAAAACGCCTTTGACGTTTGTTCTTTTTGTTGAATCGAAGACAGGCTTGCGGCTGCGGAGGTAAATGGTGCCGGATGATCCGTAGTCTTTGGCGGGTTGGAAAATGTCACTTTTCTGGCCATTGTACACGGAGATGGACTCTATGTTGTCCATGGAGAATTTGCCGAGGTCTATCTGTCCGTTCTGGGCATTGCCCAGTTGAATGCCATCATAAAAAACACCCATGTGATTGGTGCCCATACTGCGCATATCCACAGTCTTCAGCCCTCCTATTCCTCCGTAATCTTTTACCTGGACTCCGGCAAAGTATCGTATGGCATCTGCTACAGAAAAACTGTTCAGGCTTTTTAATTGGGCACCGGACAGTTTTTGGGCAGGAATGACTTCTTTATAGGCTGCAGTGGACACCGTAACGTATGGCAATAGTTTTATAAGGCCCGTATCTACGCGTGCAGTGTCGTGGTTGTTTTGCTGGCTATACAGATCATTGCCGGCAAATATCAAAAACGTTATTAGTAACGTTTTTAATTTATTTGACATATACATCAATAATTGATTCGAACGAATCGCTTACCGGAAGACATGAAAACAAATAGGTACTGAAATTGCTTCAGCTCAAACTGTGTTCAAAGCCTTATCCTCGAAAGCTTTAAAGTTTATCTGCATTGGCAGGTCTCCTGACTTGTTCTCACTTTGGCGGGCCTTCCCATCCCTGTTTGACGGGGACAGTGGCATGTAGATGTCAAAGTGTTGTTGCAGAACTTACAGTAGCGGGCCTGTTCAGGATTTGCACCTGATTCCCTATTAATTTTAACAGGCGTGGTGCCTGTTAAAAACCAATGCGGGGCGAAAGTACTATAATTTATGGTATTTTTAAGTTTACGATTGAACCGGTTATTTATGAAATGGATTACCCGTGAGCGTCCCAAGATTGACCGTATCGCCTGTCCCTGGCTGATCAAGCGGTTTATAGATCAGGAGGCTGAATTTATTTATGTACCGTACGAGCAGGTTATCTCTCTGGCTCAGGAGCTGGGGGCAACACCGTTCGATATACCTGGCGTTGAGTTTACACACTACGGTGATCTATGCACGTTCGATTATTTCATCAAAAAGTATAATGTCAAAGATGAGGCTGTTCTAACTATGGCGCCTATTGTGCGTGGCGCCGATACGGATCATCATGAACTGGCTGTGCAGGCAGCGGGCTTGTGGGCGTTGTCGGCAGGGCTGGCTTATAATTTAAAAGACGACCTTGCATTATTAGAACAAGGTATGGTACTGTATGATGCGCTGTATAGCTGGGCTAAATTTTTACAAAAGGAAAAGCATACGCAACAGCCATTTGAAAACCTGTTGCTGGATGTGTTGCACAAGTTTCTACATGGTAAATCAAAGTCTGGAAAGAAGATGCCTGCCTGGGCACAGGAGCTGAAAGAACTGATCCAGGATCATATCGATACGAATCTCACCCTGAAAGAACTATCCAAAGATCTTGCTATCAATCCCTCCTATCTCTCGCGGGAGTTTTCCAAACACTTCGACAATCTTTCTTTTGGCGAGTACATCCGCAAGCAACGGATAGAGAAGGCGATTGCTTTAATGGCTATGCCTGCGCATTCGCTCACCGATATTGCCTACCTCACCGGGTTCTCAGATCAAAGTCATTTTACCCGGATCTTCAAGAAGCATACGGGGCAGAATCCTTCCGATTACCGGAAAAAGCTGAAGGATATTTGATGACCATTCGACAACACTTCGACAGGCTCAGTGTGACAGAGGGTGACAGCAATTCAGTGTGACAGCTAATTCAGGGTGACAATTGTGTTCAGCAACAGTAAGTTTTGTACAAGGGAGTAATTTCTGTTCTATTTCGGGTAACCGGGGCTACATAGTATTGCGGCATGAAATGTATACTAATTACTGTACTGGTATTTTTTGCGTGTAATGTTGCTATCGGGCAACAAACATCTTCTTACCCCAAGATCACGGGCTATGTGGGCATTTTGCATCCTTTGGTGACTGTTACGGATGGCGACAAGCCGCATTATAATTTCGACGGATCTTATGTGGTGGGTATGCCTACCGGTATCAATATCTGGAAGAGTGCCAGGATCGGTTTCTCGATGGAGTTTGTGCCGCTGATACGGGCGGCGAATGGCACCAGTAAAATGAATAACTTCTTATTTCATCCGGGAGCGCTCTTTGGGCTGGGCAAAGGATGGACGCTGGCTACGCGTGCCGCTTTTGAGACTTCGGGCCGGTACGGGGTTACGCCGGTGCTTAATAAGATCGTCAAAAAAAATGCAGGTAGTAGTTATTTTGTTGCTGTGCCGGTGCCGGCGCGGTTTGGGAATGACTTGCCGGCGGCTGTGACTGTTGGGTTTCAGTTTGGGATTATATTTTAGTGGATGCGTTTTTTTAAGTGTGGTGTTGGTAGCTTCTTACTTACGACGTGCCTTTTATCAAGTCAATTTCTTAGTCATGAATACTCCTACTTATACGCTGCGACAATTGGTGTTGTATTTTTTGAAGCTGGGAACCATCGGTTTTGGAGGACCGGTGGCGCTGGTGGGTTATATGCATCGCGACCTGGTAGAAAAAAGGAAATGGATTGGTGAGGAGGATTACCGGGAAGGGCTTGCACTGGCTCAACTGGCACCGGGACCGCTGGCTGCTCAATTGTCTATTTACCTCGGTTATGTTCATTATACGGTATTGGGGGCTACATTGGCGGGAATCGCTTTTGTGATCCCTTCTTTTATTATGGTGCTGGGCATCAGCTATGCGTACGTGCAAGCAGGTGGGCTGCCGTGGATGCAGGCCGTGTTTTATGGCATCGGCGCAGCGGTGATCGGCATTATCGTGGTGAGCAGTTATAAACTTACCCGCAAGAGTTTGGGCAAGGATTGGTTGTTGTGGGGGATCTTTGTAGTGCTGGCGGTTACGACTTTTATACTGGAGGAGGAAAACATCTGGCTGATCCTCGCAGCCGGTGTGATCGTGTGGGTGCAGCGGCGTGCTTTGAATAGCAGTACTAAGCTCAATAGCTTGTTTCTTTTCCCGGTGTTGTTGCAGCTTACGCAAAGTGCCTGGCTGGATGAGAAGGCTGCTAAGATCGGGTGGTTCTTTTTCAAAGCGGGGGCTTTTGTTTTCGGCAGCGGACTGGCCATTGTTCCGTTTTTATATGGTGGCGTGGTGAAGGATTATCAGTGGCTGAATGAGCAGCAGTTTTTGGATGCCGTGGCGGTAGCGATGATCACACCCGGGCCGGTGGTGATCACGGTGGGTTTTATCGGTTATCTCGTAGCCGGTTTTCCAGGTGCGTGTATTGCTGCGCTGGCCACGTTCCTACCCTGTTACTTGTTTACTATTTTACCTGCCCCTTATTTCAAGAAGTATGGTAAGCATCCTGGTATCAAGGCTTTCATCGATGGGGTGACGGCTGCTGCGGTGGGCGCGATTGCGGGTGCGGTGTGTGTACTAGCGAAGCGGCAGTTTACCGGGTTGGTGCCTGTTGTGATTGCTTTGGTGGTAGCGTTTTTGCTGATACGCTTTAAAAAGCTGCCTGAGCCAGTGATCATTCTGGCTGCTGCGCTGGCGGGATTGTTGCTTTTTTAATCATGAATCATCAGTCATTTTTCGTTGACTTAAACTGAAGGTGTTATTGCCTGCAGTTGTGATGCCTCCGGGATTCCGGAGGCATTTTCATTAGTGGCTGTGAATTTATCTTGATCGGTGTGAGGATTTTCTTTACCGCTCTTAACACTGAGTTATCAATTAATGATCAGTGGTCTCAGCATTAACAAAGAAATCATTTTTGATAAATCATGGGTTAATATACAAGTATGCTTGCGTAGTATCATTGGATAAATTTGGTCATTCAACGATTACTATTGTTTTATTCTGCTTCACATACAGAACAGATCGTCCTTTGCCAAATAGCGCCGGACGATAACTACGCTTTTGCGTGCAATGAACCTATCCTCCTTGCTCAAGTGTTGCCGCCATTATTGAAAATTCATAGCAACAGTCACGCAGATTTCTTTCACCACAAGCATAATCATCCATCACCGCAACTCTTTTTATTCACTAAAACAAAACGCATGATTTAATACAAAACAAATGCTGTCAACCAGAAGAATCGAGCGGGTCAGACGCTTCACTGCCGCCTTGTAAAATGAATTGATGTGCAGCCTGGTAATAGCAGCAAATTAAACTGACAAACTGCTGTGTAAACGCTTAAACATTACAACTGTATGAACCAAAACATGCCCTGCAAGACAGGAAAAGGGTTTTTATCTGCGCAACTGCTGATGAAAATAACCGGTGTATTTTTGCTTATAGCTTCCTTTCAAGTGAATGCGCATGCGTTCACTCCGCCTCCCAACAATGAATTGCCTTTTCTCCGGGCCGAGATCAAAGGGCGTGTCGTTAACGAAAGTGGCGAGGCTGTGGCCGGAGCTTCTGTTATGATCAAGGGTTCTACGCAAGGTACGAGGACCACTGATGACGGTAACTTCACTTTAACTTACAGCGGCAGCAATGCAACACTTATCGTGAGTGCTGTGGGTTATGGCAATACAGAGATTGCCATTTCCAATCAAACCTCTATTACCGTGACGCTGAAAAAGAGCAGCAGTGAGCTGGATGAAGTGATCGTGGCTGCTTATGGTACAGCCAAGAAGAGTGCTTATTCCGGTGCTGCAACGGTAATATCCGGTGAAAAAATCCAAAAAATACAAGCTTCTAACGTAGGCCAGGCATTGCAGGGTATGAGCCCTGGTGTACAGGTGTTAAATACAAATGGTCAGCCCGGTTCGGATGGTACTATCCTGATCCGTGGTTTGAGCTCTATGCAAAACAATACTGATCCGTTGTTCATCCTTGACGGTATGCCTTATTCGGGTGCCCTCAGTGCGATCAATCCTTCCGATATCCAGACTTTTACTGTATTGAAGGATGCGGCCGCGACTTCACTGTATGGTTCACGGGCTGCCAATGGTGTGGTTGTTATCACTACCAAAAAGGGTGGCAACGTTGCTCAGGTCAACTTCCGTTCAAACTGGGGCTACTCCGATTTTGCGGTAAATTTTCCTGATAAAGTAAGCTCTACTCAATTGTTCGAACTGGGTTGGGAAGCCCTGCGGAATGGCAAGCTCGATGAAGGCATGTCTGCCGCTGCTGCTGCTCAATTCGCTACTGATAACCTCGCGTCGCGTTTTTTTCAGCAAGCACGTCAGAACCCGTTCGTCGATCCAAAGCCTGTTGGCCTGGATGGTAAAATGAAACCAGGTTTAACTCAAATATTTTCCGGCGACTGGTTTGGTGAAATGTTCCGCCAATCCCTGCGCCAGGAATACAGCCTCGACTTCAGTGGCAGCACTGGCCAGGGCCAAAAGACGCAATATTTCCTGTCTGCTTCTTACCTGAAGGATAATGGTAACATGCTGGTGCAGAAGTTCAACCGTATATCTGCCCGCGCCAATGTTACATCCGATGTAAAAAGCTGGTTGAAAATAGGAACCAGCATCGCTTATACCAGCTCCTTTACGCAAAACCCTTTTGTCGGTACGCGCTTTATCCGTGTAATGCCTGAAGTGTATCCTGTATATGTGTGGGATTATGCAAAGGGTGAATATAAAAAGGATCCCAATGGTAAATTGATCCCTGACTTTGGTGATACTACACGGACCGAGTGGAGAGGCTGGAATACGCGCTTCATCGGTGATTTCAAGAATAGCGACAACTGGGATTTTTCCGGTAGCCAATATGACCTGCTGACTACCCGCAGCTTTGCAGAGATCAAGTTTTTACCGGAACTGGTTTTCCGTACTTCTATCAGTACTGATCTGGGTAATACAGCTGGTCAGGGTTACTCCTCCTCCACTATCGGTAACGCAGTGGGAAACGGAGGTAGTGCTAACCGTAGTTTCAACAGGCGTTTTTCTTACACCATCAACAACTTGTTGACTTACGATAAATCTTTTGGTGAGCATCACCTGAATGTGTTGGCTGGTCAGGAAAGCTATAAGCTGCGTGTTATTTCTGCCAACGCCAGCAGAAGGGGTTTCCCTTTACCTGGTATTTATGAAATGAGTGCTGCTTCTACACAGGTGAGCTCCGGCTCTGGTGAAGACAACTATCGTTTGAACAGTTATCTGTCTAAAGTAGAGTATAGCTTCATGAACCGTTATTTTGTAACGGGTAGTTTCCGGACGGATGGTTCTTCCCGTTTTCACCCTGATAACAGGTGGGGTAAATTCTGGTCGGCCAGCGCCTCCTGGAAATTCAGTGATGAAGAATTCATGAAGGGCATCGACTGGCTCCAGAATGCCAAACTGCGTGCGAGCTATGGTACCACCGGTAATGACAACGTAGGTTTCTATGCTTACCAGGGTTTGTATGCTACGGGTTACAACTTCATGGATCTGGCGGGTGCTATCCTCTCCAGGCTGCCAACGCCTAACCTGCAATGGGAAAGCAATGCTCAGACTGATATCGGTCTTGACTTCACTTTGTTCAATAAAGTCAACATCAACGTAGACTGGTTCAACCGTTTGTCAAAAGACCTGATCTTCAACAGGCCGCTGCCTCCTTCTACCGGCAATAGCGGTATCGATGAAAATATTGGCGACGTTAAGAACTACGGCTGGGAGTTTAACATCAATGCCAATATCATCAGTAATAAGAATTTCAGGTGGAACTTCGACATGAATGCTTCTACTTACAAGAACAAGATCGTTCGTCTGCCTCAGAAAGAAATTTACAGTGGCCGTTACAAATGGACTGAAGGTGTATCCCGTTATGAGTTCTATGGTCCGCTGTGGGCTGGCGTGAATCCTGAAACCGGTAACAACGGCTGGTGGAAAAAAGGAACTGATGGCAAACTGGTGAGAACAGAAGTGTCTGCAGAAGTGGGCGGGGTTGATCAACAAACTTACCTGGGAAGTTCTATTCCCGACTGGTTTGGTGGTATTACCAATACATTCAACTACAAAGGCTTCGACTTTAGTTTCATGTTCTACTACAGCCTTGGTGGTAAAATGTATGATGCGGACTATGTCGAGGGTGTAAGGTGGAGAAGGGGTTTCAATCTAAGCTCACAGATCCTCGACCGCTGGACTCCCGAGAACAAGAATACCAACATTCCCCGGATATCAGAGTTTACGCAGGCAAGCGTTTCTGTATACTCTAACCAGTATTTGTTCAACAACTCTTTTTTGCGTTTGCGTAACGTGACTTTAGGGTATACGATCCCTGCGAGCGTGCTGAAACGTTTACATATTGGTACTTTCCGTGTGATTGCACAAGGTACCAACCTGCTTACGTGGGGTGCTGCGAAGAAAAGGGGCACTGATCCTGAAACGACGATCAATGGTGCTGTTGGTGATGGCGCGGGCGGTTCAGGCGCTGCTCCTACTTACAAAAGTTATTCCCTTGGCTTACAGTTAAGCCTTTAGTAAACCACTGTAAAACGTACAATCATGACAAACAACAAAAAGTTTCTATATATAGTGTTAGCAGTGGCTACGCTTTCGACCAGTTGTGAAAAGAATTTTCTGGAGACCAATCCTACCACACAGGTTTCTGACCAGAACCTGTTTACTTCACTGGATGGTGCTCAAACGGTACTGAATGGTACTTATCGTTACCAGCGTTCAAAAAGTACTGTTGTAGAAACCAGTGGTATCATCAGCTGGCAGAATGGCCTGGATGCTGCTTCGAAGGATATCATCGTTTTCGAGGCGCAAGGTTATATGCAGGCTTATTACAACCACTTCATCCTCGCTTCTACCCGGGCGGATCAAACGTTGCCTATCAACATGTGGCAATATTTTTATACGCTGTCGGGCAATGCCAACAACATATTGGCTAACATAGACGGGATAGAAGGTGACGCTACGCGCAAAACGCAGATCAAAGCGCAGGCGTTAGCAATCAGGGCCTGGTCCTATTTTTACCTGGCCAGACTGTTTGCTCCTACCTACTCTATCGGAAAGGATAAGCCTTGCGTTCCTTTTTATGATAAACCGGGTACCATCGGTAAGCCCCGTGAAACTGTAGCTACCATCTATAAGTATATCGTGGATGACCTGAAGGCTGCTATTCCTGGTTTGGCTGGTTTTAGCCGCAGGTACAAAAACATGATCAACCAACAGGTGGCTCAAGGTATCCTTGCCGAGGTGTACCTGACTATGGAAGACTGGCCTAATGCTGCGGCTACCGCCAAACTGGCGCGTACCGGCTTCCCCATTATGACCGGTGACCAGTACAAGACCGGCTTCAACGAATGGGACAATACCGAGTGGATGTGGGGACAACGCCAAACCACCGATGCGATGTTTGGTGACATCACTTCTTTCACTTTGTGGGCTAATAAAACAAGGGGTACGCGCTGGAGCTTTGACACTTATTGTGTGAATGACCAGTTCAAAGACCTGTTTTCTGCTACTGATGCACGTAACCAGTTCTGGAAAAGAACAGATTATAATCTCTGGACTTCCGATAAGTTCCGTGATAAGTCTACCGGTACTGGTGATGTGATCATGATGCGTGCTTCTGAAATGTTGCTGATAGAGGCTGAAGCGCTGGCCAGACAAGGTGGACAGGATGCGGCAGCGCAGGCTGTGTTGTGGGAGCTCCAGGACAAGCGGGGTGCGACAAGAAGTGCTTCTACCGGTGCTGCTCTTATCAATGATATTCTGGTGGAACGCAGAAAGGAATTGTATGGCGAAGGTTTTGCCTGGTTTGATCTGTTGCGTACTGTTCAGGGGCTGACCCGTACCGGCGACCATCCTCGTATTATCAATCTTCCTGCTCGTTCATGGAGGATGATATTCCAGTTGCCGACTGCAGAGTTTACGAGCAACACTGCCATGACTCCTGCGGATCAGAATCCGTATGATGGTGTTTATTAATGAAATCTGTTAGCAGTTAGGTTCAATATGAGGCTGTCTCCTGTGAGGCAGCCTCTTTGTTTTGTCAGGAATCTGTATATTAGCGCAGGCCGGCAGCCAACGTTTGCCGGGTATGGAAAACATCATGAGCTTTTACCAGACAGAAATAAACAGGATCAAAGACATTTGTTACTCAAATGATCAGCAGCTTGCTACTGTTATTGCCATACGGAACTTTATTGACCAGCATTTCGACGGGGAGCTGAATTTAGATCTGCTGGCCCATATGCGTTTTACTTCCAGGTTTCATTTGCTCCGGCTCTTCAAAAAATATTACGGACTTACTCCCAAGCAATACCTGACCATTAAACGGCTGGAAGCCGCCAAGAAATGTTTAAGAGAGGGTATGCCGATCGCCGATACCTGTTATCGTGCCGGATTCGATACGCCCAGCTCTTTCAGTACGCTTTTTAAGAGCAAGATTGGGGTATCTCCCATCGAGTTTCAAAAAAGAGCAACTTTCGCAAAGTGAATCAGGTCCTTATTGGGGAACTTGCCCGCATTCATCAACTCTTTTTACATGAAAGTTAAAATTGTTAGTATTCCTGTTCTGGACCAGGACAATGCCTTGGATTTCTATACGAACAAATTGGGTTTTGTCAAGAAACACGATGTGCCTTTGAGTGAAAAGAACCGGTGGCTGACCGTAGTGGACAAAGAAGAGCAGGAAGGTACGGAAGTGTTGCTGGAGCCATCGCCTGAAAACTTCGAGCCTTCCAGGACGTATCAAAAGGCGCTTTTCGATGCTGGTATTCCCTATACGCAATTCAATGTGGATGATGTTCAAAAGGAATATGACCGTCTTTTGAAACTGGGTGTTGTCTTCAGCGTAAAGCCTACAGCGATGGGAACGGTTAAAATAGCCGTCTTCAATGACACCTGCGGCAATAATATCCAGATCGTTGAAATGTTGTAGCGGCGCTATCTGTTATAGTGGCTTCAACACCAACAATTCACCGGGCAGCAATCTGACCTGAACGCTCCGGCTATTGCCAGTTGTAACGGTGGTGGTTTTCGCAACGCCGTCCTGTCCTGCCGGAAAGATAACTTCCCAATTGCTTCCTTCGACATGGAGGTTGAAATCTACCTGTATAAAGATGGTTGTTGTTTGTACCGGGTTGGTATTGGCTACAACCAGTATCTCCTGTTCATTGAGGATACGGGAGAATGCAAGGATGCCGCCAGCGAACGGGGAATAGCCAAAATGCAAGCCATCCCCACTGCACATGCGGAAATACTGTCGTCCATAGCGAATGGCTGGTTCTTTGGCGCGCAGGCCACTGAGGTCACGTATCAATTGAAATTCATTTGTATTGATGTCAAATGCGTTCTGTTGCCCCCATAAAGCTTCCCGAGAGTTTTCTCTGTCGCGACAACTGTTGCGGAAGTTTTCGAGGCCCCTTTCTGTACCGTAATAGATGCAGGGAATGCCTTGCAGCGTCATGAGGCAGGAAAGTGCTATGGTTGTTTGTGCCGGGTAGTCTTTGTTATGAAAACGATCGGCCAGATCATGGTTGTCGAGAAAGGTAACGTAATACCTGCTGGCGTCGCCGTGTGAGCTAACGATCTGCCGAAGGAGCTCGCGGCGTTTATCCATGTGATCAGCCAGGATGGCTGGAGAGATCTGTGCTTTAGCCACTGCATGAAGCCGCTTACGTAAGGGAAAATCAAGGGCCGCATCTACGCCTACGAGGTCACCATCTTTTGAGGTGTTGCGTCCTATGAATTCTGCGATACCGCTTTCGTCGTCATCTTTCCAGACTTCTCCAAAGGTGAAGAAGTTCTTTTTACCAATGGAAAGTGCGTATTCGCGCATGGAGTTGCCGAAGATGCGGGCAAACTCGGGCTCTACATACATTAGTGTATCGATCCGGTAACCATCGATATCCAGCGCGGCAATCAGGTACTGATAGGCAAGTATGAGGTATTTACGTACATCGTGGTTGCCATTCAGTGGGTTTTTGTAGTCTGTTACGAACTCTTTCATCCGGTCAAAATCACCGTTGTCGTTACTGGTGCCCTGGCGTCTGAAGTAAGCATTCTTTTGCAGTTCCACAGGCCAGATGCCCTGATCATGTGTGAGTGTTGATACATGCTCTATGGCAGTCCAGTTATTTTGCATGTTTCCATTTTCATCACGCCATGCTATTTCATACTCATGGTTGGCGTAAGGCGCCGTATTTCCAAATCCTTTGTAGCCAAACACATCTCCTGCATGGTTGAGTACAATATCGAGGATCACGTACATTCCTAAGGCATGAGCTTCGTCTACCAGCGATCTGAACTCTGCTTCTGCATAGGCGGGATCGGCAAGGGCTCTAACGGGATCGCTGCAAAACCGTGGTTCAATCCGTAAAAAATTCTGCATGCCGTAACCTCCCCAGTAGTCCTTGAACCATTGTGGGTTCATTAGTACAGGTGAAATCCAAATGGCACCCACGCCCAGTGACTTTAAGTATGCTAACCGTTGCCTGATGCCTGCAAGGTTGCCGCCCTGGTATTGATAGCAGGGGTAATTATTGGGTGTTGGCGGAGCTGCCGGATTGTCAAAGCGATCTACCAACAGGAAATAGATCCAGTGATCGCGCCAATCGGCCGGTGATGGGAATGGGTAAGGTATCGTGGCTCCTGAAGTGGTAGTGGTGATGGCTGGTGAAGCTTTTAATTTTTGCTGCACGTCCTGGTCGAAAAGACTGAACATAAGATGAAGGGTTAAAGGTGAAGGTGTCTGGCAGCAATAGGCGGGGAATCCGCATTAATAAGTTACTGAATAAACCGGACATCACCAATTTTTAACCTATGCCTGTAGTTGTAATAGCAGCAAACTGATGGCGGTATGTTGTTGCTGGTGCTCAACATCTATTTCATGTTGCTGTTTGCAAAAAGGCAACAGTTTTTCGATGAAGGGTTTGGCCATCAGCCGTTGTGGTGTGGTGAGCAGAATCAGGGTGCCTTGTTGAAGGACTCGTTGCAACACCTGATAGAGTTGTATAAATTTATCCGGGTCATAATTGATGTCGCTGAGCAGCAGAACATCGGCTGTAAGATCGTCTGGGAGGTGATGCCAATCCAGCAAACGACTGGTGACGTTTGAAAGTTGTAAGTGCTGTGCGGATCTTGCCATTGTGGCAACAGCTTTTTCGAGGTAATCGCTACAGCAAACGGTGCTTGCATAGCGGGCGGCTATGAATGAAGGTAATCCCAATCCGGCAGCCAACTCCAGCACGTTCTTGTTTTGTACCAATTCCGGATGTTGGTGGATAAAGTCGCTCATGGCCAATGCTGCGGGCCATAGTTTGGTCCAATGTGGAAAAGGAGTTTCTTCCTGTTGCTGCTTTTGCCGGAAATAATTGTCCTGCACTTCCTGTGCGTTTGGAATGAAGAGGTCTATGGTATAGCCCGGCCTTTCGAGATGATGTAGTTGCAGTGATATTGACATGAATGTGGTAAGGTTGTAAAGTAAGTACTTTTTAGATTTATATGGGTATCATGTCTTCTATGATGTCATCTTTGAGGTTGGAGAAAACGCTGCCCGACTGGTGGTTGACACCCCATTTAGTGCGGTCGGTTTGAAACGAAGCACGGCTCTTCACCAGATCGCCGTCCGGTTCAAGGGTTGCGGGAAAAGTAATGGTCTGGGTCACGCCCTTGAGCGATAGGTTGCCGGTGACGGCAAGGGTGTTGTTGCCTCCCGGCAAGCGGTGAAATAAGCCACAGAGACGATTAGGGTAGTTGTCAGCAGTAGTTGTTTGCGTATAGTGTCTGGGTTATTGCACAAACCTACAATGGGGTGCTCCCTGCAGTGGTAAATGGGTAGTAAAATCTGTGTAAACGTTTGTAAAATCTGTGCAAACGGCTGCTGCTGTGGGGGTTAAAGTGCTATTTTTATATGTATGAAGTGGAAGTTATTATTGCCTGCCGCCGTTGCGCTCATCCTCATCGTTTCCTGGACCGCCACCAGAAAGGAGGCTGTCATTGTCCCGGCGTATGACCAGGAGAAAGAAATGATCATGATGCGGGATATCGGTCACCAGGTGTTGCTGCAGTCCGGGGACTTTTCGTCGCGTGTGTTGCCGGTCAGGAAGGTTGCTGAACACGAATACCTGCTGCAGTTTGAAAGACCTTTCACTTTTGTGCCCGATTCGCTGGTAAAGGTCATCAACCGGGTAGTGAAGGCCCGTTTCCTGCCTACTGAATATATGGTAGAGGTGATCACCTGCAGCGACAATGAAGTGATCTTTGGTTATGCCATCAACCGGGACAGTACGCAAAACATCGTTCCCTGCCTGGGCAGGACCCAGGAAAAAGCCTGCTATAAGATCAAATTGATGTTTCCCTCAGCTGCCCAAAAAGAGAACAACGCCTCCTGGTACTTGCTGGGAGGAAGTCTGGTGCTTATTGGGTTATCGTTGCTGACACGCATACTGTACAACAGGCGCCGCAAGGAAAATATTACTGAAGAACCCGTGAGCGAAGCGGCTGCGCCAGTGCCTGCAGTAGAAGAAACTACGGAAGCGATCTCCATTGGACAATACAGGTTTTACCCGGTCAGGCAATTACTGGTGTTGGGTGAGCTGGCCGTGCCGCTTACTGCTAAAGAGTCAAAGCTGCTGCAGGTGTTTACTACTGCTCCCAATGAAATGATCGACCGCAACAGGTTGTTGAAAGAAGTGTGGGAAGATGAAGGGGTTATTGTTGGCCGCAGCCTGGATATGTTCGTGTCGAAGCTACGGAAGAAGCTGCAGCAGGATCCCGGCATCAGTATCATCAATGTGCATGGCAAGGGGTATAAGTTAACTATTACGGCATAAAAAAAGCCCTTCCCGCATAAACGGGAAGGGACGCTGAAAGGATAGGATAAGGCTTAATGGAAACTTATATCAAATATTTTAGCCGGTAACAGTAGGCACATAGTCGTGCCGGTAAATATTCACAGAGGTACCGGGATAATCTTTCACTGTTTTATTCAATACGAAACCTGCTCCCTGCAATAACCTGTTGGACCGCTTATCGCACACCGCTGCTTTGCAGAATACACGCCTGATGCCCGGGAAAGAAAAGAAGCTATAGAGGCAACTATTTAATGCACTTGCAAAATATTCCATCGGTTCATCGAAGTGTGGTGAGAACAGGAAATGGATGCAATAATCTCCTGTCTGAATATTCTCCTTCAAACTGATCTCATCCTGGTCGGCACGGATAATGTCTATTTGCAGGATGGGCATGCCATCGATCTCCGCTACCAGCGATTGGCTATAATCGGCAGTCAACAGATCATGGTAGGCTTCCAGTAATTGTTGTACAGGCGCAAAAGGATTTTTGCCTGGTACGCTGCAATACTCCTGCAACCAGTTATAAATAATAGGCAGGTCGAGCGGAATACAAAAAGGCCGTAAAGAAAATACCCGGCGGTCACCCGGTAACAATCCATAAAAGAAAGGGGTGTAACGGATACCAGGGTCAAGCGGACTACATAATTGTTTCTCAGTAAATGGACGCATAGCAATAAGGTTCACCGTACGGTGTAAGTATAACTCAACAAGGCGGTGTAATCCGTCATGTGTAAGCATCAGTAATCTGGTGTTATCCATGGTCGCAAAATTGGACTGTGTATCTACAGTATATCAGGCACCATTACCAGGCATTAGCCGGATGTGCTATCCAAAGGGTCGGTCAACAGGTTGAGGAGAGTTGCTGTTTGGCTGGTCCAGCGACCATCACCGTTATAATTGGAGAGTCATCAAATCTAACTGTATAATCGTTCTTACAAAAAAGTATTCCTACGGTATTTTATTGTTTTTTATCGTTGTAGTCACAAATGATTAAACGGCTATAAGTGTAAGTACTTACAATGTATGCAATATGGGCCTGTGGAAGGTGTTTATTTGCGTTAGATCAAAAAAAAGAGAGAATACTATTGTATATGCCTGGTAGTATGAGCTGTTTGTTTTATAGTACAACTTCATTGTTTTAAAGGAATGGAGGCTCCTATCTGATCCCAGATCTTCGATTTGTTGATGGCGTAATCTGCGAGTGCCTGGGTAAGATCACCGAACTCTGTGAGGCTTTCCAACAGAGCTTTGTTATCAGTATCGGCAGCCAGCCACAGGTCAAGCTCCTGTTGTTCTTCCCGGGAGAGCTCACTCCGCAGGTATTTGAGGATGAGTTCGGCTTTTCTTTCAATCGTTTCGTTCAGCATAACTGCGTTATTGATTAACTTCTTTCCAGGCAATGGCATCTGTGGGATTTGCCTGGTTCAATATGGCTATCTGTCCATTGTGCTCCAATCGTGCCTGCTGGCGGGGTTGCAATGCCAGGACCTGGTGTTCCCTGTTCAGTTTGAGATCGCCTTCCAATAGAGTAATGTACGTGTTGGGTTTGCCCGGGTAAGCCTGCACATTAAAGCGGGCGCCTGCTGTGACCAGTTGCATAGAGCCGTTAGCAGTGGACAGGTCAACGATAAAGGGTGCGTTGCTGACAGTGTGCCGGGATGTTGTTGGTGCCACCACGTTTTGGGGCCTGCTTGTTACTTCGAAATAAGCTTCTCCCTGCAGTTTTACCCGGCGCCCGCTGGTGCCGAATGCTACGGGATACCGGAGGCTTGATCCTGCATTGAGCCATACGCGGCTTCCATCGGGCAGCAGTACTTTGTGCTGGCCTTTGCGGGGCACCTCGAGCGTATTAAAGTATAAGCTGTCGCCGGGCATATTATCGTGATACGAAAGCCAGCCATGCTCTTTGAAAACCTGTGCTTTGCTGCTGGCATCGGTGGTTAATACGCCATTGATGGAATCGATGAGTATAAGGACTGAGCCATCAGACAGCGTGAGCCTCGACTGATCGTTGCCGGGCTGTACATCGTTCCCGTAGGAATCGGGCATTCTGCTGGCCGTATACCGCAGGGTGTTTTTATTCATGAAGTACCAGGCCACTATGAAGAGCAGCGATACCACTGCAGCCACTGCTATACAGCGGCCCCATACATACCACCATGCGGACCGGTGTATCCTGTTGATTGCTATGGAGTCCTTGATCCTGTCCAGCATCAGTTGTCTTTTTTCGCCATACCGATCCAGTGCCGCACGCAGGTTGGCGGGGTCTGTCAGCGATTCGAACAGCTGACGGTTGTCTTCCGACTCCCTGGTCCATTGTTCCAACTCCTGCAGCTCCGACGGATCCAATGAACCCTTCAGGTACCCGGTGATCAGGTGGACCATCCTTTTTACAATATCGTTCATGGGAACAGGTTTGAGGTCAGGTGTGCTATTACTTATAACGAAAAAGTCAGATACTAATACCGCTCCGTGCGAGATGTCCCATAAAAAAATCCCGGCCTAAACGGGAAAGGCCGGGAAGCGGGGGTCAGACCTGGAAAGATCTGATAAGGTACTGCCGGCGCATTTCTGTACCGTAGCAGTATAACAAATGAATGCTTAAATCTCCTTGGACTGATAAACTGCACTTTATACAGTTCTTGGGGGGATCGTAGTATATAACGAACGAAAAGAAGGTATGTACCATCAGACTGATAAAAAAAGCGAAATGGCTAATTAGTGTACAGACTTTTGGTTGAGGACATTGAGACGAAGGAATTTGAGTGCAATGGTTTTTTGATTTTGTACCGTTTGAATGCTGATATTGAGTTGGGCAGCGATGGCTGGGTTCTTCATGCCTTCGAGGTAAGCCAGTTTGAAGATTGTCTTGCGTTGTGGGGGCAGGTTTTCGATCTCGTCGTATATCCGCCGCAGTAACTCTCCTTCCACCAGGCCATTCACAAATTTGGGAGCGGCAGCCATGGGCGAGTTGTTGCGGGTGACCATGGATTCGTTATCCTCCGTGAGCAATTGTACCAGTTGCTGCAGTTTGCCTGCTTTCCACTTCTGGTGACGTAAAGCATCGATACACGCATTGCGGGCAGTGATGTGTAAGAAGGTTTTGATCTTATGTATGTTGTCGAAGTTGGAGCGCAGCTTCCACAGCTTCACGAAGGTTTCGGCCGTAATGTCCCTTGCTTCCTGGGCATCGGTTACAAAATGCCGCGCATAGTAGTAAATGCTATTGTAATGCAGGTTATAGATCTCTGCAAAAGCACTTTCGCCGCCTTGTTGAAATGAATGAATTAAGAGCTCTCCCGCCGATTTCATGAACAGGTTATTACGTTAACAGTGAAAAAAAAGATGATACAGACAGCCGACTACCACCGGAAGCCTTAACCAGGTGTATCGGAAGCCTTGCTTTCAACTTTTTCCGTTGCTGTGCGAGTAAAACCCGTTTCTTTTTACCTTTCCACTTTACGAAAGAAGTATTGCGTTAAAAGTAAGGAAAAAAAACAAATCAGGCACCACCAATAGCTGTATCGGGTAATTTACTACATAGCAAAATAACATTAAGATTTTTTTAACTGGATGCCGCCGGCCTGGCTGAGTGGCTGATTGTTATGAGTGGGCTGTGTTGACGCAATATAAACAACCTCTTGATTGTCATTGCTGTACATGAAAATTAGAAGCGTTAAGGAGTTGATCTATTGTCATTCATACATACGTAAAAACGTTTATTCCCTCCGGTTATCCGGCTCCGGGAGGGTACAACACTTCAATTTTTCTTTAAAATTTACGTTTAGTTTGCAATAACAAAAATCCCCCTGATTAATAAATGCATTACTGGTTAAAAACACTGGCGTTTGCAGCCATCACCTGCACCGCCCTGACCCCTGTTACTGCGCAATACACCGATTCGACGGGCGTGGCCATTCCGGCTACCGATACGATACGAAGGGCTGTGAACTGGAGTGTCCCGGTACAATCCAATGCATTCCCTTTGAAGTCGTTTATCATTCCCGCCGCAATGATCTCTTACGGGTTCACTTCGCTGGGTAGTCACGGATTAAAGGACATCAACAAGAACATCCGTAATGAATTGGCAATGGAGCATCCGCACAATGCTATCCACATCGATAATTACCTGCAATACGCGCCGGCAATAGCTGTATATGGTTTGAATGCTGCCGGCATCAAGGGTAAGCATAATTTTAAGGACAGGACCATTCTTTACACGATGTCCATGCTGATCTCCAACAGTACAGTTTTTTCTATCAAAAGTCTCAGCAAACAGACGAGGCCCGATGGTTCTGATGCTATGTCATTCCCTTCCGGTCACACTGCCAATGCGTTTGTGGCGGCGGAGTTCATGCGGCAGGAGTATAAAGATGTTTCTCCCTGGTATGGCGTGGCGGGGTATGCTGTGGCTGCTACCACTGGCTACCTACGCATGTACAATAACAAGCACTGGTTTAGTGACGTGGTGACCGGAGCAGGTATCGGTATAGCTTCAACCAGACTGACCTATTGGTTGTATCCCATGATACAACGCGGCCTATTCAAGAAAAAGAATCCCAACACCGTGTTTATGCCCACCTACCAGGATGGCGCAGTCGGTATCGGGTTTGTACATAAATTCTAAAGAAGCGTTTACAGTCCCTATTCAAATACAACTGTCTTATTGTTGTACACAAACACCCGGTCATCGACAACCAGTCGTAGTGCTTTGGCCAGTACAGCCGTTTCTATTTCCTTACCAGCCCGCATCATGTCAGCTGCAGTCAGCGAGTGGCTTACCGGAATGATCTGCTGGGCTATAATTGGTCCTTCATCGAGGTCATTGGTCACGAAATGGGCGGTGGCGCCTATGAGCTTCACTCCGCGTTCAAAAGCCTGCCTATACGGGTTGGCACCCGCAAAAGCAGGCAGGAAAGAATGGTGTATGTTGATAATGCGGCCCGGGAACTTAGCTACAAATGCAGGCGATAATATGCGCATGAACTTGGCCAGCACAATATAATCAGGTGTAAATTGACCAATCTGTTCACTGATCTTTTGCTCAAATGTTTCTTTATAAATGCCTTCATGCGAGATGTGAAAGAAGGGAACTTCAAAGCGGTCGCAGATATCCTGCAACGTATTGTAATTTCCGATAACGGCCTGTATAGAAGCCTGCAGTGTTTTGAAATAATGCCTGATGAGCATATCGGCCAGGCAATGGTATTCTTTGGTCACCATCACCACTACCCTCTTTTCCGGTAAGGGATTCACTACGATAACAGCCTCGGGTGGCAGCACCGCGCGGAGCTGATTGGCAATGGGGGCCGGCGCAACCTCCTGCTCTACCTGTACCCGCAGGAAGAAGCGGTTCTCCGCCTTGTCCACATGCTCCCGCAGCGAAATGATGTTCAGTTGCTGCGCCGCCAGCACACCTGTAATGGCTGCCACCAATCCTACCCGGTCGATGCATTGAATAACGATGATCATGTTACTGAAGTTACTTCAGTAAGTTGATAAGTTGAAAAGTTAATGAGTTGAAAGTGTTGTCTTAATGCAGTACTGCTATATTCTTTCAGTTTTGCTGATGCTGCAGCGTTTGACATCCTATGCTTCACACTTTCGAAGGCGATATGCCATACATTTTCTTAAAGGCAAAAGAGAAGTGAGACAGATCTTCGAAGCCAAGGTCGAGGTAGATGTCTGATGCAGCAGCGCCCTTGTTGCGTATAAGGTGGTGGGCTTCCTGCAATCTTTTCTGCAGTAGCCAGCGGCTGGGAGATGCGTTGAATATCTTTTCAAAGTCGCGCTTGAATGTAGCAAGGCTCCTGCCGGTGAGGTAAGCAAACCTTTTCAGCTCCACATTGAAATGATAGTTCTTGTTCATAAATGCTTCGAGGTCTATCTTGCCCGGCTCGCTGAAGTCGAACAGTATATTTTTCAATTCGGGGTTTACCTGCAACAACAGTAAGAGTAGCTCTTTCAATTTCAGCGCTGTGAGGTTGTTGTTATCAGATACATTCATTTGCTGGTAAGGAATTACCGAATTGATGTAGCCTTTATAAAGGGGATGAGGCTTTAATTCAAGAATAGCTTTGCCATCCTCATGCTTTTCACTTTTATAACCATATTCTATGCTGAAATTGCGCAACGTTTCCTGGTCGAGGTATACTGCCAACGATTTAAACTCACCTCCTTCCGGAGGGAGCTTGTTGAATTTAACTAAATGATTCTTTCTCGCAAACCTAAAATCTCCTGCCTGAAAGGTGTATTGCTGGTTTCCGTCATCAAGTATAAGCTTGCCCGATTCCTGGTAGCTGAACACATGCTCAGCCACAAATTGCTCGCCTTCCCTGCTGCGGTTTGCATAACAGGAATAGACTATTGAAGGTTGCTTATTATTTTGATCAGACATGGTTCAAAATTAAAACATAAAGACTTTGTAACGGGATGTTTACTTTGAAGGGCCAAAGGTCCTGTAATAGGGCTGCGAGACTACAAACCTCGCAGAGCGGTAGTATTACTTGCAGTCTCGCAGCCTGTTATTAAACACCTTTCAGCCTGGCGAATTGCTTTCCGGCTTCCGTTTGAAAAAAGTTCGCAGCTTCGTCATGATCTGTGGAAGTGCTTACGGGCAACCATTTTTCGAGATCGGCCTTGCGGTTGGCATCGGCCTGCTGCAGAATGACAATAGCCTCACTGCCCAATACAAGGTGAACAGGGGGAGCTGGATGTTCAACGAGGTCGGTCATTACTTTAGCAGCCTTGGCGGGATCACCTACGGGAATAAAGCTACCAGAGCCGAGTATTTGCTTAATGGCCCCTATTGTATCATCATACCCTTCTACATCAGGCGCATAGCTCATGGAGTCGCCGGCCCAATCGGTGCGGAATCCTCCGGGCTCGATGGAGGTCACATAAATACCAAGCGGCGCCAGTTCCCTGGAAAGCGACTCGGCAAAACCACTCAGGCCAAATTTGGCAGCCTGGTACATGGTGAGCCCTGCGGTACCTACCCGGCCACCGATAGAGCTGATCTGCAAAATACGGCCTGAGCGTTGCTTGCGCATATAAGGAATGACAGCGCGGGTGATTTCTATGGGACCATATAGGTTGGTGTCGAGCTGACTACGTACCTGCTCCTCCGTAAAAGCTTCCGCAGCGCCGGTAATACCAAACCCTGCATTGTTTACCAGTACATCGATTCGGCCGAAATGTTCAATCGTCTTTGCTACTGCCGATCTGATCTGTTCGTTGTTGGTAACGTCCAGTTGCAGGGCTAACAGCTGACCGGGATATTTTGTAGCGAGCTCATTCAATTGCTCCGGCCTGCGTGCTGTGGCGGCTACCTGGTGGCCTTTGGCCAATACTGCTTCTGTGAGGCTTCTGCCCAATCCGCGGGAGCTGCCTGTTATAAACCAAACTTTTGTCATTGTTATTTGAATTTGTTTAGACAAAGGTCGGTCACTTAACAGCCGGGCTGTTTTGTTGGAAAGCTCAAAATAGTTTGTTGGAAAGCTCAGGCATTTATTGGATCAGCTTTTTCTGCTCATCATATAAACCTATCAGCACGCTGTTGCCTTTGGCATCGACTTTAATGCCGCCATATTTTGCGCGGGCATATTTGCCGGCCTGTCCTTCCTGGAAAAAGAAGGATTCGGCGCCAATGTTGATGCGCCAATAACGGGGAGCTGTATATTCAATGAGGTATTCGCCCTGGCTCAACGGCGTTCTGTTGGGCTGCAGCCTTACTCTTTTTGCAATTAATCCCGAATCGAGCTGTATAACACAGTAGCCCCTCTTGGGAATATCTTCTGTGGCAGGAGACTCATTGGCGATCGCATAACGCAGGTCCATATAATCGCCTTGCAGGTAAGAGCGTGGATCATAAGGAGCCAATTCCAGCAGGATCAGTTTTCCTTCACGCAGTATGGTTTCCTTCCTGTTGATGGAATAATGAAAGAAGATGAGCACCAACACCAGGTTGAGCGCAATGATGATGACTTTATATTTTTTCATGGGATTCCAGCTTCTTATGGGTTAACAGATAAAAAAGCAGAAAGAGCACGCCGGAGGCAAACAGCAGGATGGATTTCACCAATAAGGTGAGCTGCAGATCATAATAATACCGGAAGATGAAATACACCAAAGCTGCAATACCAATGACGAGCCCCGTTTTATGATTGACCCAAAAACACAATAGCGTGATCAGCAAAGCGCCCGCAATGGCAGGCGCATATAGCGTCGGTATCAATACCAGTGCAACCGGGAGGTATATGAGCACTTTGGTATCGGTTCGCTGTATATTGAACAATTGCAACAACCGCTGCAGCACGTAAAAGATAGAGCCGATGGCTGCAATAGATGATACGAGATTGAAATGGATAGAAAAACTGAACAGTCCTTTAGTGCTTACCAGGACATAGGCTGCCAATACGGAAAATAATAACCCTAACTTGATAGGATTGTACAACCGGGATAATTTTTTGCCACCAGTGATGAGGTTGGCTTCCTGCAACATGAAAGTGATGAGCCCGATCGTTACGATGGCAATATAGAAATGTAAAGAGCTGTACTGGTTATTAAACAATATTAAACAGATCAAAGCACCATTAACAGTAAGCACAGCGAGGAAGGACAGTATATAGTTTTGAACGATGGCCAACGTAGCCAGGCCAATACCGATAAACAGTATGCATACGAGGTTTTCACTTTTAGTACCGCCTTCTATACCCATCGCCAGGAGAAATAATCCGGATGCAAATGCCGTAACGGCTATCGCATCAAAGATCAGGATATCAAATCGCTTACTGACAACAATAGCGCCCGCAATGAAGATGATCCCTATGATGGTCATGCCGGCGTAGGAATCGTACAGGCCCGCAATCAATAAAAAGGCCAAGAATGCCAGCGTGGCCAGCAGCCCACCCAATATGGTAAGCACTTTTATAGCAATGCCGCTTCGGTTTGCATTGATCTTCTGGTACTCGGCCTGCACAGCCTCACTGTCTATAGCAACCTCAGTACCTTCTGTTGCCTGCAGCTGTGCCAGTAAAGCGTTTATTTCATGCTCCTTTTTCATAGGCCCATTGTTTTTGAAGGTCAATTAATTTCTTGATGAGGAAGGTAATGCTGGCGATAATAAACAAGGAGGTGAAGAGATACATGCCTGCATCGTGCGACAGGTCGATGAACCAGGCAGCTATGATGACGATACAACTAAAAGCGATCACGGAAAGATAGAACAGGCTTTTTTGCCGCAGTCCGTAAAGATATCCTACCGTATACAAAATAGCTACGATTGGAAGCATTACCAGGAATATCACACTTTTATGTCCATATATGCCAGCTATGATGCCAATGGTAGCCGTGGTAGCGGTTGCCAGGGCCAGTATGATACGGAACCAGGAAGGAGATGCAGCCGTATTTTTCTTTACCATATACAAAGCACCCAACAGCAATGCAGTGTTTACCAGGAATTGCAGGAAATAAACCTGTTCATCCGGCCAGTGGTTGGCTACCTGCTTTGCATACAAGCTGAGTGTGGTATTGATCAGCAGCGCATACACTAACCACAGCGGCGGAAAATTGGCAATGACTACCCAGATAGTAATGGCCAGTGTCCAGCTCAGGAACAGGTCGTAAGCATTGGCGCCGGTTTGATATACTTGTCCGAAGACAGCCATTAATACGCCTGCCAATACGGCTGAACCGGTGAGCAATATGTTTTTGACAAGCGTACTCAGCCGGGAGAAAACAATGAGCAGCGTGCTCACGATGACAAGCCCTTCGATCAATCCTATTTTTACAAACTTGTGGAGGTTGTCCCAGTTATAGGCAAAGAAGAAAACGATGCCGGCCGTGGTGAAGCCAATGCCGAGGCTGATGAACAATAGTTTCAGGAATTGTTGCCAGGCAGACTGGTTGTTGTAGATATTTTCTTTCAGCGCTTTGTGTACGCCGGGCGCAGACCAGTTGCTGTTGCGGCTAATGATGTGAATATCTTCCCGGTCGGGTGATGTCATGGGGTATATTTTTTAACCTCATTAAAGATATGGTTATCAGTGATTATTTGCAATATATTTGGAATACCATGAGACAACTCCTTTTCACCGGCCTGCTGCTGGTAGCGTATCCAGGTTTTGGACAAACCGCCAAAAATGCCAAACCCTATTTTCCTGCCAAAGACGTCTGGGAACACAAAGCGCCTGCTTCGCTGGGACTAAACGCCGTAAAGATCGACTCTGCCATTGCTTATGCACAGCGTTATGAGTCCAGGCAATCCCGCGATATGGTTACTGCGCAGCAACAATCCTTTGGCAGAGAGCCTTACAGCAACCCGGTTGGGACATTGGTTGACCGTGAAGGCCCGAGCGGTCTTATCATTTATAAAGGATATGTAGTGGCTGAGTGGGGACCAACTACCCGCGTAGATATCACCAACAGTGTCACCAAGAGTTTCCTTTCATCGGTAGTTGGCCTGGCGGTAGATCGTGGAATGATAAAAAGTGTAAACGATACAGTTGCACGGTATGTACCTCCTATCGAAGTATACCATGCAGGTGCTGCAACGGAAGTGATCACTCCCTTTGCTTCCGCACATAACCGTACGCTTACCTGGGATGTTATGCTGCGGCAAACCAGCGATTGGGAAGGCACGTTATGGGGCAAGCCTGATTGGGCCGACCGGCCGGACAGCAACTTCAGGACATGGCAAACACGTAAGCGCCACCAGCCCGGTACGGTGTGGAAGTATAATGATGTACGTGTAAATGCCCTGGCGCTTGCGGCTACCAGCGTATGGCGGCAGCCATTGCCACAGGTACTCAAAAACATGATCATGGACCCGATAGGCGCTTCCAACACCTGGCGCTGGATGGGTTATGATAATTCCTGGATCATATTGGATGGCGCCATCATGCAATCTGTCAGCGGTGGTGGACATTGGGGAGGCGGAATGTATATCAATGCATATGATATGGGCCGTTTTGGGTTGCTGACACTCCACAAAGGCAACTGGAATGGCACGCAATTACTATCAGAGCAATGGGTGAAACAGGCGCTTACGCCTACTACTGCCAATACAACTTATGGTTATATGAACTGGTTCCTGAATACCGATCATAAGATGGCCGCCAAAGCCCCTGTCACTTCATTCATACACATCGGCAACGGTACCAACTTCATTTATGTTGATCCCGAGCACGACCTCGTAGCCGTTGTGCGCTGGATAGAGAACAGGAATATGGGTGATATGATCGGCAAGATATTAGAAGCTCTGCCATAAGTGTAACACAGAGCTCGTTGAAGTGTGTGTCGCGGGTGAGCCGCCCTTTGGAGGGCGACCCACCCGCGACCAGTTATTTCACAATCGCCAATGCAATGCCATCATGCTCTTTGGCGCCTATGGTTTGAATAATAGTGGCCGTTACAGCTTTGCTGGCAGCCAAGGCTTTGTTGAATCGCTGCACGCCCGTCACCATTTCGTCAGTATGGTTTTCGTCGAGCACCTTGCCTGACCGTATCACATTATCGGCAATGATGAGTGTGCCGGGACGGGAAAGCTTCAATGCCCATTCGAAGTATTCTGCATAAGGAGGTTTATCAGCGTCGATGAAGATCATATCGAAAGGACCAGCTCCTTCCGCTACAAGCTTCGGCAACAGGTCAAGCCCTTTACCTATGCGGATATCCACCACTTTATTGAGACCTGCGCGTGCTATATTCTTTTGGGCAACAGCTGCATGTTTGGGATCATACTCCAGGGAAATCAGTTTGCCAGTGACAGGTAATGCCCTTGCCATCCAGATGGTGCTGTAACCAGCCAGCGTACCCAGTTCCAGAATCTTCTCCGCTTTGCTCAACTGCGCCAGCAGGTTCAGCAGTTTACCCTGGTTGGGCGACACGCTGATCTGTGGGATGCCGGAATCGATGATAGATTGTTCAGTAGCAGCAAGCACTTCGTCGTGGCCGTTGAAGAGAAGACTGATATAATCGTCTACAGCACCAAAAAGCTTTTGTTCCATTTTTTGCTCAATTTAAGTCAAAAGAAATATGCCAATTAACAGAAAAAAGTATTACATTCATATTACGTGCGCCAAATCCTGCGGCGTGGCTTTTCCCTCAAAAAAACATATCAAAAACTATAGAGGTACTATAGAGCTACTATAGAGGAGTTATAGAGGTACTATAGAGAGGATATCCCATAGATACTTTATAGATACTCCTATCCCGATGTATGGGCAATGTATGGATGACTATTACCTGATCTTGATCAATCGCTCCGTGATCTTCTTGTCGCTGTATTGCATGGTTACATAATAAACACCGGTGCCGCCACCAATATAAATACTCATGTTGGCAGAAGCATCCCCATGGAACCGGCGCGTATACACCACTTTACCCATTTGATTGGTGATGCGGATATTCTGCAGCTTTACCGGTACTTCAAGGTGCCTGATCGTAAAGGTGCCCTCGAACGGATTGGGTGATAACAAGTAACCTTTCTCTTTCAGCAAGGCAGGAAGGATCACCGGGTTAATGCTGATATTATCCAGTAAAATATTATTACCTCCTTTGCCTGTGTTGCGGAATACTACCTGGAAGGGAGCGCCGGAAGACACCATCTTGCTGAGGTCGATGTATTCAGAACGCCATTGAGCCGGTGCAGTGGGTACGTGTCCCAGCGTATCGAATGCTGCATACGTAACTGCCTGGCCCGGCGTTCCGGTAGATTGCAGCGTTGCTCCTCCTTTTCTATATACAGATTGGAAAGTTTTGCCGCAGTCTTTGGTCAGCAGCACTTCCAGCGTATCGGTTGGGGTTACTGAGCTGCCAACGGGGCGCGACAGATTGTACGATACATCGAACCGAACTACCAACGAGTCGAAAGTATTTACCTGTACAGGTGCTGTAAACAGGTCATCTGTTTTGCCATTACCGGCAAAGCGGAAGTTCCTGATCCAGGCAGCTGTTGTTTTTTCACTGGCGCTGCGGTTGGTAGACTCCCAGGTATAAGCGCTGCCGGAACTATTCAAAGCCCAGTTGGCCGGTGGGAAAGAAGTTCCTTCAAATCCTTCTTTAAGTGGCGCCTCCTGTTGATCGCTCACTGTAAAGGATAGGCGGCTGGTATCATTGCTGGCCGCAGCATCATCAAGGCCGTTGGGTTGTTTGGTGTATACAGTAAGAACGTGTGTGCCGGTGGTAGCCAGTGAAATATTTTTAAGAGTCACAGATGCTGATTGCCCTTTGGTAAGCGAGCCTGTCCACTGTACAGAATCGAGTTGATTATTATCCACCCGGAACAGCACTTTCGCACTGGTGATGGTTTCTGTACCACCTGAAGTGATCTGTACTACGGGTTGCGTATTGCGTGTACACAGCACTTTGCCTGGCTCGGCAATACTGCTTACCATGAGGTCGCGGGTAGAAGCATATACATTGATGTTGACATCATCTATATATAAGTTGTTGCCGTATCTGTTAACAGTCCTGAAGCCAACGATAGCGCTGGTTGCATTGCCCAGGAATGGTTTCAGGTTGATGCGGGTGGGCAACCAATCGGCAGCCGCAGGAACATACCCTGAGGTGATTGTGCCGGCAACAGTGGCAAGGTCCACTCCTCCCCGCTTCCACACCTCTGTAAAGGTTTCGCCGCAATTGAAAGAAACGACAACAGCCAGTGAATCGGCATACGTAGGTGTAATGCCATATACTCTATAGGCGCGTTCAAATGAGAAGATGACGGAATCTGCACCCGCTATATTCAGCACGGGTGATAACAGGAGGTCCTGGTGTCCGTTGCTGCCGCTGTAGTCAAAAAAGCGGATGCGTGCAGCAGCGTTACCTGATTTCCGGGCCGTGGTTGTCCGTTCCCAGGTAATGGAGCTTGTATTAAGATTTTGCAAGGTCCAGCCTGTTGGAGGAAAGGCGGTAGATTCAAAGCCTTCTGCAATAGGGCCTGTAACCGGAGAAAGAATGATAAAATTGGTCGTTAATGTGTCGTTGGTGTTTCTGCCATCAGCAGCGCCATTGGGGCTGGACACATAGATCTTCAGATCATGATTACCACTTGTTGCTGTGATCGCCGTGATATTAACGGTAGCTGTAGCCAATGGCGCCAGGTTGCCGGTCCAATTATAGGTTACTGCAGCACCATTGTCTACCTGTGCTTTGATCTGTACACTGGTAAGATTGGCTGAGCCATAATTTTTGATCGTTACGCCGGGCGTTACTACCGGAGAACAAAAAGAGCTGGAGCCGCCACCGCAGGCACCTGTAGCCGGCGACAGGATGGCTGCCAGGGCAGCATCGTTGGCAACAGCTGCAGGAGGCGTGCAGGCGTTGGAGTTCAGCAGGTTTGCCCTGAAGGTGGTGAGCGCCGCTTCCATACGCGCCACCTGGTTGAGCGTGAACATGCAATAACAGGCATCTGCTGTATAGTCCATGTAGTTCTGGTACATTTTACCGGGCGGATTGGGGAAGCCTGCGCAGCCGGTAGCTTGTGTTCCGGTAGGACAGCCGGAGGTTGGACCGCTTTGTGTAGGTGTGTCATCTACAAAATCAGTCATGCCTGCTACTGAAGGAAAATCAGGCTGACAACCACTACCATCACCCCAGATATGGCGCAGGTAAAAAAAGTGACCTGCTTCGTGAACAGCCGTTCTTCCGAGGTTGAAAGAGGCGCTTACATAGGCCGGGTTGTTACCGAATCCACTCAGCGCAAGAACGATGCCCTGGTTTTCGGGCAGGTTGGTATTGGGGAATGTAGCTATGCCGAGTGTGCCATCGGTGGCCCGGGCCACCCAAATATTGAAATAACGGTTAGGATCCCAGGAGTCGGCCCCACAGTTTGACTTCTTCTTCAGGAAGTCTGATGTATTTTGATTCCAGGTAACGCCTGTGCTAACACGTTCGATACCGTTAGTGGGATTGCCGTTTTGATCCTGCTGGGCCAGACAGAAACGAATTTGCGACTGACCGAATGAAGAAGCAAACACGCCGGCATTCACCTTGTCGGCATTGGTGCCGCCGAAATCCTCATTGAGTTTGTTGATCTGCCAGATGACGTCCGCATCTGTTACGATGGAAGGATCGGACAACAAGATGTGTACCACTACCGGGATAGTTATGATGGCATCGAGCTTTGCGTTGTTGCTGTTGCGTGCCTGTATTCTTCTGACAGTTTCCTGATTAAGTCGTTCCTCATCGGCTTGCATCCGTGCTTTGAGTGATGGGTCGGCCTTTAACAGCGCTTCCAGTTGTTCAGCGGAGCCACAACGTACAGGTGTAGGAGCCGGTGGTATTTTTTGAGCAGATAATGACTGCGTAATATATAATGATAAAACAAGGGCTATAACACGGATAGAGCGTCTACGCACAGTTTTGGGGTTTAGGAGGTAGCAAGATACTAAAAAAGCTACCATTGCATAGCTATCCTGTATTTAGAAAAAAGCCCCCGCTTGAGGCGGGGGCAGACTTGCAGTCGAACAGGCTCACTATTCGTTTCTCAAACTTTTTATAGGATTCATGAGTGCAGCTTTCACCGATTGAATGCTGATGGTGAACAAAGCGATCAGCACCGCGAGGCTGCCTGCCACGATAAAGACCCACCATTCTATGGAAATACGGTAAGAATAGCTTTGCAGCCATTGATGCATGGCCCACCAGGCCAGCGGGAACGAGATCAGTGCAGACAGCAAAACCAATTGTAAAAACTCTTTAGACAACAGGTTGGTAATGCTCGTTACACTGGCGCCCAGCACTTTTCGGATACCAATCTCTCGTGTGCGGCGTTCGGCCGTATACGCCGCCAGCCCAAACAAGCCCAGGCAGGAAATGAAAATGGCCAGCAGGGCAAACACGCGCGATAGCTTTCCGATCAACGCTTCGCTGGCGAAGCGGTCGTTGAACTGGTCATCGACGAAATGGTATTCGAACGGATAAGCCGGATTGCTCTTACGCATCACCGTACCTATCTTGGTCAGGGCTTCTTCTACAGACACCCTATCGCTGAGGCGTATATACATTGTCCGGGCTATGTCATTGTTGAGGAAGAACATAACCGGATCGCTTGGAGCATACATATCGCCATAAATGAAGTTCTTCACAACGCCTACCACATGGAACGTACCATCGCCAGATTCAAATGAAATGGTTTTGCCAACAGCACTACCCGCTCCCATCATGGCAGCAAATGTTTCCGTGATCAGCACATTGGAGCTGTCGGCAATGGCATTCTTTTGAAAATCCCTTCCCTCTATCACTTTCATGCCTGCCGTGGCAATGAATTCAGGGCTAACGCCTCTGGCAGAAATGAGCACCGTTTTGTTTGGGTCTTTACCAGGCCAGGTAAAATTGGAGCTGTTGTTGCCAATGTCGATCACATTGAAACTGTTTAGCGCCGCATTTTCAACAGCGCCTGTTTTCTGCAGGTCGTCTTTGATAACGGCGAAGTTTTTCGCTATGTTGCCGCGCACATCCATTGCCACCAGGTTATTCCGGTCGTAACCGATATCCCTGTTCTTTACATGCTGGATCTGTTGGTAAATGATGATGGTGCTAATGATGAGGATGATCGAAACAGTGAACTGCACCACTACCAACCCCTTTCTGATGAAAGCGGCACTGCCGCTTTTTAACCTGATGCCTTTGAATACATATACAGGGTTGAAGGATGACAGGTACAAAGCCGGGTAACTGCCGGCCACCAATCCACACAGCAGCGCAATGACCAATAAAGCTGTTATATGCAGCGGATTGTTGAGCCCGGGGGTAAGTTGTTTTTCTACCAGCACATTGAAGGCCGGGAGCGCCAGCGCGATGATAAATAAACCTATGGCCACTGCGATGATTGCCATCAGGATGGATTCACCGATAAACCGGACGATCAAACGCTGCTTGCCGGCGCCCAATACTTTACGTACGCCCACTTCCCGCGCCCGCTTTTCACTGCGTGCCGTGGCGAGGTTCATGAAGTTGATACAGGCGATCAGCAAAATGATCCAGGCAATAACGGTGAACAGGCGTACATAGGTGATCCGTCCGCCAACTTGCTTTCCGTCCTCAAATTCGTCGCGGAGGCGCCAATCGTTCATGCTGAACAGGAAAGGCGTAGTAGTCGTTTCCGGATTTCTTTTTTTGATCATGCCGCCCAATTGCTGGTTCACGCTGTGCTTGTTGGCATTGGGGGCTAATTCAATGTATGTGGCGAGACTATTGCTTCCCCAGTTGTTAAGGCGCTCTGGAAACTGTTTACTGTAAATCTCAAACGGCGCGAGCCACTCCAGTTGTAAAGTAGAGTTGGTTGGCAGGTCTTTTACCACACCTGAAACCACATAATCCTGTTTAGTATCCAGCTTAATGGATTTGCCCATCGCATTGGCAGAAGACCCGAAGAACTGCCCGGCCATTTTTTCAGAGATCACGATGGAGTATAATTCTTTAAAAGCATTGGTGGGGTTGCCCTGTACAAACTGAAAGGTAAACATATTGAATACGGAAGGATCGGCATAGCCGCCCCGCTCATAAATGCCCTTATCGCCCAATGTAAAGAGCACAGGCTTGCTGCCACTTACCCGGCATACATTGGCCACACCTGGTATTTCAGCCTTGACAGCTTCTGCCAATGGCACAGGTGTTGACCAGAACGTACGTACTTTACCTTCATAGGTCTGGTGCTCCAGTACACGGTATAATTCATCTTTCTTTAGATGCACACTGTCATACTCCACTTCATCTTCCATCCACAAAAAGATGAGGCCCGCACAGGCAACGCCGATAGCCAGGCCAAAAATATTCAATGAACTATATGCTTTGTTTCTCCAGAGACTGCGCAGGGTGGTTGTGAAAAAGTTACCGCTCATGATAATAATATAAGATGCACTGATAAACCCAAAAGGGTGCCATCTTACAGTAGCGCTGAAAATCAGTTAGTTAATGCCTTTCTTTAAGGTAGATACTGTCCGTTTTTGTTACAGACATTGTCCGTTTTTACGTATTAGCCTCCTGATGGCGATGAGGTGCGATAACAGTACGGCTGGAACAATAAAAGCCGGCAACCATATGTAAGGGAAATACAGAACTGCCACATTGGGCTGGTCAAAGGCCAGTTGCTGAAAAGGTGTAGGCGCTGCTAAGATGGCGCGGATAACGATATTGAACAGCAACGCAAGGCAAATGAAGTTCCAGATGAGTAAAGGCATCCGGCGTATGCGGGGTGTCCCCAGGCACAACAAAACCATAACAGGTGCAGTAATGCCGGAAAGTATATCATAATTGACACCTTCAAAAGTCATCAGTTGCGGGATTTGTTTATACAGGAATAACCAGTACAGCGTCAACTCCACCGGGACCCGCACCACATGCAGCCAGGTAAGCCATTTCACGTCCCAGCTATCTATTATTGTTCTGCCTCTTTGTGTAATAAACAATCCGATAATGGACAGCACGGGAATACCAATGGCAAGTCCCAAACGGGGCGGCATAGCTTGTGTATCCTTATAAAAGTTCAACAAACTGACTACTGCCTGCAAGGCCAGCCATACTGCAATGATGATCATAAAGCGTTGCGACAACCGGCTGCTTTTATACAGGAAGAACCAGGTAAGTAAGGACGTGGCAATGAATGCCACTGGAATGTACAGGGGTAATTGTTCCATGGCTATAAAATATTGATAGCACAAAGGAAGAACAGAATGCGGAGATATAACTTGCCAAATGGCAAGAAAGAGTGTTTGTTGTCAGGCTGAGCTTGTCGAAGCCTTGCGACCCTTCGACAAGCTCGGGGTGACAATACTTCGTGTGACAGAAGGTAACCGCAATTCAGGGTGGCAATGGGGGTTATTTTTTAGTGTAATCTTTCCGGATGCGGCTCAGGGAAGTGTCGGTGATGCCGAGGAAGGAAGCGATGTGTTTGAGTGGAACGTTTTGAAAGATATCAGGGTTGGTTTTTAATAAATGTTCGTAGCGTTGTTCGGCTGTTTCCGTGATCATCGATAATGTTCTGTTCTTTAGTGCTGTCAGTATCCTGACCAGTATCGACCTGCCAAACTCACGGAACTCCGGATAGGCATGGAATAAATGATTGAGCTGTTCATAGGTGATGAACCAGCCTTTGCAATCGGCTAAGGCCTGCAGGTTTTCCCGTGAAGGAACACGGTTGAAGAAAGAAGATACTTCTACTACGACAGTGCCGGGCGGGTAAAAACTGGTAGTTACATCTTTGCCATCGAGGTCATACACAAAAGCCCGCATAAACCCTTCTTCAAGAAAATAGTAGTCATTGGACACCTGCCCTTCGCGTAACAACAGTTCATTCTTTGCTACTTCCTTTTCTTCAAACAACTGCACTATTTCCTGTACCTGCTGCGCAGAAAAGTATTTGGTGCTTTGAAAGAAGCGGGAAAGTTTGCCGCTGGTAATGTCCATACTTTATCGAGGTAATTGATGATAAAGCAAAAGTATGGTTACTGCCTTGCTGTTTATTCAGAAATGTGATGGTCTCCCCGGAAATCTGCCATAACCTTAGGCAAAACCTGGGATGATTGACTCGTCCTCCCCGATTCCTTCTCTTTGCTTCCTCTTTGGCTCCCCGGATTCCGGGAAGCCAAAGAGGAGACATTAAGGTCGCATGAGGTTGGGCCCCCAACAGGTGACCATTTGTTGGCTTCCACAGTAAAAATAACGACGAATCAGCGTACTTACTGGTTGTCAGCCGGTAATCACTTTCAGTACGTTGCTGACTGTTGTACGTATATCTCTCAGTCTGCCTGCTACAAATAGGGGTAAATTTATTGCAACGGGATGCTTAACCGTCCTTTACCGTTATGGCCAAACCAACTGAAACGATCCTGAGCGCTCCAGCGCAGGGACTGCTGCCGCGCAAACAGGGATTGCCTGTGATCCTTAAAGCAGGATTATTTGCCGGCACGCTCGATATCATTGCTGCTTTTGTAAATTATACGCTTAAGACCGGCAAAGATCCTTTTCCCATATTGAACTTCATTGCCAGTGGTGTAGTAGGTAAAGAAGAAGCCTACGATCCTACCAATACCTTCGTCATGCGGGTGCTGGGTTTACTGCTTCACTTTCTGATAGCCACCATTTTTGCCGCCATCTTTTATTATGCCTGGCCATTGTTCAGACGCATCAGTAAAAGCTGGATCGTTACCGGGCTTTTGTATGGTGTGCTGGTGTGGCTGGCCATGAACCTGATAGTAGTGCCCTTGAGCAGCACGCCGGTGATGAAGCACACTACCTCCGGCGTGATCATTAACATGCTGATCCTGATGTTTTGCATAGGGCTGCCCGTTGCCTGGGTTACTTACAGGTCGCGTTCTACCACTTAGATTAGCCCTAAATGATACAATCCCTGTATCGAAAACGAACGGATTAGGAGTTTAGGAAACGTGCTTAGTTGCTGACAATCAGGCTGTTTGTTTTCCGGCATAGGTTCTGGTAGTATTTTTTAACCAATAAACTACCAGCCATGTTAAAAAACTATTGCCTTATCGCCTGGCGGAACCTCCGCAACAATAAAGCTGTTTCTTTCATTAATATTGGCGGCCTCGCTTTGGGCATGGCAGTAGCCATGCTGATCGGTTTGTGGATATGGGATGAGCTCTCGTTTAACCGCTCCAATACAAATTATGATACCATTGGCCAGATTGCCAGAAGAGAGGTGACCAACGGAGAAGTGTTTATTGCCGATAACAGCAATCATTTTCCCATTCCCCTGGCAGGAGAGCTGAGAGCGAATTACAACAATCTTTTTAAGCAGGTAGCCCTGGCTACGGAAAGTAATGAGCACGTGCTGAAAGTCGATAACCGGCTGTTTACCCGGCAGGGCCTGTATGTGGAACCAGATTTTACCAACATTTTTACGCTGCATATGATAGCGGGCAGCAATGCCGGTTTTGAAGCGCCGCGTTCAATTTTATTATCCCAATCGCTGGCTGTTTCATTGTTTGGCAACACGGATGTAATTGGAAAAACGGTGAAGCTGGACAACCGATATGATATCAAGGTGACTGGAGTTTTTGCCAATCTGCCTTCCAATAGCCGTTTTGCAGAGGTAAGTTTTTTATGTCCCTGGAGCTTGCTGGTAGCTACCAATCCTACCGTAAAACAAGATTTGAACAATTGGGGTAATAGTTCCTTCCACGTTTTTGTGCAGACAGCACCTGGCATTTCGATGGCCAATATTTCCCAAACTATCAAAGATGTGTATTGGCCCAAGATTACTACTACCCAGCCGAAACCGGCAGCTGAGCGTACTACCCTATTCCTGCACCCGATGAAGGACTGGCATTTACGGTCTGTATGGAAGAATGGCGTGCAGGCGGGTGGACAGTTGCAGATCGTATGGCTGTTTGGATTAATTGGCGGATTCGTGTTGCTGCTGGCCTGTATCAACTTCATGAACCTGAGCACGGCCACATCAGAAAAAAGAGCGAAAGAAGTAGGCGTCCGTAAAACGTTTGGCTCTGCGAGGGGACAACTGATACAACAATTCCTGGGTGAATCCCTGTTGATCGTGATCATTGCTTTCGGGGTGAGTATTGCCATGGTGTCATTGAGCCTGGATAGTTTCAATAAAATAGCCGGCAAGCAGATCAGATTTCCTTTTTCAAGCCCGGACTTCTGGACCTTATCAACTCTGTTCATAATTATTACAGCACTGCTGGCGGGAAGCTATCCTGCACTTTATCTTTCTGCTTTCCAGCCGGTAAAAGTATTGAAAGGTACCTTCAGTGGCAGTTGGAAAGGTGTGGTGCCAAGGCGTATCCTGTCCGGCGTACAGTTTACCGTTTCTATAGTTTTGATCATTGGAACGATTGTCGTGTATCGCCAGATACAGTTTGCACAGGACAGGCCGATCGGTTACGACAGGAATGGACTGATCCGTATTGCGATGAATACGCCTGATCTGAGTGGTAAATACGATGTGCTGCAAAAGGAGTTGCTGGCTTCCGGTGGTGCAACGGGTTTTGCGCAGTCTTCCGCTACTACAACCGAGAACAATTATTTCGATGATCGCTTTAACTGGGAAGGTAAGGATGCCAACTTACCGCAACAGTCTTTTGCACTGATGGCTGTTACCTATGACTTTGGTAAAACAGTAGGCTGGCAGTTCTCACAAGGACGTGACTTTTCGCGTGACTTCCCTACTGATAATACGGCTATTATTCTCAATGAAGCGGCTGTAAAGTACATGCGTTTAAAAGACCCTGTAGGTAAGAAGATTGTCTGGAACGGCAATACGTTTACTGTTACAGGTGTCATCAAAGACATGGTTACGGAATCACCGTATAAGCCGGTGCAACAAAGCATTTTCTTCATGGTGCCCAATATCGGGCCTGTGATCACGATACGTCTCAATCCTGCATTAAGTGTCAGTGATGCTATCAGCAGAATAGCTCCTGTCTTTACTACGATGAATCCCTCTGCTCCCTTTGAGTACAAGTTTGTGGACGAAGAATACGGGCGCAAGTTTGCCGCAGAAGAGCGTATCGGTATCCTGTCGGGTTTCTTTGCTGCGTTGGCCATCTTCATTTCCTGCCTTGGCATCTTTGGCCTTGCCTCTTTTGTAGTGCGGCAGCGCATCCGTGAAATCGGTGTGCGCAAAGTGCTGGGTGCTTCCGTTATTAACCTGTGGGGATTGCTTACCCGGGAGTTCGTATTACTCGTGCTGATTGCATTTGTGGTCGCCGTTCCCATTGCCAATTACTTCACACGCGCCTGGTTGGATCAATATGAATACCGGACAACGATCTCCTGGCTGGTTTTCGCAGCAGCGGGATTGGGCGCGCTGATCATTACCCTGCTCACGGTAAGCTTCCAGGCATTTAAAGCTGCCACGGCTAACCCTGTAAAGAGTTTGCGAACCGAGTAGCTGATCAACGTTTTACAAAAGAATAAGTTTCCCGCTTGCTGTTGCCGGCTATATCTGTAGCTGTGATTGTCAATGTGTGTTTGCCTTTATTACATTTAGTGGGGATGCGTACGGAGAAATCATTTCCTTTTCTGTCGAACACCAGCCATTCGCCGTCCAGCTCTGCCTGGAAGTTGCCTACGCCTGCAATGGCATCCCTGCATATCAGTTTCAGCTCCTCCGGATCTTCGGAAAAGGAAGACCAGTTCACTGTTTGTATTGCAGGCGACAGGGTGTCTATCAACAGCTCTACGGTGCCCAGTGTGTTGAACGATGCCGAGAGCCAGTTGTCTTTCCATGTCCCTTTAGCCGTGTATTTGTTTTTGCCGTTGTTCAATTGCATCACGACTTTCTTTTTCAGGCGTTCATTAATAAAAGGCAGGGCTTTGAGTGATACGGTATAGCTGTCGTGTACTGGTATGGAACCATTGTGCAGGCTTACCAAGTCTGAGGCCTTGCCGGGATTGGTATTGGGCTGTTCTTTCAGCGAGAAGAATACGGTATCATAAAATGCCGCTTTGCTGAAGCGTATTATGCTTTGTTTACCGGTTATCGTTTTTTCTTTTCCCGGTGTTATGGCTACGGCGCCGGGTGCTGTTGGTTGCGGGTCCTCTATAACGCCACTGTATTGAACCTCGCTTTCAAAGTTGCTTACGTTGTTGTTTACATCATACATCCGTATGCTTAGGTGGTGAACTTTTTTGTCGGACAGGTTCATGATGCCATTGCCTTTCAGAGCAGGCAGGTGATTGCCGGGCAGGGCCGACAGATGCTGTATAAATATACCTGTCTTTATCCACCGGGGATAATCTACGCTGGCATTGATATAACGGCTGTCCGTATAAGAGAAGTTGTCCAGCAGTGCTTCATGTACCAGTGAACCATCGAAGTAAAGCTCGGCGCGATAGATGCCAAACCGAAAGCGGTTGTCATTGCTTTTATCGGTTGCCCTGATGCCCAGGCTGATCAAAGGGGATCTTACTTTGATCACAGAACGGCTTGTTGTGTAAGCTCCTTCCTTTCCTGTAATTGAAATGCTGTTGGCCGTGGTATGGTAGGTGCTGTATTGCCGGTTGTACCAGTACAGGCCTGCCAAAACAGGTGGCGTGTCGTCGTCCATGTCAAAGCCGTGCAGCAAGGGGTTCAGATTGTTGCCTGTGCGTGTATCGCGCACTTCAAAATGCAGGTGGGGTGCTTCGGAGCCACCGGTGTTGCCACTACGGGCAATCAGCTGTCCCTTACTCACGGGGAAGCGAGCGGCGGTAAAAGTCAGGTCCTGCTCCCGTTTCCGGGCACTGCGTTGTTGCGCTTCTACCGTTTCTTCCAATTGATCATAGAATTCATTCAAGTGGGCATATACAGTGGTATAACCATTGGGGTGTGTAATGAATATCGCTTTGCCCAATCCGGTTTCTTCAATGATGATGCGGCTGACATATCCTTCGGCCACTGCATATACCGGCAGGTTTTCCTCTCCATTGGTGCGCACATCCAGTCCCATGTGGAAATGGTTGCTGCGCAGCTCACCAAAATTGCCCGACAAGCGGAAGGCGCCTGATAGCGGATCGCGAAAGCCGGCACGGGGCTTTAGGAGAACGCTGTATAGTATAGTGCCAACCAGGAGTACCAGGAAGGCAGGCCACCACTTTGTCCATTTGCGATGGGATGTGGAGCGTTGTTTCGTATTGGGTTTGTTAGCTGTAGTGGGTGTCCGCCCTTTGGCCGGGACGGGTATGTCCATAATGGTGCGCACGGGCTGTTGGCCCCCGATGACAGGATTGTTCATACAACATGTTTTTAGGGAATAACCGGAACGCCGGGCACGTTCCACTTCATTGCTATTGTAACGCACCTTACCGGTTAGCGACGTTTAAACCAGTAAAGTGTCCTTCGGGCCTGGTAGATACCCTGCCCACCAGTATGCCCGGCAGCCGGTTGAATGCAAGCCCTTCGACGACCCTTCGATCACACTTCGACAGGCTCAGTGTGACAGAAGGTGACATTTGGGCGACAGTTAATTTTCAAATTCAATATTCAATAAAAAACAGCCGTTCTGCAATCAATATCGACAAACAGGGGCTGCGTCTCTGCAAACGCCGGTGATCTGAAATGCGCTGTTGATCAATATATAATACCTTTGACCGATGCGAAAAAAGCTGTTTCTGTTTCTCGTGTTCTATGTGGCTTTGTACTTTCTGCTGCACATCGCGTATTCCCTACCCGACCTGGTAAATGGACGTGCCCGTTTCATGTTATTGCCGGATAGTGTGCCGGGAATTATCATAGATATTGCCATGTATTTCCTGGTGGCCCTGGTCCCTTACCTGCTGCTGCACCGTTTTTACCCGCACCAGGTGGCTTTGGCTGTAGTGTTGATCATTGTATGTCTACCCATCATCTTTTACTGTTGTTATATAATAGAGGAAATAAAGCGTGGTAAGGACCTGCGTCTTAAAAACTACTTCCTCAACAATATTTTCTTTGCGTTCCTCTACACGGTGTATGGTATCGTGTTCTTCTTCATCCGCTATGCGCAGCACAAGGAGTTGGAGCAAAAGGATATGGTGATCCAGAACAGGCAATCTGAACTGTCATTCCTGCGTTCGCAGATCAATCCTCATTTCCTGTTCAACAGCCTGCATAATATTTATTCGCTCATGTACCAGAATGCGGCGGGCGCCCAGGATGCGATCCTTGGCTTGTCGGACCTGCTGCGGTACATGTTGTATGATGCCAGCGAGAAGGTGCCTTTGCAAAAAGAGATCGACTATATTACGCGCTATATTGCTTTGCAACGTATCCGGTTCGACCATCCTATCCATGCCCCTATGCATATTACAGGTGATACGGCGGCGCTGCAGCTCCCTCCTTTGTTGCTGATCCCTTTTGTGGAGAATGCTTTTAAGCATGGTGATTTTTCCGGGGAGGCTGAAGGGGTGGTCATCACCATTCACGCGGGGCCAAGAAATATCTATTTTCATTGTATCAATAAGAAAGGTCATGGATTGAAGGATGCCGCCGGGGGGATTGGTTTGCAGAACGTGCAACGAAGGCTTGATCTGTTGTATCCCGGCAAGCATACTTTGAAGATCGACGATGCTGACCATCATTTTACCATAAACCTGGAACTGACTAATGAGTAATACGCCTGTTATACGTTGTGTGATTGTGGACGATGAGCCGCTGGCTGTGACCTTGCTGGTGCAGTATGTGGAGAAGGTGCCTGGCCTTACGGTGGTATTTAAAACCACGCATGTGCTGGAGGCGTTGCACGTGATCGAAGAAGGTAATGCGGACCTGTTGTTTCTCGACATTCACATGCCCGAGCTAAGTGGCATGCAGTTCATGAAGATAATCGGCAACCGTTGTAAGGTGATCCTGACCACGGCCTACACGGAATATGCGCTGGAAGGCTATGAGCATGATGTAGTGGATTATCTGCTGAAGCCTTTTTCATTCGACCGCTTTATGATGGCTGTGGTGAAGGCGAAGGAAAGGCTGGAGCAAAAGCAGGCCACGCCTGCTAAAGATGTGCCGGACCATATTTTCGTGAGAGCTGAATACCGTATTCAGAAGATAGACCTGGATAGTATTTTTTACATCGAGGCGTTGCGTGATTACATTGCTTTCCATACGCCAGGCGGTAAGATCCTATCGCTGGAAAGTATGAAGAAGATGGAGACCGTGTTGCCGGCAACGACATTTATCCGCATTCATAAGTCCTACATTATCAACCGTAATAAGATCGAGTTCCTCGACAGGGGGAAGGTGGTTATCAATGGTCAATACCTGCCGGTAGGTGAAACTTACCGGGAGCGCTTCATGGCTCAGATCGGGATTATCTGATGTGCGTTAATGGAAGTTAATCATTGAATAATATGGAGTTCTGCGGGCCGATGATTTATACCACGCATTTTTCGGCTTTGTCATAGGGTATGGTAAACCTGTAGTATAAGCGTAAGGGTTTACCTTTAAATTGGCATAAAATTTTAAGCACTGCGCTATTACTGCAGCCCCGCCTTTTATCTTTTCATCAAAGCGGCTATATTTGCGTTACCCCAAACAGTTACAACGAGTATTCAATATCGTTAAGTGTAACCGCTTTGCATATAGGCGAACACCTTTGCAAAGACAACCTTTCCTTGTGTTCCTGTATTAAGGAGTACTCTGGAAGAGGCCATGGTACTGCTTTGGCTTTGATTCCTCAGCAAATTGGACTTAACCGTTATTGAGTCTGTATTCTACAGCAAAATGAGCACCTGCGCATATTCACATCTATTGCGCGGGGTGCAATGTTTACATGCCTTTAAAAAGTTGATTCTGACCTGTGAAATGCATCGTAACAACGGATTTCCGGCGATACGCTATGGATAGTCTTTGCCTAAAATAACGGACATGACCGCAAAAAAAATCAAGCTGAAGCACGTGGATATTCAACGCATAAAAGCGGTGAAGGAAATCCTTAGCCATAAGCAATTGCCTCACACTACGATTCAACACTTAGCCTATGAAGCAGGAATGAACCGCACCAAGCTCCAATATGGATTTAAAAAACTATTTGGCGTAAGCATCTATACCTATCAGGTGCAGATGCGCATGGAAAAAGCCAGGAAACTATTAGAAGATACGGATAAACCGATCAAGCAGATTGCTTCGCTTGCAGGATATAATACGATCAGCAGTTTTAGTGCAGCTTTTAAGAAGGCATTTAATATATCGCCTTCCCAATGGCGAAATAAGCACCAGTGATACAATGTTTTGAGACTTATATTTTCTCTTCTTATAATTTATTTTGTTTATACAAGCATCTATAAACGCTGTAGTTAAGTGAGTATAAGATGATTATAACAGTTATGAACGTTTGCAGATATGAAGAAAATTTGTGCAGATAGGAAAACATTTTGTGCAGATATGACAAATAAGTGAAAGTATCTTGCAAGCAGGTTTGAATGTAAACTGTAGTTTATGGATGTTGTTGATACTTGACCCTTCTGCTCCGGAGGAACTTCTTTCGGAACCCGGCAGAAGATAAATAAGTCCGGGTCATCAACTTCGTTGTAACACACCTGGAACCGGTTTGGGGGATTCAATAACCGGTTTCTTTTTTTTAATGCCGCCCGGCGCTCTTCCGGTTACGGCTGCGTTCAGGTTGCTGGATGCCCAATCCCTATGAAGTACAGTCCAATAACATCATATCGGTAACCTGCTGAATAGCCGTTGCCTCCTTGTAGCCTATTATCCCTGACCCAACGGGACGGGATGTAACGGCTTCTACAGGTTTTGTACATCTACCCTTTGAAATATACAATAGCTTTTAATTACGTCTTTTTACAGGTAAAAGAATAGGATCTCTGGTTAAGCCTGATTGGTTTGTATTCCAAACAATCAATGATTCCATCAGCTACGACTCGCCGGCCCCGTTTTATATACTCCCTGGAATGCCTTACCAGGCGGGGCTGGCAGTAGCGGTGGATTGCGGGTTACATGGCGGATACTTCAGGAGTTAAAGCGCCTGTTCGGGCCATGTTGAGGCAGATCAGGGCAGCTTCGGGAAGACGTTTTTCAAAAAGTGCTATGCGCAGTAGTTTGATGGAACGGCGGCGGTGGTTACGAACGGCTTGCTCGGGCACAGCCAGCAGCCTTGAGATGTCGATTGTTTTAAGTCCTTGTACATAAGCCATTTTAAATACCCTGCCACATTCTTCGGGCAGTGCTTCTATTGCTTCAGCCACCTCTTTTAACAGCTTATTGCCCCTCGTTTCTTCTTTCACCAGCTCATTTTCCTGTTCTATATAGTTCATAGTGCTTTCGGTGTCGTATGCTGGTTTGCGGTGTGTATACGAAAGGTAATCATAGCAGGCATTACGGGCTGTGACGTATAGGAAGGCGCGTATGTTGGCTACGTTCTCAAAGTTGCCACAGAGGTGATAGAGCTTTACGAAGGTTTCAACGGCAATACCTTCTGCTTCACGCTTCTTGCAAGTGAGCCGTTGGGAAAAATAACGCAGGGAAGAATAATAACGGTTGTAAATGGTGTTAAAGGCAAGGGCGTCGCCTTGCTGAAAACGGTTCATCAGTTCCTTTTCCGTAGATGGTTTGCTCATGTGCATGTAGGTTTAGTGCCAGTCGGTTAGACTGGTTGAGTCATGAAAACAGGAAAGAAAGGCACATTGGTAATGTGTTAACTGGTTGCGTTTCGTTTAGCCGAATTGATTGGCAGCAATGCGTATCATAGGAGGTCAGGTAACGCCCGGAGGTTTGGCCGGGCAAATGGCCGTAGCAGGGAGGACACTGGACTTAGTAGTCAGAGAAACCGGGGGCAGTTTATCTGTATAAAATCAATGATAGTCGAAAAATAGTCATTTTTTGTCACACCACACAGGAATGTCTATCCCAGGCGGGGTAATTTTTTTCAGACAATATACACATTAAGGAAATTCCAGTTTACTATGCAATCAGTGCCATGATGTGCTGTTAGTGTACTGTTAATTTCAAATGGGGTGTTGGCAGACCGGAAAGTTTACTTACCTTCGTACTGTAATATTAAATGTTACAGTATGAATAATGGCCGCTTTGCAGTTTCTCTACACATCCTAACCTTGCTGGCACACAAGCAGGGCGAGTGGCTGTCTTCGGAATACATAGCGGGCAGCATCAACATCAATCCTGTATTGGTGCGCAAAGAGATCAGTAACCTGCGTGAGGCAGGATTGGTAGAAAGCCGGGAAGGCAAAAACGGGGGCACCACACTGGCCAAATCCCCTTCTAAAATATTGTTGTCGGAAGTCTATAATGCTGTGCGGCAGGAAGTGTTGTTGGGGCGATCCCGGAACGATCCTAATCCCGACTGTGTAATAGGACGGCAGATCAACGAGCAGCTGGATGGGCTTTATGTGGAGGTGGAAGATGCGCTGGTACAAAAGCTTGGGAAGAAAACACTGGCCAATTTTTATAAGCAGTTCCGGTAATTTTTTTTACCCTTAACTGTAATAATAATTATTACAATTATTCTGTAAACGATATAACATAAACCGTAAAAATTGCATTGATCGGAAACCTCCGGATTCGTAGGTTCATATTTGGTAACAATAAAAACATAAACCATGAAAATTGCATTGATTGGGGCATCGGGATTTGTGGGTTCGCATTTGCTGACTGAAGCGCTTCTCCGCGGGCATACTGTAACTGCCATCGTGCGGCATCCCGAAAAGATAACTGTGCAGAACCCGCTATTGACCGTGGTGCAGGGTGATGTGCTGCAGGATAACGTAGTTGCCTCGCTGGTGGCTGGTCACGATGCTGTGATCAGTGCTTACAATCCCGGTTGGCATAATCCTAATATCCATGATGAATTCCTGGCAGGTGCGCAGGCGATTCAGCGTGGCGTGAAGAAAGCTGGTGTAAAGCGCTTTATTGTGGTTGGTGGCGCCGGTAGTCTTGAAATTGCTCCCGGTCTTCAACTGGTAGATGCACCTGACTTCCCTGCCGAATGGAAACCTGGTGCGCTGGCTGCCCGTGAATACCTGAATATCCTGAAGCAGGAGAAAGAACTCGATTGGACCTTTCTGAGCCCGGCCATTGTGATGCACCCGGGCGTAAAGACCGGCCGTACTGGTCAGTACCGTACCGGTACTGATCAGCCCGTATTCGATGATAAACATGTCAGTACAATCTCTGTGGAAGACCTCTCGATAGCGCTGCTGGATGAACTGGAGAATAAACAGTTTATTCAAAAGCGGTTTACTGTAGCCTATTAATTCATTTCTCACTAAAAAGTATAGTCATGGAAAGCAATGTTACTGTAACTCCGAAACTGTCCTACAGCGAAACGGCTGTGCGGTACAGAACAATAGTCATCGATGGCCTGGATATTTTTTACCGCGAGGCGGGCAAGCCGGGGAACCCTGTTATTCTTTTGTTGCATGGCTTCCCTTCTTCTTCTCATATGTACCGTGACCTGATCAATGATCTGAGTGATCGTTATCATTTGATCGCCCCGGATTATCCTGCTTTTGGCCATAGCGCCATGCCTTCACAGGATGAGTACAATTATACTTTTGACCATTTGTCGGTGACTATTGAAAAGTTTATCGATGCGCTGTTGCTGAAAAAGTTCAGTATGTACATCCAGGATTATGGTTCGCCTGTAGGGTTTCGTATTGCCGTGCGCAGGCCGGAACTGATACAGGCTTTGCTGATCCAAAATGGGAATGCGTATGAAGAAGGGCTTGGGCCTGCTATGGAAGGCGGTAAACAATTCTGGGCCAACCGGAATACGGAAACCGAAAATGTGATGCGGGGAGCTTTGACGCCTGCCGGTACAAAGTGGCAGTATACAGAAGGAGCCGGTGACCTTTCAAAGATATCACCGGATGGCTGGTCATATGATCAGTATTTCCTGGACCGGCCGGGTAATGATGCAATACAATTGGCCTTGTTGTATGACTATCGCACCAATCCTCCCCTATATCCTGTGTGGCAGGAGTACCTGCGTGTTCATCAACCACCGGCATTGATCACCTGGGGCAAGAATGATCTGTTTTTCACAGCTGCAGGCGCAGAAGCTTATCTGAAAGATCTGCCGCAAGCAGCATTGCACTTATTGAACGGCGGTCATTTTGTATTGGAAGAGTATCACCGCGAGATTGCGGATCATATACATCGTTTTCTTGTAAAGCAAGGGATCAATTCTTAAGGCAGGAAGTAATGGCATATGGACCGAATGATAAAACCCGCTACATCGAGCGGGTTTTATTGATTTATCCTGTTGATGGTCCCGTTGTACTTATTGTTTGATAAACTCTACTCTCCTGTTCAAGGCTTTACCTTCTTTGGTTTTATTGTCTCCTACTGGTACTGTTTCTCCTTTACCATCTGTCTGGAAGCGTGCTGCATCGATGCTGAATGTTTCCTGCAAGGCTTTGGCTACTGCTGCGGCTCTTTTCTGTGACAGTTGCAGGTTCTTCTGATCGTCGCCATCGCTGTCGGTGTGGCCAATGATCTTTACTTTGATGTCGGCATTTTCTTTCAAGACATTGGCTACATCTTTCAGTACTCCGTACGACTCCGGTTTGATGACATCTGAGTTTACATCGAAGAGGATGCCTGTGGTGGAGAATTTGCCTTCTTCTACCAGCTTGTGACGGGTGTCGGGAATGCCTTTGGCCACTTTCAGGTTCGAGATGAACATGCCATACTGGTCTTCTTTGTAGCTGGATGTATGTATCTCAAAAAATAGCTGATTCATCAGGACGCCGGGAGTAATGGCTTTTGGGGCGTCGAATATTTTGTCCTGTCCTGCCCATATGCGCATGCGTTCTTTCTGTACTTGTATAGCGATGTGTATTGGCTTGCCAAAGTAATCGCTCAGGATGCTTACTTCCTGCTGATCGCCGGTGTAATAATCCCGGCCGGCCTTATAGGTGTGTACATTCAGTTTAGAGCGGCCACCTTCAGCCGGATAGAAAATTCCTTCAATACTTGCATTTTTACGGTAGTTGCGCAGGAACTCGTTGCTGGTTGTTGACTCATCATTGGTGCTGATAATGCCAAAGGCAAAGTACGGAAAGAAGTGTCCGTTGTACTTCAGTTGCATGATCGCATCAAATTCTACGGTGTAGTTCTCTCCGAACGATTTTTCGTTGTTGGTAAGGTAAAAGCTGCGCTGGTGTACCTGCAGCCATTTACCGGGAAAGTTGTTCAGGGTGACGACCTCTCCCGTGCCGGTCGTATTCCAGCCGGTAGGTAATTCTCCAATGGGGTCCTGTTCAAAGCTCTCGGTGTATACAATCAGTTCTCCGGGAACGAAGTCGAACCGGGAGTTGCTTTTTAGTGCCACAGGTGCAGGCGCGCCCGCTGTAGTTGCCGGTGCTGTTGTAGCCGGCGCCTGCGTTGTAGTAGTAGAATCCGCCTTTTTATTACCGGATTTTGCAGTTTGTTCAGCTTTATCAAAACCTTTATCAACACTTTTGTCAATTTTCTGTTCAACTTTTTGTTCTGCTTTGTTGGCCACCTTTTTCTTCAGGCGGTCCATGAAGCCCTGGCAAAAAAGAGTGGCCGGGCTTAATAAGAGGATCAATGTTAAAGCGTTTTTCATGTACAGCGTTTTATGTTTTTATCTTAAAGTCACCAGCGTTCCGCTGGTGACGGGGATTTACAAGCCTCTGGCTTGTGCAAGCCGGAGGCTTGCCAATAGCCTCACCCGCCAGAGGCGAGCGAGTGGAAAGCGAGTTTGATTTATTGAAGTTCCTGCAACCATTGTTTGGCAAAGGCACGAACTGCTTCTGTGGTTTCTTTACCGGCACGGAAAGCCATTTTCCATTCTGCGGATTTGCGCTCATAATCTGGTTTGGCAAAGCGCTTCAGGCCATCGCGGGCAACAAGCTGAGCGTTGTAGTCCACATTACTGGTGGCTGACAGTACTTGTTGTAACCTTGTTTTGATCATTTCTTTTATGCTGGCGGGATAGGTTTCTTCCCAGGCTTTCAGGTCATTCTGGTAGCTTTTCAGCTTGTACTCGTATTGTTGCTTTTCGCCTTCTATCATCAGTTTGATGACCTCGCTGTTGGGGTCTTCATAATCTTTCAGGGTACTTTTCAATACGGTAAGGGATTCGTTCATAGCCTTTTTCATCTCAGCATCATTGGTGCTTTTGATAAACTTTTCCGTACTCTCTATCCCTTTTTTTGTGTCGTCGATGAATTTTTGGCGAACTGCTTCCGGTGTTTTGCCTTTTTCGGGTTCGGCGGGTTTGTTGCGCTGGCGGTGTGTTTCGTATTCTTTTGCGAACTCCTCTGTGTTTACATATTCTTTAGTGTATGTCAAGAGGTCTTTGGCAACGGCAGCACGGTCGCCGGTGAGGATATTGCGGAAGTTCTTTCCCCTGTAATAGAAGCGGGCATTTAAAAAGCTTTCTTTGATGCTCCAGGTGCCGCTTTGTTTGTTGGTGCCGATCTGTTCCCAGAAATCGGCGTAGCGGGTAACTGCTTTAAATGATAATAAACCTACGAAGGCGAATACTGCTATACCGGCGAGGACCAGTGCCTGCAGGGCCATCCATCCTTTTTTTGTGTGTTGCTTTTTCATGGCTATACTTATGTAGTTAATATGTGATCGAATTGTTTCGCAAAGATGGAGGCTACCATGGTGCGTGAAAAGTGATGGATGTATGACCTGTCGAATTCTGTGCATCAAATGGAATGGAATGTGTTTGAAGTAAGAGGTAAGTAGTAAGAGATCCGAGGTCTGAAATCCGAGATTGGGGTTTGAAGTGGGCCCCTTACCTCCTATTTCCTGCCTCTTCCCTCGTTTTCCTCCCCATTTCACGCAATGGAATCCTCAATTCATCCGGGGTTATGCCCATTCTATAGAAACCCCTTAACTTGCCCTTCACAAAAGATGGTAATTTGTTGTAATAATGACAGTAGACGCCCATACTCCCCTCAAAAGGTTAACACTGCCACGATACACCCGTAAAGACCTATGGATCTTTGCTGGTGTAGTGCCACTTATCGTATTGGTATACAATACGTTAATCTTTGGCAACCGCTTCTTTACGGAGGGTAAAGTGTTCTTGTGGGCCAGTCTTTCGACCTTTCTCATCCTGGGCAGTTTCTGGTTTATTTTCACCTGGATCGCCGTTACGCTGCGCAACCGGTTTCCCAAAGACGGCGACCTGATGAAACGGATGCTGATCTCCATTTTCCTGTTCATCATCATCAATGCGCTGATCGTTACCATCCTGTTCTGGGGGTATGACTACTTCCACTTCCTGAATTATGAGCTGAACCAGGTGCGTTATCAGTGGACGCTCCTGTCGGCGGCTATTTTCAATGTGTTTGTGACCATCCTGCATGAAGGGGTGGATAGTTTCGATAAATGGAAAAAGACCATGCTGGAAACCCAGCAGCTGAAAAAGGAATATATGCAGAGCCGGTTGCTGGGCCTTAAAAGCCAGATGAACCCGCACTTTTTGTTCAATAGTCTCAACTCCTTATCAAGCCTCATCAGTGAGGACACTGCCACGGCTGAGAAGTTCCTCGATGAGATGAGTAAGGTGTACCGCTACCTGCTGCGCAGTGACGACAGGCTGGTAACGCTGGGTACCGAAGTGCAGTTCCTGCATAGTTATTATTACCTGCTCAAGGTTCGTTATGGTGATGGTATTAACTTATCACTACAGATCAAAGAGGAACAGTTCGACCTGCTGATGCCGCCGCTAACGCTGCAACTGCTGGTCGAAAATACGTTTACGGCCAATACCATGAGTAAGGATAGTCCACTGAATATTACCATCAGTTCCCTGGGTGATCAATGGTTACAGATCCAGCACAACCTTCAGCCCAAGATCAGGATCGGTATGCAGGAATCGGAGCCGGCCGGGCTGGATAATATTATTAATAAGTATCGTTTGCTGTGCCGGCAAACGGTAACTATTCGTCAAACTGAGAAACAGCGCATCATTCATATACCGTTGATCGAACAGGAAGAAACAATTGTCTCATGAAAGCATGGATGAAACCTTCGCGGTTGGAATGGATCACCTTTTTCACACTTATGCCGGTGCTGGCGATGTTGCTGAACCACTTGTTGTTTGGCGACCGCCTGTGGCATGAGCGGGATATCTGGTTGTATTCTTTCACGTTCGTTTGTGTACAAGGTTTCATATCCTGGTACCTGCATATCGTGAGTATGCATTGGTTGCGTATCCGGCTTCCCGAACTGCAGCAAACGCTACCCCGCCTGTTGACGCTGGCGGTTACACATATCTTTCTGACGACGCTGACTTTTGCGTGTTTGTTCTATGGGTATGATTATTTCCATTTCCTGGGCTATCAACTGGACATGGAACAGTTTAAGACTTCCGTGTTGTTGGCCATCGCTCTTACACTGATCGCCACTACTTCCTGGGAAGCGGAATACGTGATCGCCAAGTGGAAGGCCAGTCTGGCGGAGCGGGAAGAGGTGAAGCAAATGGCTATTCAGTATGAGTTCGAGACGTTGAAGAGTCAGGTGAATCCGCATTTTCTGTTCAATTGTTTCAATACGCTTTCTTCGCTGATCTCTGAAGACCCCAGGCAGGCCGAGAGCTTTCTCGATGAGCTGAGTAAGGTGTATCGCTACCTGCTTCGCAATAATGAGGATGGTCTTTCTACGCTGCAGAATGAGTTGCGGTTTATTCAATCTTACTATCAGTTGTTGAAGACGCGGCATGGGGATGCTATCCAGATCCAGATGGAGGTGGATAAGCGTTATCATAATTATTTGTTGCCTTCGCTTTCTCTGCAGCTGCTGGTGGAAAATGCCGTGAAGCATAATGTGGTGTCCCGTCAACAGCCGTTGGTGATCGACATCTTTACTATGGCGGGCAATCAGTTGGCAGTGAACAATAACTTGCAGTGCAAAACGGTAAAAGATCCTTCCAATAAGATCGGGCTTGCCAACATCCGGCTTAAGTATGAACTGCTGGAGCAGCCCGGCTTCCAGGTGTTGTCTGATACCCGCAACTTTACTGTGATCCTGCCGCTGATATGGGACAGTGGTTATGAAAAGAAGATCAGCGTTGTACAAAAACAAATTCACCCTCAATAACAACAACTTTTAAAAGGTGTATATATGAAAATTCTAATCGTAGAAGACGAAGAACTGGCAGTGAAAAAGCTGCAGAAAACATTGGCCGGCGTTGACGCCCAGGCCCAGGTGGTTGGTGTGACCGACAGCATCAAAAGTACTGTTGACTGGCTGGAGGATAATCCTTCTCCTGATCTTATTCTAATGGATATCGAATTGAGTGATGGGCAGAGTTTTGAAATATTCAGCCGCACTACTGTCAAGAGTGCCGTTGTATTTACTACCTCGTATGATGAGTATGCATTAAAGGCATTTAAAGTAAACAGCATCGACTATTTGCTGAAGCCTATTCAAAAGGAAGACCTGGAAACGGCGCTCAACAAGTACCGCCAAATGAAAGACCTGTATGCCGCCGGCAACAGCCATACCGACCTGAACGTGGAGAGCCTGGTGAAAGAGCTGCGCCAGAAGTTGCAACCCAAGGAGTACCGCAAGCGTTTCCTGGTGAAGCATGCGCAGAAGCTGGTTTCTATCGAGGTGGAGGAGATTGCGTATTTTTTCAGTGATGGCCGGCTGAACTTCTTCAAGACTTACGACAACCGCAAGTTTGTAGTAGATTATACCATGGATGAGCTGGAGGATATGCTCGATCCTGATCGTTATTTCCGTATCAGCCGTGCTTTCTATATTGCCGTGGACAGTGTGGACCAGATCCACGATTACTTTGGCAATCGCTTGTTGCTGCACCTGAAGCCTGCTGTTGACAAGGAGGCTATCGTGAGCCGCGAGAAAGTGAGCGACTTCAAGAAGTGGATGGGGAAATAATTTCGAATTTCGGGTGTCGGGTTTCGGATTGCTGCCGCGAATTGAAAAAACTACTTTTAAAGCGGTGTACGTATTTGTTTGCAAAGTAAGACAGGGAGAATCCGGCATTCTAAATGCTATATTCGGAATTAACCTACAGGTACTAATAAGATCACTGAGGCGCCATTCTTGTCGGCCTGGATATCCAGTTCTGCACGGATGGTGCCGGTGCGCTTGCTCAGCACATCGAGTGTTTGTGGTGTGAATAGTTCTCCTTCACTGGTATAAACGCCATCATCCTGCAGCTTTACTGACAGTTTTGATTTTACCAGGTCAATATTGATCAGTATATGATTCTCCGACGATTCCCGCACCAGGCTGCGTAATACTTCTTTAAAGATCAGGAACATTTCATGACGGGACTTCATGTCCAGCTGTAAGGACCGTACGTGTTCGTCTACCAGGATATCGATATTGGCGCCATGTCTATTGATGAGTGCATCTACAAACTCCAACATCCGCAGTAGTGTTTTCTCCATGCTATCATTCTGCGGGTCTATGCTCCACAACATATCGTCCATCGCAATGATCATGTTGTGGCTTTTCTCACTGATCTGATCTATGTATTCTTTGGATCGGGTAAGGTCTTTGTCGGCCTTGATCTTGGCCATTTCGCTCAGCATGTTGATGTTGTTGAGCGTGGTGTTAATATCGCTGTGGAGGTTGCCGGCGATCTGTGTACGCATGTCCTGTAGTTCCCGGATGCGGCGCATGCGTTCTCTGTCTATCCAGTAGAGGATGCCGAGCACTAACAGGATAAGGAAGCCATAGAACCACCAGGAGCGCCAGAAAGGGGGCTCTACGTTGATGCGTAAAGTAGTGACAGTCGTGCTTTCCACGCCGTCGGCATTTTTAGTCTTCACCTTGAATGTGTAACTGCCGGGCCGCAGGTAATTGTAAATGGCCTGCCGCCGGTCTGTAGCATGTACCCAATCTTTGTCTACATCTGTGAGTTGATAATAATATTCTGTTTTATCCTGGCGGGTAAAGTTGAAGCCTCCAAATTCAATGGTGATGGCGCTTTTGTCGTGTTGGAGGTGTATAGCGGAAGTGTTCAAGAGTGAGTCAACGGACTGGGAGATGCCGGAGAGGGCAATATCCGTGATCACTGCTGCTGGCGGCGGCTGATTCTTGATCATTTTCTCCGGATCAAATGCTACGAAATGGTGTGCACTGGTAAACACGATCCTTCCATCGGACAGGTTGTGGGCATCGTCTACTTCAAAGTAATCTATCGGCATGCCATCACGCCTGTCATAATAGGCAAATGCCATAGTCTCCAGGTTCATGCGGCAGATGCCACTGACCATGCCCAGCCAGACAATGTTGCGCTTGTCTTTGGCCATGCATATGACATTATTCGCGGGCAATCCTTCATCGGTACTGATAAAGCGTGTTCTCCCGGTTTGCACGTTCAGGAGTGAAAGGCCCTGGTTGGCGATCAGTAAAGTGCTGTCGTTGAGTTGTACGATATCGGTGGGGCTGTCGTTCCACAGGCGGCGATCTTTGCCTGTCCGGGAGCCGTAATGTTGTATGATGCTGTCTTTAGCCGGATCTATTTTCAATAATCCTTTCCCGGAACTTGCCACCCATATGTATCCGTCTTTGTCGACAAACAGCTTATTAACGAGTGCCGTCCGGGCGACCTGCCTGAATCCATCTTTGATAGCCTGCCCGGGTTTGTAGGTCCACTTTATCACGAGACCGCCCTGTGTGCCAAACCAAAGGTTGCCTTGCTTGTCCTGTACCATTTGCCGGATCGTCCGGCGTTCGAATACATCAAACCATTCAAGGGTTGCTTTGCCTGTTGCCTGTTCGTAAATGATCAGTGGGCCATCCTGTACGCCCATCCAGATGTCGCGGGTATGTTGCTGCCGTTTCATACACCAGATGGCGTAGGGGGCTTTGTATTTTTGCAGGGAGGGTGGTAAAGGAACAGGTTTGAAGTTCCTGTCGTAGGCAAAAAGGCCAACGCCCCACCCGCTTATCCATATCTGGTTGCTATCTACTTCAAGAACGTCATTGGATTCGCCGTCTATTGGCCCTGCTCCATCGGGCCGGATGAGTGCATAGGCGTTAAAGAACTGGGCGTCGGGGTTGAAAAGGTACAGGCCATTGCTGGTACAAAGCCAGAGGTTTTGGGCTCTGTCTTCGTACATAAAATGGGCTACATCGAAATGAAGGCTTTGCTCATCTTTGTATTCATTGCGTAAGCCCTGTAATGCATGTGGCCCTCCTACGTATTCTGCTACATAGGGCAGTCCATATGTCCACAAGCGCCCGTTGCGTTGCTGGAGCACGCCAACGTTCTCATTATAGCCTCCTCCATATAGTTCTTCTGTCACTGCATGTTTTCTCTTTTCCCCGGTGTGGTTATTGTAGGTGTGCAATCGTGGTCCTACATCAATGGAATTCCAGGTGGACATGACGGCCAGGCGTTTTTCATCAACATGGATGTTCAGCACTATGGGAGCATCTCCGAATGCTTCGATGATCTTGTTTTTGTCAGGGTTATGGCCACGGTAATTCAGGTTTTTGGTGACGGGATCGTACATGGCCAGTCCGGAATCGCAACCTGTCCAGGAGCGGCGTGTAATGGTATCGTAGTAATAGGAAAACCGTTTCCAGTTGGCTGGTTTGTATTGCATCGTCCGGTCGATCAGAAAGCTGTTGGAATCGGGCGAGAATTTGTAGGTCTCATGCCAGCCCATCATCATCAGGAGGTCTCCTTCATTGTTTTCAGCCATGGCTTTGCCTACATAGACGGTGGGCTGCGGTGTTACCCAGCCAATGTCGACTGTTTTGTAAAAAAAACGCTCGGTATCAAAGATGCCTACTTTATTGTCTGCTGTAAACACCCATAGTCTTTGTTGCTTGTCGAGGTAGACGCGGCCTACGTTATCATCGGGCAGCGTACCAGGGTTGCGGTGCTGGTGTTTGAAGGTAATGAACTTGTTGCCGTCGAAGCGCTGCAAGCCATTGGGGGTGGCCAACCAGATGTATCCTTTGCGGTCCTGTACGATGTTGTTGACGGTATTGGAGGCGAGCCCGTTGAAGGTGCTGAAGCGTGTGAACACGTATTCGCGTGCAATGGCATTTGTAGTTTGTGCCGGAACGAGTTGCGCCCACCCTACTTTCCCCGGTCCTTTTTTTTGACGTGCCAGGGAGCTGGTGCTGATCAATGCAAGCACTACCAGGAAATAGCAATATTTAGACAACGACGAGGGGGTTAAAGTATCTGTCAAATATAGCCATGATTGGCGATATGAAGTGGCAGGGATTGTAAAATTATCGACAACTCATCCGTATGTAGGTGCATTTCATGCAGGGCTGTATTGTTGGTTGGGTTATTGTGGGGCAGCTTTGTGGAAATTATTCTATAGCCTAAAATAACAAGCAATGAAAAAAGTGTTTTTGAGCTGCCTTGCAGTGGCAGCACTGGCTACCGCCTGCAAGAAAGATAAGGATGATGAAAAAGTGCTGAAAGGAAATGTGGCGCAGTTGTACAAAGGTAAGGCCTTTACGTGGTCTGAGTTGAAACCGGATGGTTCTCCTGCCAAACTGGCCATCTCCATTACGGATGCGGCGCTTAGCAGTGTTCCCATCGACGGTAATCACAACGGTCATGAAAACCATCTTGTGCTTGCTTTGCATCCAAAGCATGGTACTGCATTTGATCATGCTCAACTGGATTGGAATCCGAGTGGTCATGAAGGTCCTATGTATATGTTGCCTCACTTCGATTTCCATTATTACAATATGACACCTGCCCAGGTAGATGCGATCGTGGAAGGAGCGCAGATGAATAATCATCCTGATGTGGCTTATATTCCGGCAGGGCATATAGCTCCTGCGCCCGGCGTTCCCAAAATGGGTAAGCACTGGCTCGATCCTGCTTCTCCTGAGCTGGGCGGTGGTAAGGTGTTTACACAGACTTTTATTTTTGGCAGTTATGATGGTAAGATCAATTTCTGGGAGCCTATGATCACGAAGGCTTTTATCGATACGACTATCAATTTCAGCCGGTCGATCCCGCAGCCGGCCAGGTTCCAGCGTAGCGGTTATTATCCTACCAGGATGAGCATCAAGCGTCATGATGGATTGACGGATATTATCCTGGAGGATTTTGTTCAACGTCAGGCTTCATAACCATTGAGGTATAGTTTTTCACAGCGTACAACGGGGCTTTTCAAGGCCCCGTTTTTTTGTAGTCAGTTGTGAATGGTGAGTAGTGTGTGCGTTTGCTTCGCAGGCAGATTTCTCACTGCGCTATCGCTCCGTTCGAAATGACAGAGAGGGGGAGTTTC
>JAGIBF010000170.1 GCA_017744515.1 Niastella sp.
TCGCAAGATATGTTGTTACTACATTATGGCATAACCGATATTTAATGCAAAATATGATAAAAAATAATATGCCGTACATGTAAGGCAATATTTTTTTAATCTTCGTTTACTTAGTATACGGATGCAAAATCAGGAACACATAACGCTAATTGATCAATATGTCATTGATTTAGTAAGAGAGTTAAGAACCAAGAAAGAAATGACACAACATGACCTTGCTGCCGCTATTGGCCTTTCAAGATCATTCGTCAGTGACGTAGAGAGTCCTAAAAGCAGGGCAAAGTACAACGTTCGTCACATCAATGCGCTTGCAGACTACTTTGGCATGTCGCCAAAAGACTTTATGCCGGATAAGCCTTTCCCGGTAGATGGGCCTGCGGTTAAGGAGGCAGCAGTTAAAGAAGAAAAAGCTGTAAAGAAGAAGGCGTCTGCTAGAAAGGCAACCCCCAAAACAGTTGCAAAGAAAGTGCTCAGAAAAGGGAAAAAGTAACAGCAAAAGGTCTGCGTGTGCATTACATGGCAGAAATGTTATGAACGCTATATAACTTAATTATATTTGTAGATTACAACAGTCACCCATCACACCGGCACTTCACGATAATTCATGTAAATGGAAAGTATTTCAATTAAAAACTTTGGAGGAAT
>JAGIBF010000171.1 GCA_017744515.1 Niastella sp.
ATGCTATTCAACAAACTGTCCTCTCTTGCCAACCCCTCCAGGTGAGCCACCACAAAACCGGTAAAAGCCTTTTGAATAGCATGCCCTGCAGTATGCTTCTCGTCACTGCTCACAGCATGTTCATAAGCAGTCAATAGCCCGCGCAGCCGTTGAATAAGCACAGCATTAGCCTGGTACTGCTGTTTAAAAGAAGAGATCAGCCCGGGATTGTACTCAACAACGAACGGAAACAACAACCTTTCAATATAGAACGCATGTTGACCGAACAGGTACATCGCCTCGGCGATCTTTTCCTGCGCCAGCGAAGCCTCATCCACAATGGTAAAATCCGTTTGCTGCGTCAACAAAGCCGTGTCATATAAAAAAGCCTTTAACCCCTTGTGCACCTGATTCAAAATATTATAGCGGTCCATAGTATACGAATTTTTGCTACTCCTCCAAATATCCGATCTTATAACAATAATAACTATCCTCAATGGTATGAACTGTAGCAACATTTGCATGATCTGCCACAATCACCCGCCCGGATCCA
>JAGIBF010000172.1 GCA_017744515.1 Niastella sp.
GCCCTATATCTACACGACCGCTGCCGACACCTGGTTCAAGGATGGCACGATCATGCGCGGGCTGGTCCAGGACTTCCAGGCCGATCGCAAGGTCTGGAACATCAATGACCAGTACATGTTCGGTCCCGCGTTCCTTGTCGCCCCCGTCACCGAATTCAAGGCGCGCAGCCGCAAGGTCTACCTTCCCGCTGGAGCGGACTGGTACGATTTCAACAGCGGCGCCTTCCTTACCGGCGGACAACAAATCGAGGCGGCCGCGCCTTATGCGCGTATGCCGCTGTTCGTTCGGGCTGGATCGATCGTCCCGACCGGACCGGCAATCCAGCACACCGGCGAAGAGCCCGATGGCCCGATCGTACTGCAGGTCTTTACCGGCGCGGACGGGACCTATTCGCTGTATGAGGACGACGGCACCAGCGAAGGCTACCGGAAGGGCGAGTTCGCGCGCATCGCAATCCAGTGGAACGATGCCGCACGCACCCTGACCATCGGCAAACGCGAAGGC